>JARRNT010000017.1:0-841 GCA_037384645.1 Gammaproteobacteria bacterium | reverse complement strand
TGATCCTGAAAAAATCTGTGCTGGGTCTGCAGGTGAGGGCAGTCTCACAGAACCGTGCCATGGCTAAGGCCATGGGCGTGCGCAGCGAATGGGTGGATGCGCTGACCTTCGGTCTGGGTTCCGGTATCGCCGGTATTGCTGGCGTCGCACTGAGTCAAATCACCAATGTCGGTCCAAACCTGGGACAGTCTTATATTATCGATTCGTTTATGGTGGTGGTGTTCGGTGGTGTCGGCAATTTGTGGGGCACCCTGGTCGGCGCGATGTCGTTGGGTGTCGTGAATAAATTTATTGAACCCTGGTCTGGTGCGGTCATGGCCAAGATCATGGTGCTGGTGTTTGTCATCCTGTTCATTCAGAAACGGCCGCGCGGCTTGTTCCCGCAAAAGGGCCGTGCTGCGGAGAGTTGAGTATGTTGATAAACAAATTCCTGCCAGGAATTTTACACTCGGACCGCGGTGGCAAGATCATGCTGTCGATCCTGCTGGCCATGATGGTTTTCATTCCCATCGCCAACCACGTAATCCCTTCAAGTTCGGGCCTGCATGTCTCGGGTTATACCCTTGCGCTGATTTCCAAGTACATGTGCTACGCTCTGCTCGCAGTGGCACTGGACCTGGTCTGGGGTTACTGCGGCATTCTGAGTCTTGGCCACGCTGCATTTTTTGCCCTTGGCGGATATGCCATGGGTATGTATCTGATGCGTGAAATCGGTGCGCGGGGTGTTTATGCGAACCCGACCCTGCCCGACTTTATGGTATTCCTGAACTGGAAGGCCCTGCCCTGGTACTGGCACGGCTTCGATATGTTCTGGTTTGCCATGCTGATGGTTATCGTGGTA
>JARRNT010000016.1:0-101876 GCA_037384645.1 Gammaproteobacteria bacterium | reverse complement strand
TGTTGCTGGCCATCAAAGCCGACATCGAAGGCGGTAGCAATTTATCCGACGCCCTGGCCAAACATCCTCACCATTTTGATGAGTTATTTGTTAACCTGGTTGCCGCGGGTGAACATGCCGGTATCCTGGATAACGTGCTGGACAAGATTGCCACCTACAAGGAAAAAACAGAATCAATCAAAGGCAAGATCAAAAAAGCCCTATTTTATCCGACAGCGGTCATTGCTGTAGCCTTTCTGATTACAACGATTCTCCTCATTTACGTCGTGCCGCAATTCGCCCAACTCTTTCAGGGCTTCGGTGCCGATCTGCCTGCACCGACCAAAGTTGTCGTGGCTTTATCGCACTTTTTCCAGGACTACTGGTGGTTAATCTTTGGTAGTATTGGTGGCGCTATTTTTGGCGTAATGCAGGCCAAGAAACGCTCTCGGGGTTTTAATCATTTTCTGGACAGAACACTGCTCAAAGTGCCCATTATAGGCATGATTCTGAATAAGGCCGCCCTCGCCCGCTTTGCCCGTACCCTGTCGACCATGTTTGCTGCGGGCGTACCACTAGTTGAGGCTATGACATCGGTTGCCGGTGCGGTTGGCAACGTAGTGTACGGTGATGCGGTCATCAAGATGCGCGACGAAGTGGCCACGGGTACCCAGTTAAATGTCACCATGCAGAAAGCTAATCTGTTTCCTAATATGGTTGTGCAAATGACTGCCATCGGTGAAGAAGCCGGATCAATCGATGCCATGCTGAGCAAGGTTGCTGACTTTTATGAAGAAGAAGTCGATAACGCCGTGGATTCACTCAGCAGCTTGTTAGAACCGTTTATCATGGTTATTCTTGGCACACTGGTCGGTGGCCTGGTCATTGCCATGTATATGCCTATCTTCGAGATGGGCAAGGTCGTCGGTCACTAATACGCTCATTCTCACAGATATTCCCCTCACCCCAATAGAGGGGGTGAAGGGTATATGATGGATCTCATCCGCGTCTTTCAGCTCAATTCCACGTTTTTTTATATTACGATTGTCATTCTCGCGCTGCTGATCGGTAGCTTCCTGAATGTCGTAATCCACCGTCTGCCAATCATGCTGCTGCGTGACTGGCGGCGTGATTGTCGGGAATTTCTTGCGGATAAATATCCTGGCGACCTCGCTACAAACCTGCCGCCCCCGGACAGTACCCGATACAACCTGGTAGTCCCGCGTTCAGCATGCCCGCACTGTGGTCACATGATCGGTGCCTGGGAGAATATTCCCATTCTCAGTTATTTATTCCTGAAAGGTCGATGCAAAGCCTGCAAGACCAGAATTTCATCTCGCTACCCAATAATCGAAGCCGTCACCGCCATCATGACATTCACGGTTGCCTGGAAGTTTGGCGTCAGTTATCAATTTTTGTTCGCCGCCCTTCTGACCTGGGCATTAATTGCACTTACCCTGATCGATTTCGATTACCAATACCTGCCTGATCAGATCACCCTGCCCATTCTCTGGCTGGGGCTGCTCCTGAATCTGCAAAACCTGTATACCGATCCACATTCAGCCATAATTGGCGCTACTCTAGGCTATTTGTCGCTCTGGTCTGTATACCACGTATTCAAATTATTCACTGGCAAGGAAGGCATGGGCTATGGTGACTTTAAGTTACTTGCGCTGTTCGGTGCCTGGCTGGGCTGGCAAATGCTCCCAGCCATCATCCTGATTTCGACCTTAATCGGTTCGGTTGTCGGGATCCTGCTCATTGCATTCAAGCTCCATGAGAAAGGCAAACCAATACCGTTTGGTCCCTACCTGGCCGGTGCCGGCTGGATTGTGCTGCTGTGGGGTAAAGACCTGAACACGCTATACTTCCATCTGTTTCTCGGAACAAATTAATGAGCATGCATAATGCTGGTAATTGCAGTCACAGGCGGAATTGGGTCCGGTAAATCTACCGTCGCCGAATTATTCCAGGCGAAGGGTATACCAAATATTGATACCGATAAGGTGGCCAGGAAACTGGTCCGTCCGGGTTCTCCTCTTCTACAACAAATTGCCGAAGAATTTGGTCGTGAATTTATCACTGTGGATGGTCAACTTGATCGCAAGGCACTTCGCGAACATATTTTCGCAAATAGCCAGGCCCGACACAGGCTCGAGGCACTGATGCACCCGGCGATCCATGCTGAGGTCATGGAGCAAATCCAAAAGCTGGATGCACCCTATTGCCTGTTGCTGATACCGCTACTGGCCGCCAACCCCCGTGGCTACACCTATGATCGCGTGCTACTGATTGACGCGGCGGAGAATGTTCGGGCCGAACGTGCAGCAGAACGCGATCACCAGGAACCTGGCAGCATCAGACCTATCATTGCCAGCCAGCCATCCCGCGAACAGATGCTTGCCATTGCCGATGACGTCCTTGACAATAACGGTGACCAAAATACCCTGACAACTGCTGTCGGAGTACTGCATCAGAAATACCTGGCATTGGCCCGCTCAAATAGCTAAGCACAATATCCCTCGCAATGACATCGCCAGGTTTGTCGAGCCAGCTCACTCCCCGCTCGATAATAAAAAGTGTAAGATATACCCATGACCGATTACGTCATATATGAGCAACCCCTTAACGAACGCGTGCGGACCTTTCTGCGCCTGGAGCACCTGTTTTGCCAGACCGATTATACCCTGCGCGGCTATTCGGTGTGGGATAGCCGTGCGACCCTGACGAGTCTCGTCGATACCCTGGAAATCCTCAGTCGCAGCGATCTTAAAACAGAACTGCTCAAGGAACTGGAACGCCATATCGGTAAACTTGCCTCACTGCAACAATCTCCTGGCGTTGACCAGGAGCAACTCGGCACGATCCTGCAAAAGCTGGAACATGCCCAGCAATCGCTGCTTAAAATTTCCGGCCAGATCGGCCAGGCTCTGCGAGAACAGGAATTGATTAACAGTATTCGCCAACGTATAACCATCCCCGGTGGCAGCTGCCCGATAGATTTACCGATATTTCATCTATGGTTACAACAGCCAGCGGAAGCACGGATTGAGCAACAGGAGCAATGGAACCGCCAGCTGTATGTCGTACGTGAACCCGTCGCATTATTATTGAGCATGATTCGCGAGGCATCCAGCCCACAAACCCTCCTGGCCCCCGAGGGATTTTACCAGCAGACATTGGACAGCAACCTGCCCATTCAGCTCATCCGGGTCGCAGTACCATCCAACCTGCCATATTTCGCAGAAATCAGCGCCGGCAAGCACCGCCTGACAATCCGTTTTCTCGAACCGCAGGCCGGACGTCGTCCACTACAGGCTCAGGAAAGCGTCGAATTCGAACTGACCTGTTGCACCTTATGAGCCGGAAAATACATTGTCCAACCTGTGGCAAGGAGCTTGTCTGGGACAAGAGCAATCCTTTTCGCCCTTTTTGTTGTGAACGTTGTAAGCTGATCGATCTCGGTGAATGGGCGAGTGAAAGTCATCGAATTCCAGGCGAGGAGATTGTTTCCAGCACAATTGATAATGAAGATAAAAATTCTCATTAGCGATTACGCCACATCGTTCTAATCGCAGCAATGCCTTGCGCTCCGTAGGAACAAGCCAGGGATATATGTGACAAAGACATCCCGCCGAGTGCGTACACTGGAGAACTCGACAAAGATACAAGTTCTGCAAACCTGTCCCAACCCAATGTTTCTGTATCAGAATGAGAGGACGTTGGTAACACGGGTGACACCAGGATCATATCCACGCCGAGTCTGTTCGCCTGAGCCAGTTCCTGTTCGTTATGCACAGATGCGCTGAGTAATTTGTCATCTGCAACAGGCCGTTGCGTTAATTGCATAAGTCGATGTCGATTTAGATGAAGACCGGCCGCTGAGGTTTGTGTAAAAATTGTCGGATTGGCATTCAGTAAGATGTGGATATCTTCTGTCTGCAACTCAGTGACTTTGGCCGCTAAAGTCATGTATTCCTGCGCAGTAAGGTGGTTTGCCCGCAACTGAATAAGACGCACACCAAGCTCAATGGCATTTTGGATCTTGCTCAGGCAATCCAGATCATCGCTGAATTCACCGGTTATCATATAACGGTCCGGCAGGCGCACGGCATTCAAGATAGCGCGATTGGCTGCAGGAAACTCGTAATCACTTAGCTTATCGACGGCAACCCATTCTACTGCCTGTCCTTCCCGGCCATGTGCATGCCCGGTAAAACTCAATACTCGGTGTACGTCTAGCCATACCAGACTGTCACCGTAATCATGTTCGAGAGAGATTAAAGGCTCGGTTTGCCCAACACTAATCCCGAGTTCTTCTTGCAGCTCACGCCGCAAGGCTGTGTACACGTCTTCACCCAGTTCAACCTTGCCACCGGGGAATTCCCATACACCACCCTGATGCAAGTGCTGTGGTCGACGTGCGATCAGAATCCGGCCATAGCTATCCTGAATAATGCCAACCGCAACATGCAGAGATTTTTTCATTTGACCTGGAACGTGATGGGTAAAGCGCCATTACCGATAAGGCTTAGGTCGTCAAGTACGGTACTCGGCATTGATCTTCACATAGTCGTAGGAAAAGTCACAGGTCCAGACCGTCGTTGCTGCCTGGCCGCGCTGTAGCACTACGCGAATGGTTATTTCGGGCTGTTGCATAACACGTCTTCCCTGTTCTTCCGTATAGCTGGCAGCACGTCCGCCATCCTGAACGATGCAGACCTCATCGAGGTAAATCTGGATTGCACTAATATCGAGTGCTTCCACGCCGGCATAACCCACGGCGGCCAGGATACGCCCCCAGTTGGGATCGCTGGCGAAAAACGCGGTCTTGACCAGGGGGGAATGGGCAATGGCATATGCGACACGGGCACACTCCGCATCATCTTTGCCCTGCTCGACCACCACGTTGATCAACTTGGTTGCGCCTTCTCCGTCACGCACGATGGCACGCGCCAGTTCCACGCAGAGGTCTTCCAGGGCCGACTGAAACGCCAGCACATCATTTGCCGCAAGTTCTACCCCACTCTGCCCCGTCGCCATCAGGACCACCGCATCATTGGTCGACGTATCCCCGTCCACGGTAATGCGATTGAAGGATTTGTTCACGGCCTTAGCCAGACAGTTCTGGAGTGTAGTCTGCTCAATTCCGGCATCGGTCGCCAGGAAACTCAACATGGTCGCCATGTTCGGCCGGATCATGCCCGAACCCTTGGCCATCCCCGTGAGGGTCACGGTCCGGCCATTCAGGTCTAGCTGACGCGACGCCAGCTTGGGTAAGGTATCCGTTGTCATGATCGCCCGGGCCGCTGCCGGCCAGGAATCGGCTTCGAGTTGCTGTACCAGTTGATTTATACAGGCGCTGATCTTGTTGACCGGTAAGGTTTCGCCAATGACGCCGGTGGAAAATGGCAGCACCTCGACAGGTTGACAGTCACATTGATCGGCGACAGCCTGACAGCTTTGTTGTGCCGCCTGCAGGCCTTGTTCGCCTGTGCCGGCATTGGCATTGCCGCTGTTAATCAAAAGATAGCGTGGAGAGGACTGGCTGAGATGCTCCCTGGCCAGAATGACGGGCGCGGCACAAAAGGCATTACGGGTAAACATGGCTGCGGTAGACGCCGTTGACGCAATCTCGACCAGCACCAGGTCCTCTCGACCCGGTTTGCGTATACCGGCAGCGGCGGTCGCCAGGCGAATACCCGGCACGACAAACTCAACCGAGTTGTTCATATGCTGTGATTCCGCGAAGCTTAATTGAGCCTGCCGTGACAGTGTTTATATTTTTTACCCGAACCGCAGGGACAGGGTTCGTTACGTCCAACCTTGCGTCCCTCCCGGACATACGGCTGGGCGGCCTCTTCCCCGGCCTCGCTCTGGGCCAGGGCAGCGGCCTCCGCGTGCTGGAATTGCATCTGTTCCTGGTTAACCCGGCGACGCTGGGCTTCCATGGCTTCAACTTCTTCCGTTTGTATTCCTGTTTTGGATCCTTCTGCGCATAACCACGCAGGTGAATACCCTGACGCAACTGGTCCATGGTGGCCAGGTGGTCTTTCCACTGCGTGTCGAGGACATGCAGGGTCACTTCCTTCTCGACATGGCGGATGACCTCGCTACCCACGGCCGCCGCCTTGGTCTCGTAAGCCGCTTCCATTTCCTGCTGTATGCGCTGGCGCAGCATCTCTTCGTGCAGGTTGTGGTCTTCATCCAGCCACTGTTGCAGGGGCAAACGTAAACTGAACTCGCCTTCCAGCGCCTCCTGCAGGCCCGATACATTCCACTGCTCTTCCAGGCTCTGGGGCGGAATATAATTATCGACAAGCGCATCCAGCACGTCTTGTCGTAACACATTAATCATGTCGGAAACGTCATCCTCTGACATGAGTTCATTGCGCATCTTGTAGATTTCCTTGCGCTGGTCATTGGCAACATCGTCGTACTCGAGCAGGTTCTTACGCATGTCGAAGTTATGACCTTCCACCTTGCGCTGAGCATTTTCAATGGCTTTCGACACCAGGTTATGCTCGATGGCCTCGCCTTCCTGCATCCCCAGTCGCTTCATCAGACTACCGACACGCTCAGAAGCAAAGATACGCATCAGGTTATCTTCCAGCGACAAATAGAACCGCGATGAACCCGGATCACCCTGACGGCCGGAGCGGCCGCGCAACTGATTGTCGATCCGGCGTGATTCATGGCGTTCCGTGCCAATGATGTGCAATCCACCGGCTTCCAGTACCCTGGCATGCCGTTTGGACCAGTCTTCACGAATCTTTGCGATCTTGTCTTCACCGGGGTTATCCAGCGCTTCGATTTCCGATTCGACACTACCACCCAGGACGATGTCGGTACCACGACCGGCCATATTGGTGGCAATCGTCACCGCACCGGGTCGACCTGCCTGGGCTACAATTTCGGCCTCACGTTCGTGCTGCTTGGCATTCAGCACCTCGTGTTTGATCTTGGCCTTGGCCAGATGCTTGGCCAAAAACTCCGAGACCTCAATCGAGGTCGTGCCCACCAGCACGGGTTGCCCGCGTTGCTGGCAGTCGCGGATATCTTCAATTATGGCCAGGAATTTCTCGCGCTGGGTCAGGTACACCTTGTCCGGGTTATCCTGGCGAATCATCGGCCGGTGGGTCGGAATCACCACGACCTCAAGACCATAAATTTGCTGGAATTCATAGGCCTCGGTATCTGCCGTACCGGTCATGCCGGAAAGCTTCTTGTACAGACGAAAGTAATTCTGGAAGGTAATAGAGGCCAGGGTCTGGTTTTCCTGCTGAATCGGGACCCCTTCCTTGGCCTCTACTGCCTGGTGCAGTCCATCAGACCAACGCCGGCCATGCATGGTACGCCCGGTAAATTCATCCACAATCACAATCTCGTTATCCTGCACGATGTAATCCACATCACGCTGGAACAATACATGCGCACGCAGGCCGGCATTGATGTGATGCATCAAGCCGATATTGCCCGCATCGTACAGGCTCTCGCCCTCATTAAGCAGGCCAGCCCTGGTCAACAGGTCCTCAACCCGCTCGTGGCCTTCCTCGGACAGGAAGATCTGTTTGGTTTTCTCCTCCACCAGGTAATCACCCGGGCTGTCCTTATCTTCCTGGCGGGTCAGTTTGGGCACCAGCTCATTGACCTGATAGTAGAGTTCGGAGCTTTCATCCGTCGGACCGGAAATAATCAGTGGGGTACGTGCCTCGTCAATGAGGATGGAATCGACCTCGTCCACGATGGCAAAGGCATGGCCGCGCTGGAATTTTTCATCTGTGCTGAACGCCATGTTGTCGCGCAGATAATCAAAGCCATATTCGTTGTTGGTACCGTAGGTAATGTCGGCGGCATATGCAGCCTGCTTTTCCTGCACCGGCATGTCGGGTACGACCACGCCAACGCTCATGCCAAGAAAACCGTAGAGCTTGCCCATCCAGGCGGCGTCACGCCTGGCGAGGTAATCATTGACCGTGACCACATGGACCCCTTCTCCGGGCAGGGCATTCAGATAGGCCGCGAGGGTCGCCATCAGGGTTTTACCCTCACCGGTGCGCATCTCGGCAATCTTGCCGTCATTCAGGACCATGGCACCGATTAGCTGCACATCGTAATGGCGCATATTGAACACGCGGACACTGGCTTCCCTGACGACGGCAAACGCCTCAGGCAAGAGATCATGGACGCTGGCACCATCCTGGATACGCTGGCGGAATTCATCGGTTTTGGCACGTAACTGCTCATCACTGAGGGCGCTGATTTCCGCTTCCAGCGCATTAATGCGTGCTACCAGTTTTCTGTAGTTCTTGATCAGCCGTTCATTCCGGCTGCCGAACATTTTTTTGAACATTCCTGTCATCATCGTATCTTGGTTTCGTTAGCGTTGAATGGCCGACGGGTCGGCGGGTAAACGCTATATTCTACAGGGCTCGGTGCTATTTGTCTTACCGGGTTACCGAAGCCGGCATCATGGCATGTCGCCTGATCTGGCATGCGGGCTGGAACACAGGTCGGGTCAGTGAAGTTTATGTGCTATTGACCATGGCGCTGATAAAAGTTTCCGGCTGGCCAGGCCCAAAAATCAGGCAGGGAACACAGAAACCAGATCCGGTCCGGGCCTGTAGCCTCGCCACACGGCCGATTTCCCCGGGTCGGGGATATAAGCGGACAGTACTGAATTTGGTCACTGGCAAGGCATTTTCAACTCCGGGAGACGAAAATGCCGATAAGGCTATTTACAGGCCGTTTGAAGCGGCCTGGATATATTTTTTGGGATTCACACGGTGGCCATTTATTAAAACCTCAAAATGGACGTGAGGCCCTGTAGAGCGACCTGTCGAGCCCATTAAGGCAATAACCTGCCCTTTTTTGACTGTCTGGCCCACACTAACCAGGATCTTGGAATTGTGCCCATAGCGCGTGGCGTAACCATTTCCGTGGTCTATTTCCACCAGATTGCCGTAACCGGAGCGTTTACCCGCATAAGTGACCACGCCCGCGGCCACGGCGATGACATCCGACCCCATCTTACCGGCAAAGTCCATGCCGGGATGGAAGGCCAGCCGACCGGTAAACGGATCAGTACGCATGCCAAAATAGGAAGACAGCCAGCCGTGTTTCACCGGGCGTCCTGCTGGCATAACCTCGGCACGCAGATTACGGTTCATAATAAGGGATTCCAGCACACTCAGCTGGCGCCCACGGTCATCCAGCTCGGCAGAGAGCTCATTCAATGCTGCAACAAAATCAGGGACTTGCATGGGAGCTGACTGGGCATCGCTGTCCGGACCACCCTGGGCAGGGGGGTGTTCAAAATCAAATTCGCCCTTATCCAGCTTGGCCATGGTGGTCAGTCGCTCACCCAGGGCATCCAGCCGAATGACATGGGCCTGCAATTGGCCAAGGCGCAGAGCCAGGGCATTCAGGCTGTCTTCTGCTTTGCGGGTGGCATTGGAAAGTTTAACCTTCTGGGCATCCAGCTCGGACTGGACTTCCTTGGTCAGGGAATCCGGGTTTGCCCGCGTGTGTGCGACACCCATTTGGTAACCAATATATAGGAGAGAGATTGGCAAAATAACCAGAAAGCTTACAATTAGTAATGAAAGCTTCCGGTGACATAAGGTCACAAGTCCCGTGTGTCCCTTTTTCCGGCGTAATAAGACAATGTTCATATTTAATCTAACGTCATTGTTAGCCATCCAAAGTGGCAGTCCATACTTTAGTTCTATGATTAATGAATATCGGCTAGATAATGTGCAACTTTATAATTATTTACTCGTAGATTGATTTATCACACAATTCCCTGAATATGCCGGTTGAATTTACGCAAAGACCCAGCAAATAGCAAGCCAGAATCAGGCCGATCAACTATTATTAATGAAGTATGAAATCTAGTCGTTCAGTGAACAAGCTATTCGAGGAGGCGCAAGATAATCTTGCGATCCTGATCACAAGAACGCGCCAATTACGGCGTCTAACACTAGCACTGCGTGCGCTTCTCGACAGCGAGCTTGCTCCGCATTGCTATATCAGCAATATTGAAGAACCGCTGTTGTCTGTTTACGTTGATAGTGCAGCATGGGCGACCCGGTTTCGTTTCCAGGTCCCCCAGTTGCTTCCACGCCTGCGCCAGGCCAATCCCGCTTTTGCCAGAGTGTCGAATATTCGGGTCAGCATTGTGGCCCAGCGCCATACCGCGGCGCCCTTACCGAAAGCACCGCGAGGCCCCATGTTAAGCGAGGACAATGCCAATATAATCAATACGTTATCAAATAGCATCGATGACCCACCACTGCAACAGGCATTGCGCCGTCTGGCACATCATGCCCGCCGTAAATAAAAAACCGCCTGCGAGAGGCGGTTCTCGTTCCCGGAACGGGAAAGTTCTTCCGACTGGAACTAGCTAGCCTGAACCGGCTGCATGAACGAAATCGGCGCCTTTTTCTCGTCTTCGAAAGTCACCAGCTCCCAGGCCTTTTCATCCGCCAGCAATGTCCGCAGCAGGCGATTATTCAGCGCATGGCCTGACTTGTGGCCACTGAAGGCGCCAATCAGGCTGCGTCCCAGTAGATAGAGATCACCGATGGAATCCAGAATCTTGTGTTTCACAAACTCATCGACGTAGCGCAAGCCGTCTTCATTCAGAATACGGTAATCATCCAGGACGACAGCATTGTCAAGGCTGCCACCCAGAGCCAGATTATTGGCACGCAGGGTCTCGATCTGGTTCATAAAGCCAAAGGTTCGGGCACGACTGATCTCTTTCACAAACGACGTCGTAGAGAAATCGACCTCCGCTGTTTGATGGGCGTCTTTAAAGGCCGGGTGATCGAATTCAATCGTAAAACCCACCTTGAATCCGTCAAAGGGATCGAACTTAACCCACTTGTCGCCGTCCTCAACCTGCACAGTCCGTTTGATGCGAATGAATCGCTTTGGTGCATTTTGTTCTTCAATGCCTGCAGACTGGATTAAAAACACGAAAGGCCCCGCACTCCCATCCATAATCGGCACTTCAGCCGCATTCAGGTCGATGTAGGCGTTGTCGATGCCGAGCCCTGCGAGGGCAGAGAGCAGATGCTCGACAGTTGAGATCCTGACGCCATCCTTGATCAGCGTCGTGGACAGCGTGGTATCGCCGACATTTTCCGGAATTGCGGGTATTTCCACGGGTTCATCCAGATCAACACGACGGAAAATGATCCCGGTATCCGGTACGGCTGGACGTAATGTCAAATACACTTTTTCACCCGTGTGCAGCCCCACGCCGGTGGCACGGATGACATTTTTGAGAGTGCGTTGTTTAATCAAGGCGTCGATTCCCTTAGCAAATTAATTTTTTGTTTCAAATATAAGCAATTTCCGCGCCAGATATATTTCGGGGTGAATGCACCAACGCTGGGCAGATCCGCGATGATAAATCACTCAACCCCTCTCCGGCAACTGCTTCAAAGCATAACGTCTTTCGATCATAAATCTTTAATTGACCGCACGTTTTTACCAACTACCGCATAGACCAGGTAGATTTCAATCTGCCTGGCGACGGAGGAATGCGGGGATATCCAGATAATCCATATTGGCACCTGCTTCCGGCTCAAAGCGCTCGCCCACCGCTTTCTTACGAATCACGGCAGGACGATCCAGCTTTTCGTAGTCCACCTCACCGGTATTACTGCGATCAACGACCAATTTGGGTTTTTCCGTCTGTTCTAGCCCCTGTCCCAGACCGGTCGCCACCACTGTGACCCGTAATTCGCCACTAAGTTCGGGGTCAATCACGGTACCAACTACCACTGTCGCATTCTCAGAGGCAAATCCCTTAATGGCATTTCCCACTTCCTCAAATTCGCCAATGGACAAGTCCATACCCGCGGTAACATTAACCAGGATACCGCGTGCACCGGCCAGGTTGACGTCTTCCAGCAGCGGGCTGGCAATTGCCGCTTCTGCCGCTTCACGCGCCCGCTCCTCACCGGTGGCTCGTCCGGAGCCCATCATGGCCATGCCCATTTCGGACATCACCGTGCGCACATCGGCAAAGTCGACATTGATCAGGCCAGGACGGGTAATCAGCTCGGCAATCCCCTGGACTGCGCCAAGCAATACATCATTGGCTGACTTGAATGCGTCCAGCAGGCTGATATTTTTGCCCAGTACGCTCAATAACTTGTCATTCGGGATGGTAATCAGCGAATCCACGTAATTTTTCAGCTCGCCGATCCCGTTCATTGCGATCTCCATACGTTTCTTGCCTTCGAACGGAAACGGTTTGGTTACCACGGCGACCGTCAGAATGCCCATATCCTTGGCTACCTGTGCCACGATCGGCGCACCACCGGTACCGGTACCACCACCCATGCCTGCAGTGATGAATACCATATCCGCCCCATCAAGCACTTCGGAGATCCGTTCGCGATCCTCCAGCGCGGCCTGGCGACCAATCTCGGGATTGGCACCTGCGCCAAGTCCTTTTGTAATCGTACTGCCCAGTTGTAACAAGGAACGCGCCGAGCTGTTTTTCATTGCCTGCGCATCGGTGTTGGCCACGATAAACTCCACGCCTTCAATATTCTGGCGCACCATGTGCTCGACCGCATTACCACCGCCGCCACCGACACCGATGACCTTGATGACAGCTTCCTGAGCATAATTGTCCATCAGTTCAAACATATTCATACCTCTGCCCTCCTACTTCGTTAAACAAACCCTGCTTGATATCCATAAACAGGGCTCCAAGTATCATCCTGTTAAAAATTTCCCTGAAACCAGCTCTTCATGCGCTTGAGTACGGATTTGTAACCTCCACTCATGCGCGCCTCTGCTTCCCGCACGTACCGGTTCTGATGTCCAAACAGCAACAAACCGACACCTGTGGAATAAATGGGATTACGCACAACATCGACCAGGCCATTAACGTATTGCGGTAAACCCAGTCGCACCGGCATGTGAAAAATTTCTTCGGCAAGCTCAATCACACCTTCCATCTTGGCGCTACCGCCGGTCAGGACAATGACGGCCGCGCACAGATCTTCAAATCCACTTCTGCGTAATACCGCCTGTACCAGCGTGAACAATTCCTCGTAGCGGGGCTCAACCACTTCAGCCAGGGTTTGCCGCGCCAGGCGCCGTGCAGCACGCTCACCAACACTGGGAACTTCGATCGTTTCTTCCGGGCTTGCCAGCTGGGTCAGCGCACAGGCATATTTAATCTTGATTTCCTCGGCATGCTGGGTCGGGGTGCGCAATGCAACGGCGATGTCATTCGTTACCTGATCACCGGCTATCGGGATCACCGCGGTATGGCGTATCGCTCCTTCGGTAAATACTGCGATATCCGTCGTTCCGCCGCCGATATCCACCAGGCAGACGCCCAGCTCTTTTTCATCATCGGTCAACACTGCATTACTTGAGGCAAGTTGCTCGAGGATAATGTCATCCACCTCCAGCCCACACCGGCGGACGCATTTGATAATATTCTGTGCAGCACTTACTGCACCGGTCACCATGTGGACCTTGGCTTCCAGACGCACGCCTGACATACCAATGGGTTCGCGTATACCTTCCTGGTTATCAATAATGAATTCCTGGGGCAGGATATGCAGGATACGCTGGTCGGCCGGGATCGCCACGGCGCGTGCCGCATCGATCACGCGTTCCACGTCAGCTGCCGTCACCTCCTTGTCACGGATAGCAACGATCCCGTGGGAATTCAGACTGCGAATGTGACTGCCGGCAATGCCTGCATAGACTGAATGTATCTGGCAACCAGCCATCAACTCGGCTTCTTCCACTCCACGCTGGATGGATTGCACTGTCGATTCGATATTGACGACAACACCCTTTTTCAGGCCACGCGAAGGATGCGAGCCAATACCAATTACTTCAATGTCTCCATCCGCGGTCACCTCTCCCACAATCGCCACTACCTTAGAGGTACCGATATCAAGCCCCACGATTAAATTTTTTTCCATTTTTTTCGACACTGTTGCTTTCCTCGTCCTAACTCGTGCCTGGCTTACGCCAGCCTACGGCCAATCCGTTGCTATAGCGTAAATCTACTCTGGCAATATCATCTGCTCGTTTCACCAGCAACTTGCGGTATACCCGGCTGAAGCGTTCCAGGCGTGTACGTGTTTCCTCCCTGCCAACCACAACTTCAATGCCATTACTCAGCTTCAGGCTGACAGCCCGGCGAGAATCCATGCGAATCTCCGTGATCGATAACTGCAACGGTGAAATGATAGACCTGGCTAATTCATACGCTTCCGTTAGATTCCGTTCCATGCCAACAGGGCCATCAAAAATCGGTAACCCTTTCGGGTAGGTACTACGTGCAGGGAAAAATAACACTCCTTGTGTATTCACCAGGCCCCCTTTCGCCCATTCAGCGATAGTTTGTTGTTCAGTAACTTTGATAGCCAGCGTATCGGGCCATACCCGCCGCACGCTGTCATGCGCAACCCACGGTATATTTTTCACTGCCCGCTGCACTTCATCGACATTCACAGTGAAATAGCCACCGCTAACCGTCTTGGCCACTACCTGACGCAGCATATTTTCACTAATATGGGTAAAAGTACCCAATGCCTGTATGCGCTTAATCGGCAATGTTTGTGGCTCAAGCAATTTTCTGATCCCAATTGCCAGAAAAATCACAATGCTTAGCACAACGAACCAGTTCCAGAGCACGCGCCAGTTAATCAGCCAACGTCGATAACTGCGCATGTATACGGCTTGTCGACTAGCGTGTGTTGCCATGCGCGTTCTCCGTTTGCCCCTGTTTTTCACTAACCAGCGTCTGCACCAGGATGCGATACACCAGCTCGTCGAACTCGATTCCTCGTACTCGCGCCGCCATCGGGACCAGGCTGTGATCCGTCATCCCCGGCACTGTGTTCAGTTCGATCACATAAGGTTTGTCTGATTCATCAACCAGTATATCTACCCGCCCCCAACCACTTGCACCAACAGCTCTGAACGCAGATAGCGACAGACGCTGCAAGCGTGCCTCCTGCTCCTGCGGCAGCCCACAGGGACAGTGGTAGCGGGTATCATTTGCAAAATACTTGGCTTCATAGTCATAAAACTTGTGAGGTGTTTCCAGGCGAATAACCGGTAGTGCTTCATCGCCAAGCACAGCAATCGTGTATTCATTCCCGCTAACCCACTGCTCGGCAAATACCAGACCCTCATATCGTGAGGCTGTATCGTAGGCTGCCTGCATTTGCTCTTCCTGCTCAACCTTGGTCATGCCGATACTTGAGCCTTCTAGCGCCGGCTTCACCATTAACGGCAACCCTAGCTCAGCAACGACATAATTCAGATCGGTATTCTCGTCCAGCAACATATACTTTGGCGTAGGTAATCCGGCTCCCTCAAGCAATTGTTTTGTTCGCAGCTTGTCCATAGCCAGGGCCGATGCCATCACTCCGCTACCGGTATAAGGTAGTCCCAGAATTTCCAGAGCACCCTGAATAACGCCATCTTCACCACCGGGCCCATGCAAAACAATAAAGGCACGATCAAAATCTCCCTGCTGTAACTGCTGCAAAACTGTTTCGCGTTTAACATCCAGTCCATGCGCATCTAGTCCACGCTGTTGTAACGCTGCAAGTACTGCGCTGCCACTCTTAAGTGATATCTCACGCTCAGCAGACCAGCCACCCATTAACACTGCAACCTTGCCAAAGGTTTCAGGCGTTATTTTGTCTGGTTGCTGTATTGACACAATATTTCCCATGTTTATTTTGTTTCACCAACAATGCGTACTTCAGGTTGCAAACGTATCCCTGTTTCCGCCTCTACAACTCGTTGTACCTTACCGATCAGGGCCTCGATATCGGCCGCGCTGGCAGTGCCGGTATTAACAATAAAATTTGCATGTTTGTCAGAGACACACGCCCCTCCCATACAGGTGCCCTTGAGGCCAGTGGCCTCGATCAGGCGTGCAGCATAATCCCCAGGTGGATTTCTGAAGACTGACCCTGCATTCGCCTGTTGCGTCGGTTGCGATGCGCCACGTTTGTTCAGCAATGCCTTAATCTTTGCCTGGCTTTCAGCCCTGTTACCGTTTTGTAATTGCAAAACACAGGATACAAACCACTCATCATGCTCGCTGCTAACATGCCGGTATCCAATTTCAAAATCATTTGGCAAACGTTCATGCAATTCGCCGATGTGATTGATAGTCTGCACTGATATAACGAGATCCCAGGTTTCTCCACCAAATGCACCGGCATTCATCGCCAGTGCGCCACCCATCGTGCCGGGTATGCCACAAAGGAATTCGGCTCGGGTGAGTCCATGATTGGCGGCAACTTTTGCCACCTTTGGACAGGCAACACCTGCCTCAACATAGATTCGCTCATCATCCTGCACCTCGATCTGGTTGAGTACACCACTGGTACAGATCACTGTGCCCTCATAACCGCCATCACGGACCAGGAGGTTACTACCAAGCCCCAGCCAATAAACCGGCTCATCGTGGGGCAAGGCCTGCAGATATACAGACAAATCCTCGATATCCGCCGGCTGATAAAATCGGGCAACCGGCCCACCAACACGCCATGAGGTATGCCGTGACAAATATTCATTCTCACGTAATATTCCGCGAAAGCTGGTATTTGCCTGTGTCATGATTCGGCCGTCCATTTCAATGCCGCTTTCCCGGCTTTGATTTATGCAAATCGGATATTCTGGGTTTGGGTCGCTCTGTACAGGCGGTCCTGACCACCAGCAACAATTCTGAATGATGGCTTTGCAAGGGTTCACCACAGCCCAGGTGATAGTGTTTCAGTCTGGTCATGCGCTTACCTCCATGAGGCGTTGTTTGAGTACCGGTGCAATTCCACCTATATTGCCTGCACCTAATGTCAGCAAAATATCCCCGTCTTGCAAAATCGCATGCAAGGCCTGGGGTAATTGATCAACCGTCTCGACGAAAACCGGGTCAACCTTGCCGCGATTACGGATTGCTCGCGCCAGCGTCCGCCCGTCTGCGCCGGCAATGGGTGCTTCGCCTGCCGGATAAACATCAACAAGCACCAGTGCATCCACGCCTGAAAGTACCATGCAGAAATCTTCAAACAGATCCCTTGTTCGCGTATAACGATGTGGCTGAAAGACAAGGACAAGGCGACGTTGCGGCCAACCGCCACGAACGGCTTCGATCACAGCAGCCGCTTCTCTGGGATGATGACCATAATCATCAATATGCATGACCGTACCACCGGCAACGGGGATATCTTCATAACGTTGAAAACGGCGTCCAATTCCCTGGAATTCAGCAAACGCGCGCATAATGGCCTGATCGTCGATACCAATCTCGTGCGCGACGGCAATTACAGCAAGTGCATTTAATACATTGTGATGTCCGGGCATATTCAGAGTAATTTCCAACCAGTCCGGCTTGTCCTTTCGTGAGACCGTGAAATGCGTTTGGAAAGCCAAAGGGCGGATATCGCTGGCGCGAATATCTGCATTATCGCTGACCCCGTAGGTAATCACCGGGCGGGTAACACGATCCAGAATACTCGCAACGTGGGGATCATCCAGGCACAAAACAGCAAGTCCGTAAAAAGGAAGATGGTGTAAAAACTCGATAAACGTCTGCTTGAGCTTTTCGAAATCCCCACCATATGTTTCCATATGATCGGCATCGATATTTGTGACCACTGCCATCATTGGCTGCAAGTGCATGAACGAGGCATCGCTTTCGTCCGCTTCGGCAACCAGATAATGACCTGTACCTAAACGCGCATTGGAACCCGCACTATTCAACTTACCGCCAATCACAAACGTGGGGTCAACCCCACCTTCAGCCAGTACACTGGCAATCAGGCTGGTAGTTGTTGTCTTGCCGTGGGTACCGGCTACGGCAATTCCAAAGCGAAATCGCATTAACTCTGCCAGCATTTCCGCCCTTGGCACAACTGGAATCCGCAGTTTATGCGCCTCGACAACTTCCGGGTTATCTTTGCTGACGGCGCTGGAAACCACAACCACGTCTGCATCTGCAACATTCTCTGACTTATGACCCACATGGATGAAGGCGCCCATGTCCTGTAGGCGTTTGGTAGTCACATTGTGTGCAATATCAGAACCACTGACGCTGTATCCAAGATTAATCAGGACTTCAGCAATCCCGCTCATGCCTACGCCACCAATACCGACAAAATGTATACGTTTGATGCGCCCCATTCCCGGCTCACCGTTCCCGACGTCACTCAAACGACGATGTTGATTAGCCATGGGCCACCTCCAGACAATGCCGAATGACATCATCAGTTGCCTGCGGCCTGGCCAGTGCCAGAGCCTTATTCGCCATCTCAAGCAAGTGGTTCCGCCCCGCCTCAATTAGCTGTGTTAACTCATCGGCCAGACGCTGGGGACTCAGTTCAATTTGCTGAATCATGACTGCGGCCCCGACATTTGCCAGATACTGCGCATTGACAGTTTGATGATCGTCTACAGCATGTGGATAGGGAACCAGAATAGATGCAATTCCAACATTACTGATTTCACTAATCGTCATAGCACCGGCACGACAAACGAGAATATCAGCCCATTCGTACGCAACGTCCATGTTGTCAATAAATTCCACCAGTCGGCCATTGACTTGATTTGCAGCATATGCACCCTGGGTGCTATGCAGTTTATCTCTACCACACTGATGCCATACATCAGGCCGCAGCTTTGTATCGATCCTGGCCAGTGCCGAAGGTACGCATTCATTTAATGCCTGAGCACCGAGACTGCCACCGATGATCAGTACTTTGACAGGTCCGTGACGCTGACTGAAACGTTTATCAGGTTTGTCGATTTTCAAGATACCTGCGCGAACCGGATTACCAGTATGGTAAACCTTGCTCGTCGCAACAAAGCTGCCAGGAAACGCTTCCAGTACACGTTTTGCCAGTTTTGCCAGCCAGCGATTGGTCATACCGGGAACTGCATTCTGCTCATGGATAACCAATGGCTTACGCAATAACCAGGATGCGATGCCACCAGGGCCTGTGACAAAACCACCCATACCCAGAACAACACTGGGCCTGAGCCGCAGACATATCCCTAAGGCCTGCATCACTGCAATCAGCAGGCGAAATGGAGCAAGTATCCAGCCAAGCACTCCCTTACCACGCAAACCGCGGATACTGATAAAATCAATGGCAAAACCCGCCTGGGGAATCAGTCTGGCCTCAAGTCCAGCATGTGTCCCCAACCAATGCACATGCAAGCCCTGCTCACGCATTTTCTGTGCAACCGCAAGCGCCGGAAACACATGACCGCCTGTGCCACCTGCCATCACCAGAACTGTTTTATCTGCTTTCACCATGCTCGCGTTTTTCGTTGAATTGTTCGATCATCACGCCGTGTTTCATAGTCGACACGTACCAGTAAGGCCATGGCCACACACATCACAATGACACTGCTACCACCATAACTCATAAAAGGCAGGGTCAGACCCTTGGTTGGAAGCACCCCCATGTTCACACCCATATTGATAAATGCCTGCAGGCCAATCCAGATGCCAATGCCGTAGGCGACATAACCTGCAAACGGACGTTCACGCAGCTCGGCAGCACGACCAATGCGCAGGGCCCTCACAATTAAAACCGTAAACAGGGAAATCACGGCCACTACACCGACCAGTCCCAGTTCTTCAGCAAGTACTGCAAATAAAAAGTCGGTATGTGCCTCAGGCAGGTAAAAAAGTTTTTGTACACTCGAACCCAGGCCGACACCGAACCATTCGCCACGCCCAAAGGCAATCAATGCCTGAGTCAATTGAAATCCGGATTTATAGGGATCTGCCCAGGGATTGAGGAAGGCCGTCAGACGATGCATGCGATAATCCGAGGTATACACAAGCAGGGCAAGCGTAATAGCGACGGCAAGTATCAACAGCATAAACTGGCTGACACGTACACCGGCAAGCCACATCATCGCGACGGCAGTGGTAATCAATACTGCGGCAGCACCAAAATCGGGTTCCAGTAACAACAATACGGAAATGATCACCAGCAAGCCCAACGGGCGCAGGAACCCGGCGTACGTGGTCCGAACATCTTCATTATGTCGAACCAGATAGCCGGCAAGATAAATAACACTGAATAATTTTACGATTTCGGAAGCCTGTAAATGGAAGCTACCAATGGCAATCCAGCGGGTGCTGCCATTAGCCGAGTGCCCCAGGCCGGGTACAAACACCAGCGACAGTAACAGCAGGTTTAAGATCATGAGTGCCGGTCCCAATTCCTGCCAGATTCGCATTGGAATACGTACGACGATAATGGCAGCAATCATGCCCATACCGGTAAACAACATTTGCCGCCACAAATAATAAAAGGGTTCACCCAGTTCGCGATCCGCCACGGATACTGAGGAAGAGCCGACCATGATCAGACCCAGGATAACGATCGCCAACAGGCTCCCGACCAGCCACATATCCATGGACCAGTTAACCCCGGGTTCCGGTTCCGGTTTGAACAGATTCTGCAGATGATTCGCAATCTGCAAATTCATTGCAGCGTCTGTCCCCGATCCGCATAGCCCCTGAACATGTCGAAACTGGCACAAGCTGGTGACAACAGAACCACGTCACCTGCACGTGCCAGCTGTGATGCTGTCGTGACAGCCTCTGCCATATCCTTGACCATGGTTTGGGTAATTCGCTTGTCCAGTTCGGAAGCAATGCGTTCTGCATCCTCACCAAGCAACAAGACATGAGCGTTACGGGCAGCCAGTACCCCGTTCAGCGGTGTAAAATCCTGGCCCTTGCCTTGCCCACCGAGAATGACGAAAAGTGTCCTCGCCTGTAGTCCATTTATTGCCGCCAATGCCGCCCCGACATTGGTAGCCTTCGAATCATTAAACCATTGCACGCCGTCGTGCTCGGCAATCCATTGTGTACGATGAGGCAATCCGGAGAACTGGCGTAATCCTTCGAGCATAGCTGGCATTGGCAAGCCTGTTGCCGTGCCGAGGGCCAGACACGCCAGGGCGTTGGCAATATTATGGCTTCCTTTGATGCGAAGCTCGTCGACAGCGAGTAACAACTGAGAACCACATGCCAGCCAGGTCTGATTATTTTTTTCCATCAGGCCAAAATCATGCTCACCCCGTGGTTTTCCCAGCGAGAATCCTATTATCCTGCGCCCTGGCTCAAGATCACTTGTCAGCGCCATCACACGGGTATCATCCTGGTTAACCACAACAGTCCCGTTACCATGATAAATACGCTGTTTGGCCCGAGCATAATCGCTTAGCGAGTCATAACGGTCCATGTGGTCTTCGCTTATATTGAGAATCACGCTTGCAGCCGCATTCAGACTGTAAGTTGTTTCAAGCTGAAAACTGGATAACTCCAGCACAAATAGTTCCGCCTCCTGCTCGTGTTCTATCAACTCCAGAACTGGTGTACCAATGTTTCCACCAACGTAAACGTGCTTGCGTGCCAGGCGCGCCATTTCGCCCATCAATGCAGTCACTGTGCTTTTACCGTTGGAACCGGTGATGGCAATAACCGGTTTATTCACGCAACGTGAAAAAACCTCGATATCTCCGACGATCTGTTTATTCTGGGCACCGGCTTTTACGATCTCAGGTGTCTTCAGCGCCACGCCCGGGCTCAGTAACAGGACATCCGCACTAGCAATCGCCTGCTCATCGAATCCGCCGACAAAGACACCAACATCCGGATATAAATCCTGTACCATTTTCAGCCCGGGAGGATCCAGGCGGCTGTCGGTAACAGCAAGCTCGACACCACGTGCATGTAAAAAGCGGACGCATGATAAGCCCGTTTCACCCAGACCTACGACAAGGACTCGCTGATTACAAAATACATCAGCGCAAGGTAATTGTTGTGTTTTTGCCTGCATTGTCAGCACATTCAGCTCCGTCTAACGCACCTTCAACGTGGCCAGCCCGATTAGAACGAGAATGACCGTAATAATCCAGAAACGCACGATAACGCGAGGTTCTGGCCAGCCTTTCAATTCAAAGTGATGATGCAAGGGCGCCATTTTGAAAATACGCTTTCCTGTCAGCTTGAAAGACGCAACCTGAAGTATTACCGAAATGGTTTCTATGACAAAAACGCCACCCATAATCATCAGGACCAGTTCCTGCCGCACCATCACGGCAACCACACCTAGTGCTGCTCCCAGTGCCAGTGCACCCACGTCACCCATAAAGACCTGGGCAGGATAGGTGTTAAACCAGAGAAAACCCAGTCCGGCTCCAACCAGCGCTCCACAGAAAATGATCAGCTCACCAACACCGGGTATATGCGGAATACCCAGATAATGAGAGAAGTTGGCATTACCACTGAGATAAGCGAATATGCCGAGCGCACCACCGACCATGACCGTTGGCAGAATGGCCAGACCATCCAGCCCATCAGTAAGATTAACGGCATTACTGGAACCAACGATCACAAAATACCCAAACACTATATAGGCGATCACACCCATGGAGATCGTGGCATGCTTGAACACCGGAACAATGAATTCTCTCTCAGATGGCGTGGAAATATGGAACAAATATGCGACAACTATCAGGGCAATAACTGACTGCCAGAAATATTTGTATTTAGCCCGTAACCCCCTGGGATCACGTTTTATCAGTTTCTTGTAGTCATCTACCCAACCGATCAAACCAAAACTCAACAGAGTAAGAATCACTACCCATATATAATGATTCTGCAGGTCAGCCCATAACAATGTACTTATACTTACCGCAACGAGGATTAATGCACCGCCCATGGTTGGCGTGCCGGCCTTAGATAGATGAGACTGCGGACCATCATCTCTGACTGTCTGACCAATCTTATACATGCTCAGCTTGCGGATCATTCCTGGCCCGATAATGAAAGAGATAATCAACGATGTTAATACGCCGAGAATGCCTCGGAATGTTAAATAGCCGAAAACATTAAAACCGCTATAATATTTTTGCAGATACTCTGCAAGATGGTACAACATCAGCAACTCTCCCCGTTTAATGTCAGGGCCTTTACCACCTTTTCCATATGCGCCAGGCGTGAACCTTTGACGAGAAGGGTTACATCCTTGCCCAAATCGCCTTGCAGTGCTGAAATCATGCTGTGTTGATCATCATAACTAAATGCATCCGGGCCAAAGCTGATAGCTGCCGATTTGGCCATGGAACCTACCGTGTACAACCGATCCACACCAGTATTCTTGGCAGTAATCCCGGCTGTACGATGGAGTTCCATGCTTCCCTCTCCCAGCTCACCCATATCACCGAGTGCCAGGAAATGACGGCCCTGGAAGTTTTTCATCACATCTAGTGCCGCCCGAAGTGAATCCGGGTTTGCATTGTAAGTATCATCAATAATGCGACTCCCAGCGAAACCGGGCTTAACCTGTAAACGACCGGCAACCCCATGCATTGCCTGCAGGCCATCACGTATCTGGGTGAGCTTGGCGCCGGCAGCAAGTGCGGCTGTACTGGCAGCTAATGCATTCATGACATTATGCCGTCCCGGCAAATTCAGCTTGATTTCAATTTCGCCTTCAGGAGTAAACAACGTCATTTTGCTGCCAATGTCATGTACCTGCCATTTCGCAGTCACATCAGCCTCATTATCCAGGCCAAAGCGCATTACATGTTTACCCTTGCTTAATTCCAGCCATAATCCTGCATATCGGTCATCAGCATTAATGACTGCCGTACCTGTCGGTGATAAACCACCATAGATTTCACCTTTGGCATGAGCAACACCCTCGAGTGAACCAAACCCTTCCAGATGCGCGGATGCGGCGTTATTGACCAATGCGACCGTAGGTTCCGCAATCTGAGTTAACCAGGCAATTTCACCGGCATGATTGGCACCCATTTCAATCACGGCGCAACGATGACTTGCACGTAACCGCAACAATGTCAGAGGAACCCCTATGTCATTATTCAGGTTTCCCTGGGTTGCCAGGGTTTCAGCCTGCACGGACATAATCGCGTTGATCATTTCCTTGACGGTAGTTTTGCCGTTACTGCCGGTCACCGCAATCAGCGGTATTGCAAACTGTCTGCGCCAGGCCTGGGCAATCAGGCCCAGGGCAACTCGCGTATTCTTGACAAGAATCCGCGGACACCTGCATTCAATTTCTGAACTCACGATGACTGCCGCCGCACCCTGCTGACAGGCCTGAGCAACAAAATCATGACCATCAAAATTTTCGCCTGCCAAAGCAACAAACACCTGCCCCGGCCCAATGAGGCGAGTATCGGTATTGATGCCGTTTACTTGCACACTATTCCCTTCCAGCACACCCTGCGCAGCGTCAGTGATTGCATTCAGGTTCCATTGGAATGCGAGTTCGCTCATAGCGCTGCTCCAGCCCAGAAATCCGCAACCACTTTACAATCATTAAACACCAGCCTCTCATCACCAAACTGCTGATAGGTTTCATGCCCTTTTCCTGCAATCACGATAACATCCCGGTTTGAGGCATTATGCAGAGCATGTTGAATTGCCCGCATCCTGTCCGGCTCCACCGTGACAGAATCTTTGGCACGAAACCCCGCCAGGATATTGTCAATAATCTGCTGAGGAGATTCATGTCGGGGGTTATCGGAAGTCAGCACGACCTTGTCGGCAAAACTTTCTGCGATCGCACCCATTACTGGTCGCTTGGCCTTATCCCTGTCACCACCACAACCGAAAACCAGCCATATCCGACCAAAGGCATGTTGACGGGCTGCGGTGAGAATTTGCTGCAGGGCATCCGGTGTATGAGCATAATCCACGATCACCACAGGTTCTGAATCCGTATGCATAACCTGCATACGGCCGCCCACCGGTTTTAATTGATGCAGTCGGGATAACGCATTTTCGAATGAGAGACCGGCATCGAGTAATACGCCGAGCGTTGCCAGCAGGTTGTAAACATTAAACTGGCCAAACAAGCCGACATCGAGTTTACCGTTACCATAGGGGGTATGTAACTGCATGGATATGCCAGTTCGATGGTATTGAATGGCATCGGCAAACAGATCAGGCATACCATTGTGACTTTCAATGCCATAAGTATAAAGTTTGCACTTTGTGGGGCATTGCGTAATCAGATCCCGGCCAAAGGCATCATCCTGGTTTATAATCTGGCACTGTATTTGTGGCCAGTGAAACAACCGCCTCTTGGCATCTGCGTAAGCCTGCATATCGCCATGGTAATCAAGATGGTCATGCGTCAGATTGGTGAAGACCGCACAATCGAAATGAACACCACTGACACGCCCCTGATCAAGCGCGTGGGATGAGACTTCCATTGCGACTGCTTTTGCATCGCGATCCCGCAATTGTGCCAGTTGCCGATGGCAAGTAATCGCATCAGGCGTTGTATGCGTCGATTCCTCTAAATCAGGCAGGAAACCCCAGCCCATAGTCCCCATCACACCACAATGTTTTGTTTCATTAAGGGCCTGGGCAATAAACTGACTGGTCGATGTTTTTCCGTTGGTACCAGTGATACCAACGGTATAGAGTGAATTTGATGGTGCCGCATAGAAGCGGTCGGCGAGGACGCCGACCTTGTGTATCAAATTTTCTACTGCAATAACAGGTAACGGAAGACCGCTCACGGAAGACCGCCAATGAATCGGAATCGGCTCGCTTCCCTCATCGCTGTGCCAGAGTACTGCAGCCGCACCCCGCGTTATTGCATCGTCAATAAATTTGCGTCCGTCCACAGACTGACCGGGTATGGCAATAAATAAATCGCCCGGCTCTACCTGGCGGCTATCCAGCATCAGACGCTGAATCAATATATCCTCGCGCGAGACTACCTCCGCAAATCCTAATAACAACTCGGCCAGAGACATTGCAGGCATCCTGATTTGCGCCGTCATCATTGTTGTCTCCCGAGCATGGCAAAATTGACAGGCTTAGCCGGTAACTCATCCGGCGGGATATCCAGCAAACGCATGGCCCCTGCCATGGTTGCCCCAAACACGGGTGCCGCCACTAACCCACCGTAATAGACATCTTTAGGATCATAAATTGTTACTGCCATCACCAGGCGTGGATGGCTCGCTGGAGCCATGCCGACAAATACGGATACATATTTATGCGGGGCATAGCCGTGTTTACCAATGTTACGTACCGTACCGGTCTTCCCCGCGATAGAATAACCCGGCACTGCTGCGCGGGTACCTGTCCCACCGGGCTGAACGACTGCGCGCAGCATCTTGATGATTTCGTGATCGTACCTGGCTGGGATGACACGTCGTCCCTGTACCGGATTTGACTGCAACTGGACAGTGACAGGTTTCAGGTAGCCTCCGCTGGCCAGTACGCAGTAAGCCCTGGCAAGCTGCAGGTTGGTAACTGCCAGTCCATAACCATATGAAACTGTCGCGCGCTCAATCGCACGCCATACCCGCGGGGTATGTAAAACACCACTCGCCTCACCCGGCAGGCCACTCCCGGTAAGCTCGCCAAACCCGACTTTCTCATGCACTTTGAGCAGCAAGTTTGGGTTGATGCTCAGCGCTATCTTGCTGGCCCCGACATTACTGGATTTCTGAATAATCTGTAACAGATTAATGCGACCATAATCACGATCATCGCGGATAGTGTTGCTTCCAACCATCATATAACCGGGTGAGGTATTCACTATCGTGGATGGCTTGTACAAGCCGGATTCAAGTGCGGCCGCGATAGTGAATGGTTTTACTGTTGAGCCCGGTTCAAAAGTATCCGTCACCGCACGATTGCGATACAGGTAACCTTTCAGATCATCGCGATTATTGGGATTAAATGATGGCTGGTTAACCATCGCCAGGATTTCACCGGTTTGTACGTCCAGGATAGTCGCCGAACCTGCTTTCGCATGATGTTCGAATACCGCTTTTTTCAACTCACGATAGGCCAGGTACTGCAAACGACGGTCAATGCTCAATACCAGGTCCTTGCCCGGCCGTGGTTGCTTGATCATCTCTACATTCTTGATGATGCGCCCGATACTATCGATCATGACCATCCGGCTACCGTCATGGCCCTGAAGATATTTATTAAATTCCAGTTCGACGCCTTCCTGGCCAATATCATCCACATTGGTAAAACCTACCAGGTGAGCTGCAACCTCAGCACTGGGGTAGTAGCGCCGGTATTCACGCTTGGTATAAAGCCCCTGGATTTTTAGATTCATCGCCTGCTGGGCAATTTCCGGATTAATCCGGCGCTTTATAAATACGAATTCTTTTTTCTGATGCCTGTAATCACGAATTGTCTTGCGCATATCCCTGGCATTAAGGTCAAGTGCGCGGGCCAGGCGGTCCATCTGCTCGCTGGTTGCTTTGAATTTCTGTGGATCTGCCCAGACGGTATCGACCGGTGTACTCACGGCCAGAGGCTCGCCGTTGCGATCCACAATCATGCCACGGTGCGCTGAAACAGTAAGTGTTCGCAGGACTCTTGCGTTTCCCTGACTTTGCAGGAAATTGTGGTCGACGATATGTAAATCAAAGGCACGCAGTACCAGCGCGACAGGCACGAGCAGG
Source organism: Gammaproteobacteria bacterium (assembly GCA_037384645.1). Classification (GTDB taxonomy): domain Bacteria; phylum Pseudomonadota; class Gammaproteobacteria; order UBA6429; family Thiohalophilaceae; genus RI-92. The sequence goes on along the minus strand of JARRNT010000016.1, from coordinate 74,372 downwards.
ACCACGGTAATCACCACCGTGATTCGGAAACTGCGTGCCGGTTTGTGTACTGCCTCATTCATCTTTGACGATCACCACATCATCATAATTCACATTACGCATATCCAGCTTGGTACGTGCGATATGCTCAATCCGACTATGCGTGGCCCAGGTACTCTGTTCCAGTTGCAGACGTCCCCAGTTCACATTCAACTCATCCTGCTGCTGCTGTAAACGTGTCAGATCGAAATAAAGCATGCGATTACGGTGTTTTGCGTAGATCACACCGATAGCACTACTCATTACTGCCATGATCAATACTGCTGTCAGAAGGCGCCCACTCATGACAAACGCTCCGCCACGCGCATGATCGCGCTACGTGCCCGAGGGTTACGCCTGATCTCGGCATCGCCGGGACGTACGGGTTTGCCAACTTCACGCAGTTTCGCGTTGGATTCCACATGGGAGATGGGCAAGTCCGGCGGGTATTCATCGCCACGACTTTGTTTTCGAATAAAACGTTTAACTATCCGGTCTTCCAGAGAATGAAACGAGATGATGACAAGCCGGCCACCCGCTGCCAGCAGATCAACACAGCCTTCCAGGCATTGCTGCAATTCTTCCAGTTCGTGGTTGATGAATATGCGAATGCCCTGGAATGAACGGGTAGCAGGATCCTTGCCCTGCTCGCGGGTAGGAATGGCTGCCGCCACAATGGCAGCGAGGCGCTGGGTGGTACTTATCGGTTCTTCGTCCCGAGCCCTGACAATGGCACGGGCAATGCGTTTATGAAAACGCTCTTCCCCGTAATCGCGCAGTACCCGGCTGATCTCCTGTTCCGATGCACGGGCCAGCCAGTCTGCCGCGGATTCGCCGTGTGCGGGGTCCATGCGCATATCCAGTGGCCCGCTCTGGCGAAAACTGAAACCGCGACCGGCCTCATCCAGTTGGGGGGAAGACACGCCCAAATCCAGCAAAATGCCATGAACCGGGCGTTGCCAGCCGGCACTAACGAGAATTTCACCAAGATTGGCATAACTGCCACTATATATATAAGTACGCGGATCAACACCCAGGGACAGCTGGGCAGCAGCAATTGCCTCGGGATCCTTGTCGATCACCAGTAGACGCCCTTCACTGGATAACTGCTGCAATATCATTTGACTATGGCCTCCACGACCGTAGGTACCGTCCACATAAATCCCATCGGGATTTATCCGCAACGCGGCGATGGCCTCCTCAAGCAAAACCGTCTGATGTATTTGCTCCGCCACCCTATCTACAACGACAAGGACTCCAGATCATCAGAAAGTCCCTGATCCGTCACTGGTTGCTCCAGCCATTGCTCACGCCGTTCATTCCAGGTCTGCTCATCCCAAACCTCGAATTTATTGCCCTGACCCAGCAAAATGATGCGCTTATCCAGTTTCACCAGGTCACGCAAAGCCGGTGGCAACAATATCCGTCCGTGGGAATCCAGTTCGACTTCTGAGGCATGCCCCAGCAGCAGGCGTTTTATGCGCATGGCCTGTTGATTCAGGCTGGGCAGTCGCACCAGCTTGCGTTCAATGTCTTCCCATTCCGGGATGGGATAAATGAGGAGGCAGGGGTCGCTCATATCGAGAGTGACCACTAACTGTCCGTTTCCCTGTTGCAACAAGCGCTCACGGTACTTGCTGGGCACGGCCATGCGCCCCTTGGCATCCAGGTTAAGTATGGTGACTCCTCTAAACATCCGCATCAGCTAGGCAGATATGCCATTTGCTCCCACTATTTCCCACTTCTGTACACTATAGGTCTCAAAATGGCATATCGTCAAGTGAATTCGCCCACAAAAGCAGGGAATTCTTTCTTTAGAGTCAGTAACTTAGCGACGACTTGATGGGAATTTGATCAGGGATGCAGAGCAAAAATATTACTAAAGATCAGGAAGTTATATTACAATGTTAAAGTAAATAATGAAGATAAATGCACCATTATCGTGCAAATGGGGCAAAGAAGAAGGAGTCGGCCGATAAGCCGGGTTCTGTCTTGGACAATCATTCATCTGGGCCGCGTGTCACCACGCGGCTCGTGCGGCCTACCCGAACGCAGCGCGGGCCGCGCCAATGCGTTCCTATTTGGCCTTGCTCCAGGTGGGGTTTACCCTGCCGCCGTGTGTTACCACCGGCGCGGTGCGCTCTTACCGCACCATTTCACCCTTACCGGTCCCGAAGGGACGTAGGCGGTATGTTTTCTGTGGCACTTTCCATCGGCTCACGCCGCCCAGGCGTTACCTGGCACCCTGCCCTGTGGAGCCCGGACTTTCCTCCAAAGAAAATTTCTTCAGCGATTGCCTGGCCGACATCCTGCGTTTATTGTAATCGGACAATCGGTTTGCTGCCAGTGCCTGCCTGCTCAACTGCTCAGACCACTACCGGCAGGAGTTTGGGTAAATGGCCACGGATCTCTTCCGGTGTGTGCTGTACCAGGTTTTTGTTGAGCTCGTACGCCACCAGTTTACGGCAGGAATTGTTGAGTTGTTCGCGCAGTAAACCGAGAAATGACGGGGCGGCCACCAGCACTAATTGCTCAAAATCACGCTTGACCCGTCCTGCCTCGAGGTGGCGGGCAATCGTGCGGGCAAATTCTACCGCCAGTTCCTGCTTGGGGTCCGTCGTTGGCTCCATGGCATGTCTTCCGCCCGCCTTGTTACTGTCAAAACTGCGTCCCGGCAGGTCTGAAGTCATGTCTCGATCGTGAAGCCGGCCCTCTGGTGAGGCCAGACTTTCAGATTCAGTTAATGCAGCGCTGGAGGAGTCCGCACTAAATATTCGCGCCCGTGTGCTGTCTGTAACAACCACCCAAATATATGCCATATGCGCCTCCTCTCTGATTGATTTTCAGCTACTAATATATCGTATTTCCCATAGTGCAGGTCTTTGAGATAAATCAATATTCTGTGCGATCGTGGACATCATTCAACGTCCTTTTCGTTCTTGAACGTCCCTGCACACCGTTTTCCCTAATAAGGATGTTTACGAATATGCAGGTAATAGAGTACACGAGATATGGATAATTCCAGGACAAAGAAGCAGACAACCAGCAAACCCACCTGCCACCAACCTATTTGCCAGCAAAACTGTAAATATACCAATGGCAGTAAAGACTCAGGGATCTGATCAAGCCCCAGCGCCATGGCACTTGGCGGCAGACCTAACCGTCGTTTAATAAAACTCGACAGGCTATCGCCCAGCATGGCCAGCAATGCAACCACCACTCCGGTTCGCCAGCCTGTCTGTATTAGCGCGGAGCAGATTGCTGTCAGCACAATCGCCGCAAACAGGCCACGCCAGGTCTTGTTGTCACCCAGCCAGCGGCTGCCATCGTGAAACTGAAGATAAAAATCCAGTGGGTAAGAGGATTTTCTGAAGTAAGGTAGCTGCCTGATCAGGATGGGCGCACTATTGGCAATGAGTACTAACAACAATGCAAAACCTGTATGCAACATACCTGATAGTCTCCCAGTCCGGACTGCCAAACAGGGTCATCGCAGCGGATGCCGTTACAGCTGACAGCCTGATGAATACTGCCACACCCAGTGAACGAATAAGGCACTGATACAAATGTTGTTGTGCCCGTACCAAACTGACCAGGCCACTCTCTAAGGCTAACCTGTATCGCCCTGCTTCAATTCTAATGCACGTTGGTACAATGCATTTTTACTCTGACCGGTTAACAGCGCAGCATGGTGCGCTGCATCCTTGACACTCATAGACATCAGTAATGTCTGCAACAGCTTGTCACCATCGACCTCGAATAGCTCACTCTTTATTTCACCTGCTCCTGCAACCACCAGGACGCTCTCACCTTTTTGCTGTTCGGGATGGGAGGAGACCCATTCAAGCAGTCCACCGATTGTATCCTGACGAATGGTTTCAAAGGTCTTGGTTAATTCACGCGCAAGTGTAATACGTCGCGACTTGCCGAAAATCTGTTGCATCGCGTTCAAAGTATCCAACAAACGATGAGGGGACTCGTAAAACACGATCGTGCGTTGCTCCCGCGCCAGCCCGGTCAGGTATTTTTCCCGGGCAACGGCCTTGGCCGGAGGAAACCCTTCGAATATAAAACGGTCTGTAGCTAGGCCGGATGCGCACAAGGCGGCAATGACGGCACTGGGACCGGGTATAGGTACAAGCCTGATGCCAGCGTCATGAACTTGACGTATCAGGTGATAACCTGGGTCACTAATCAGTGGTGTCCCGGCATCGCTGATGAGGGCAATCTGCTGCCCTGCCTGTAACTGTTTGAGTATTTCGCTACTGCGTTCACGTTCATTATGTTCATGATAGGTCATCATGGGTTTATCGATGCCGAAGTGCAGTAAAAGCTTTTTACTATGCCGGGTGTCTTCGGCGGCGATCAGGTCGACCCGCTGCAGGGTCTCGATGGCACGCTGACTCATATCCCCCAGATTGCCAAGAGGCGTGGCGACAATGTACAAAACTCCGTTATGATCAGGCACGTTGCTATCCTTTTGTCGACGAGCCGCAAAACCGGCTACCATAGCGACCCATGGCCGAATCTGGCAGACAAATGTCCGCTGCCGGTCAAAATTCGCCCAAACATCACGGTTTGGAGCAAAGTATTAAAGATCTAGGACTGGATTAGGATAACTGTATTGATGAACCAACGCGCGTTTTTCCTGTATTTTCTACTGCTGATACTTGCCGGTTGTGCCACCACCCCGCCACAACCACAAATCACCCCGGAACAGGCCCAGAACCTGATGGCCAATGGCCAGTATGCACAGGCGGCCAGGGCGTTTCTCAACCTGACGCAGAACACCAGCGGTAATCAGCATATTCACATGCAATTACGGGCTGCCGCGGCCCTCGCCCGTAGTGAAAAACCTGCCCAGGCCAGGCAGATCCTGAAGACCACAGCGGTAGCAAGGTCCGATATTCTGGGTCAGAGCCTGCTACGCCTGGCGCGGGCACAACTCGCCATGGCAGATCGCCAGCCCAACCAGGTCCTGCAGATGCTGACCAACCCGCTGGACACGACAACACCCGGGATGTACCAGGCCGAGTTTTATCACCTGCGGGCCGAAGCCAATACCATGCTGGGCAACCGGCTAGATACCGCGCGCGCCCTGGTGGAACGGGAAAAGCATTTGACTGACCCCGCGCTGATTAAGACCAATCAGCAGGCAATCTGGTCAGCACTGGCGTCTATGTCCGAGCGTTCGCTTCAGCAATTACGCACGGCACCACCACCGAATATCCTCAGTGGCTGGATGGAACTGGTGCAAATCGCCAAGGTTTACCAACTGAGTCCAATCCGCCTCAAACAGGAAATCCAGGCCTGGCGCCAGAAATACCCCAATCACCCGGTAGACCCCAGTATCCTCGAGGCCCTGACCAATCGTAAACCGGAGGACGTGGCCTATCCGGACCGTGTCGCATTATTGCTACCGCTGAGCGGCAAGTTTGCCAATGCCGGTGATGCCTTGCGGGATGGCTTCACTGCCGCTTATTACACCCGCCGTCCCAACCCCAACATGCGCATTCGCATTTATGATGTGGGCGAAGATCCCAATAACGTGGTGAGTGTTTACAAACAAGCCATCAAGGACGGGGCACAGTTCGTGGTCGGACCATTGGACAAGGTGGCCGTGGAGAAACTTGCGCAACTGGATAACCTGCCGGTCCCGACCCTGGCGCTGAACTACCTGCCGGACAATGATCAAACCCTGCATGCCAATATGTACCAGTTTGGCCTGTCGCCCGAAGGTGAGGCCCGCCAGGTGGCTGAACGTACCTGGCTTGACGGCCACGTTAACGCGGCGGTCCTGGTACCGTCAGGCCCATGGGGTACACGCATCTATGACGCCTTCAAACAGCGCTGGGAGCAGTTGGGCGGTCACATTGTGGCCATGCAGACCTACGACAGCGCCAAGAACGATTTCTCCCGCCCCATCAAGGCCCTGCTCAATATCGACCAAAGCGACGCACGCTATCGCAAGTTGGAGAGAATCCTTGGCCGCCAGGTCAAGTTTACACCGCGTCGCCGCAAGGATATTGATTTCATCTTCCTGGCCGCTTACCCGCGGCAGGCCCGCCAGATACGGCCACAATTGAAATTTTACCAGGCATCAGACGTGCCGGTGTATGCGACCTCACACGTCTTTACCGGAGTGCTGAACCAGGAACGCGATCGTGACATGGATGGACTTGAGTTCGGCGACATGCCCTGGGTACTGTCGGAAAGCACCGCACACCGTGGCATGCACGCCGAGCTCGAAAATCAGATTACCAACGCCGGCAAATCCCTGCAGCGTATCTATGCGCTGGGTATTGATGCCTTCAATATCATCGGTGCACTAAATACCCTCCGCACCTATCCTTATGAACGCTATGACGGAGAAACCGGCAGCCTCAGTCTTGATAACCACCTGCGCATTCACCGCCAACTGACCTGGGTCAAATTCCGCGGTGGTCGACCGGTTCCGATTGATCAGGGCGATATGTAGGACGACAGATGGGTTATACCCAGGTAAGCGGTAAACAAGCCGAAGATCTGGCCTGCCAGTACCTGCGCCAACGCGGATTAAAATTACTCGAGCGCAACTACAACACCCGCTATGGTGAAATCGACCTGGTCATGCGAGACGCCGATACCACGGTTTTCGTTGAGGTCCGTTTGCGCCAGCACGGCGGGATGGTTGACCCCGTCAGCAGTATTACCCCGTATAAACAACGCAAATTGACGCGTACCGCCCAGTATTACCTGCAGCAAAAACGGCTTCATGCACTCGCACCGACACGCTTCGATGTCGTCGCCGTGACCGAACAGGACACACAATTTCATATAGAATGGATAAAAAATGCCTTCGAGGCCCAGGGGAGCTGACATGAACGAGATCGACGCCATCAAATCCATCTTCGATGAGAGTATCGCTGCCAAGCAGGCAGCCCTCGCAAGCCTGCCGGACTCATTGGCACAGGCAGTCGCTGTCCTGGTACAGGCACTAAAGCAAGGCAGCAAGGTGCTGAGTTGTGGCAATGGGGGCTCGGCAGCGGATGCCCAGCACTTTTCATCCGAACTGCTCAATCGCTTCCACCATGATCGCCCCGGGCTGCCGGCGATTGCCCTGACCACCGACGCCTCTACCATGACGTCCATTGCCAATGACTATGCATATGACCAGGTATTTTCACGCCAGATCAGTTCACTTGGTCAACCCGGCGATATCCTGCTGGCTATCTCCACCAGCGGCAATTCCGCCAATGTGGTTGAGGCCATCAAGACTGCCCATGCCCGCAACATGCACATTATTGCCATGACCGGTAATCACGGTGGCAAAATGGCCGGCCTGCTTGATTTCCAGGATGTGGAGTTGCGCGTGCCATCCGATGTTACTGCCCGTATCCAGGAGGTCCATTTACTGATCCTGCACATATTATGTAGTCGAATTGACGCTATACTTTTTGGTGTGTGACGGAGTGTGCCTTAACGGCATAGTGTACGCCGTAATCTGGATCGCCGCGGTGGCAATGATCGTCGTAATCGTCAGCAACCCGTGCTGATAGACACTCGCTGCCCGCACACCCGGCGCAAGCAACGCCAACAGGATGAGGTAAGCATGGAACAGGTTGGCGTCGGTATAGATGTTTATGGCTGAGATTGATGCTGCAACATTGCCAATGTTTGCCGATAGCGTTTCGCATCCACCTCACTGAAACAACAGGCAATGATTCGATCAAATTCGCGTTCGTGCGCCAGCATGACGGAAAGCGCAATCTCACTCGCCTGATCCTTAGGGTAGCCAAAGACGCCGGTACTGATTGCGGGGAAGGCGATACTGCGTAACTGGTACTGCACCGCTAGTGCAAATGCGCGACGATAACAACTTTCAAGTAGTGCAGCTTCGCCGGCTTTACCACCCTGCCAGACTGGTCCAACAGTATGAATCACAAAACGCGCAGGTAACCGAAAACCGGGGGTAATTTTTGCGTCGCCGGTTTGACAACCATTTAGCGGACGACAGGCTGCCAGCAACTCCGGACCCGCAGCCCGGTGAATGGCGCCATCTACGCCACCACCGCCGAGCAAACTATTGTTTGCCGCATTGACAATCGCGTCAACTGCCAGCGTCGTGATATCCGCCTGCAGGACTTCAATCATGCCCGTTTATTTTACCAGGCGAAGTTTGGGTTTATCAGGATCCGTCGGTTCAGGTTCGGGTGGCGGCTGGTCACCTTCGTTGAACACCATGCCCTGACCGTTCTCCTTGGCATAAATTGCCAGCACCGCACTTATCGGTAACATAACCTGCATCGGTTGCCCGGAAAAACGGGCATCGAACGTTACCTGCTCGTTATTTAACTGCAGGTTATTGACGGCGCGCGGTGCAATGTTCAGGACAATTTTGCCATTCTCCACAAACTGCTGTGGCACTTGAACATCGTTATTACCGGCATCCACCAGAATATACGGTGTTAAACTGTTGTCGACGATCCATTCATATATCGCCCTTAACAAGTAAGGCTGGCTGGAAGTCAGTTGCATGTTCCTAATCCGGTCACCACGCAACGGTGATATCACCTGACCTTCAGGCGCGCATATCCTTCTCTGCTTCGGAGAGGCTGGCCTTGAAGGCGTTGCGTTTAAACATTTGATCCATGTATGTAAATAATGGCTTGGCATTGCCAGGTAACTGTATACCAAAATGCTCCAATCGCCATAACAATGGCATGATGGCGCAATCGATCAGGCTCAGCTCATCGCTCATAAAAAATGGCTTGGAGTCGAATATCGGCATGGCACTAAGCAAACTATCCCGTAGTTCCTTGCGGGCATTATCTGCATCGCTATCAGCTGCCATGATGCGATCGGCCAGACTGAACCAGTCGCGCTCGATACGATACAGCATAAGACGATTACGTCCCCTGGAAACCGGATCGACCGGCATTAATGGTGGATGAGGAAAACGTTCATCGAGATACTCCATGATTACCTGATGCTGATACAACACCAGATCACGATCCACCAGGGTCGGAACTTCATTGTAAGGATTCAGATCTTTAAGATCTTCCGGTGTATCATTGAGATCCACCGGTTGAACATCGTAGTTGATACCTTTCTCGGCCAACACGATTCTTACCATATGGCAACGCGGGCACGCATCTGACGAAAACAGAGTCATTGCGAGTCGACGGTTAGTTACTTGCGCCATTGTGATTAATTACCTCAGGATAAAATATAAAGGGGGAAAGTGAATTCCCCCTTTAGGCTTTTGTAAGTAACTGGCAGTCTTTGTGCAGGTTAGTGCACGTCCTTCCAGTATTCCTTTTTCAGCAAATAAGCAAAGATGAAGAAGATCACCAGGAAGAACATAACCAGAATGCCAATATGCTGGCGTTCCATCTTGACCGGTTCACCCAGGTAAACCAGGAAATTAACCAGGTCATTGGTTGCCTTGTGATATTCAACCTCGTTCATCGTACCTTTAGTCACCTGCTCGAAACTGACCTTCTCCGTACCATTGGCTTCCTTTTCGGTTTTCAGACGACGTAGACCGTGCAGTTGCCACAGCACATCCGGCATACCCACGTTCTTGAACAGGGTGTTATTGGCACCGGTTGGGCGTTTTGGATCCAGATAGAAGGAATTTAGATAGGTATACAGCCAGTCCGCACCGCGGACCCGGGCAACCAGCGTCAGGTCGGGTGGTGGATTGCCGAACCATTGCTTGCCCTGCTTTTCCGTCATGGCCACGGTCATCAGGGCGCCAAGCTTTTTATTCACCCCATCTGGTTTGTTTGGATCGGTGAAATCCGAGACGAACATCAGGTTGTTTTCCATCTGTTCTTTGCTCAGACCCAGGTCGCGGGCGACGTGAGTGTAGCGCATGTACTTGGCCGAGTGGCAACTCATGCAGTAATTCACGAACAACTTGAAACCATGACGCAGAGAGTTTTTGTTTTCCAGGTTAACGTCAGCCTTCATCAGGTGCTCGTTGCCCTCTTCGCTGGCATGCACGAAAATCGGAAAACACATTAACAGCAGTATCAGGATTTTTTTATTCATTAGTGTGTCACCCTCTCTGGTACCGGTTTGGTCTTATCGATCCTGGAATACCATGGCATCAACAGGAAAAACGCAAAATACAATATCGTCGCGACGCGCGCGATATTGGTCCTGAGCGGTGACGGTGGTTGCATGCCCAGATAAGCAAGTACGGCAAAGCTCACAATCAGGATCAGAATGGCAAGCTTACTGATTAGACCCTTATAGCGAATCGACTTAACCGGACTGCGATCCAGCCAGGGCAGGAAAAACAGCAGAACAATCGCTGCCCCCATCACGATAACGCCGGGGAACTGTGAATTAAACAAGGGCGGTACCGCCCGCAGCATGGCGTAGAACGGCGTGAAATACCATAGCGGCGCAATATGTGGCGGTGTCTTGAGCGGATTCGCCGGCTGGAAATTGGCGGCTTCAAGAAAGAAACCATGCATCTCCGGACTGAAGAACAATACGCCGAAGAAGAAGAAGAAAAACACCACCACGCCCATAATATCTTTCACGGTGTAATACGGATGGAATGGAATACCATCCAGCGGAATCCCGTCCGGGCCCTTGTTCTTCTTGATTTCGATGCCATCGGGGTTATTGGAACCCACTTCGTGCAGGGCAAGGATGTGGGCGACAACCAGCATGATCAGCACCAGCGGTACCGCGATCACATGGAAGGCAAAGAAGCGATTAAGCGTCGCATCAGAAATCACGAAGTCACCACGAATCCAGACTGACAAATCATGTCCGATATAAGGGATGGTCGAGAACAGGTTCACGATGACCTGCGCCCCCCAGTAAGACATCTGGCCCCAGGGCAACAGGTAACCCATAAAGGCCTCGGCCATGAGTGCGAGGTAAATGAACACCCCGATGATCCAGATGAGTTCGCGTGGTTTGCGATAGGAACCGTAGATCAAGCCCCGGTACATGTGCAGGTAGACCACGATGAAAAAGGCAGAGGCACCGGTCGAATGCATATAGCGAATAAACCAGCCCCAGTTTACATCGCGCATGATGTATTCCACCGAGCCGAAGGCCAGGTTGGCATCGGGCTTGTAGTTCATGGTCAGGAAGATCCCGCTGATGATCTGCATGACCAGCACCAGCAGTGCCAGTGAACCAAAGAAATACCAGAAATTGAAATTTTTCGGTGCGTAGTATTCAGACAGGTGCTCCTTCCACATCTTGGTGAGCGGGAAGCGTGCATCAATCCACCCCAGAAGTGCCATGCTTTTTGTTGTCATTATGCGGCTCCTTTCTTCGGATTTTCACCAATAACAATCACATCATCTTTAACATAGCGATATGGCGGAATCACCAGGTTGGTCGGTGCCGGGGAACCGTTAAATACACGGCCAGCCAGGTCGAAACGGGAACCGTGACAGGGGCAGAAATAGCCCCCCACCCACTTTGGACCGAGGTCCGGCGGGGCCACGTCCGGGCGATAGGTCGGCGAACAACCCAGGTGGGTACAAATTCCGATGGCGACCCAGATATGTTTGTGATTCTCGTACGAGCGATACTCATTCTTGCAGTACGCTGGCTGGTGAGGAACTTCAGACTTCGGATCGGTGAGCCGACTGTCGAGCTTCGGCAGATCCGAGAGATTCTTGTCAGTACGGCGCAGAATCCAGACCGGCTTCTTGCGCCAGACCACGGTCATCATCTCGCCCGGCTCTAGTTTACTGAAATCTGCTTCCACTGGGGCGCCGGCGGCCTGGGCCCTGGCGCTCGGATTCATCGAATCGATTACTGGAATGACCCATCCAACTGCACCCACTGCCGCCGTGGCCGAGGTCAGTTGAACCAGGAAGCGGCGTTTACCCTTGTCTACAGAATCATCGGTTGAAGTTAAATTTAGTCCAGCATTTCAATCAGTTATACAGGATTAGGGACCTCGACAAACTCGTGTTCGAGGCCAAATTGTGCCGCCAGATGTTGCCCCAGGGCCTGCACCCCGTAACGTTCGGTAGCGTGATGGCCGGCAGCAAAATAATGTATACCCGCTTCCCTCGCCACATGGGTGGTCCGTTCGGAAATCTCGCCACTAATAAAGGCATCTACCCCCAGTGCCAGGGCCTGTTCGATATAGCCTTGCGCCGCCCCCGTACACCAGGCAACCGAATGAATCAGGCTGGTACCGCCATCGATGTGCAGGGCCGGCCGCTGTAACACCCGTTCGATATGGCTGGTCAATTGTGCAGCAGCCATCGGCTCGGCTAAATGGCCATATAATCCGATCGCGGGATCACCCCCAAACTGACCCTCGGTTACAAAATCCAGGCGCTCGCCGAGTTGGGCATTGTTGCCGTAGATGGGATGGGCATCCAGCGGCAAATGATAGGCAAGCAGGCTCATACCAGTCTCCAGCAGGGTGGCCAGGCGCAGGCGTTTCATCCCGATCACGCGCGGGTCTTCGCCACGCCAGAAATAGCCATGGTGAACCAGAATGGCATCGGCCTGGCGTTCGCTGGCTGCATCCAGCAAAGCCTGGCAGGCAGTCACACCACTGACCAGCTTTTTTACTTCCACACGACCTTCCACCTGCAATCCATTAGGGCAATAATCGGCAAATCGGTCGACTTCCAGCATGTCATTGATGTAGGTCACCAGCTCATCCAAATTTATCATGCGAGATCACGCTCCTTCGGTTATCCTTAATTATTCATGCTTCAAATTTCATTTTAACAAAATGCACCTGCGGAAAAACCTCATCTTTCTCTTTCAGTTTGTAACAGTTGGACTGGCACTGGCCTTTGTGCTGTTATATTTCTATCCGCAGTTGCTGGGTCCACGGCCGACAGTGGTCCAGTTAAAAGAAAGCGATAATACGATCAGCGACAGCCCGCCGGGTGAACACGTCACATCCTATGCCACGGCCGTCAACAAGGCAGCACCTGCTGTGGTGAATGTATATACCACCAAGGTCATTCAGGAACGCCAGGGCCGCCTGTACAACGACCCCCTGTTTCGGCATTTCTTCAATAATGGTAGTGACAGCGCCAACCAGCGGCGTGAAACCAGCCTGGGTTCCGGCGTCATTATCAGTAGTCAGGGTTATATCCTGACCAATAACCACGTGATTGCCGGCGCCGACGAAATTGCCGTTGCCCTGCATGATGGCCGCACAGTGCGAGCCAAACTGGTGGGGGCAGACCCGGACTCGGATCTGGCAGTCCTGAAAATCAGTTTGCCGAATCTGCCGGTCATTACCTTCGGCCACTCACGCAATCTGCGCGTGGGGGATGTCGTGCTGGCCATCGGCAACCCATTTGGCGTGGGACAAACCGTGACCTCTGGCATCGTTTCCGCCCTGGGACGAAACAGCCTCGGTATTAATACCTTTGAAAATTTCATCCAGACCGATGCCGCGATTAATCCAGGCAACTCCGGTGGTGCCCTGATCAACGCCTATGGTGATCTTATCGGGATCAATACGGCAATATTCAGCGAAAGCGGTGGTTCCATGGGTATCGGCTTTGCAATCCCGGTCAGTCTGGCCCGGGACGTCATGACTCAGATTATCGAACATGGCCATGTCATACGCGGCTGGCTTGGTGTCAAAGTTCAGGACATCAGTCCAGACCTGGCCGAATCCTTCAAACTCGCCTCCACCGATGGCGCAATCATTACCAACATTATCCTCAACGGCCCCGCCGACAAAGCCGGTCTGGATCGCGGCGACGTGATTATCCAAATTGCCGGTCAAAAAATCCACGACGTACGCGACGTGCTGGACCTGATCAGTAAACATAAACCCGGTGACGATATTGCGGTGACCATCATTCGCAAGGGCAAGGAAATCACCAAGCACGCCACTGTCATCGAACGGCCTACCTCCTGAGCCGAGTGTTGCCGCGCATGGTACTGACACGCAGTACCAATATTGTGCATAGCAGACAGACAGTGCTACATCATTGTGCACATCAGCCAGGCTATCCGCCCCTGCCCACAGCTAACGCCTTGTAATTTATACTCACCACAAAGCTGGCATCCCGCTTGCTGTGTCTGCTTCACATTAGCACAACTGCGCACCACGCCAGACTTCGTCCGGAAGCTGACCTGCGGTGTCTGCCAACAATTGAACGGGAGGGAAGTTGCATGAAGCCGGAACATGTCATACACGTGAAAAACACCTGGGCACTGATTCTCCCCGTTGCTGACAAAGCGGCAAAGCTGCTTTATGACAAAGTTTTCGAACTCGAGCCCCCGCTACAGCCACTGTTTAGCGGCGATATGACGGTGCAAGGCAGGAAGCTCATGAACATGATTGATACCGTAGTGAACAGCCTGGACCGGCACAAAGCGATGGTCCCTTCACTCCAGCAGCTCGGCGAACGACATGCCGGGTATGGTGTGAAGGATAACGACTACGATATCTTAGGGGCAGCCCTGCTATGGACATTGGAAACCTGTCTGGGTGAGAATTTCACGCCTGAAGTTAAGGAAGCCTGGACCATTACCTACAATGAACTGGCGCGTGCGATGAAAACGGCAGCAACGGTCGCGGCCTAACCAACAACGAATTGTTCTGACCCTTACCCAATCAACTTATATCTCCCAAGGAGCGAAGTATGGCCCCCGAACAAATCGAGCTGGTGAAAAGTACCTGGTCACAGGTCAGCCCCATCGCGGATAAAGCTGCGGAATTATTTTATGGCAAGCTGTTTGAACTGGACCCTGAACTTAAATCACTGTTCAAGAGTGACATGACGGAACAGGGGCGTAAGCTGATGCAGATGATCAGTACAGCGGTCAACAGTCTCGACAAGCTGGAGGCTGTCGTACCGGCGGTTGAAAATCTGGGTGAGCGGCACGCCGGCTACGGCGTCAAGGACAAGGATTACGACACAGTCGGCATTGCCCTGTTATGGACCCTGGAAACCGGTCTGGGTAATGCGTTTACCCCGGAAGCCAAACAGGCCTGGACAATAACCTATGGCGTACTGGCGCAGACCATGATAAATGCTGCAGCCAAGGCCGCCTAGAGACAACACAACAAGCAGAGTACTTGTACCGGATAAACCATGACTAGTACTAGTCGATCACAACGATAATACGAAGACTGTCCAGTTGCGCCACAGTCGCATCCAGCTGTTGCAACACATCTGACCGCTCTTGCAGCAACTGGTCGATCTCTTCCTGGCGGATACTGGGATTAACCTGACGCAGCGCCACCAGCCTGTCAACTTCACGCTGGTATTCAATAGCAGCATTCTGTTTGGCTTTATCAATCAACTCTGGCGCGAGCTTCATTGCCAGTTTATCGGTTGCCGCGTTCATGGACTTGATCAGGGCCTGTTGTGATTTCACGACCTGCCTGGCGATATTGTGTTTTATCTCTTTCTGGTTCTGCTGAAGCCAGGTCTCGGACAGATGTGAATCAAGACGGCGTCCCTTTTGATCAATCAGGATACGAATCTCTGCTGCTGGCAGAAAGCGTGCACTATCAAGACGTCGCGTATTTGCCGATTCCAGGATATAACAACACTCGATGAGTAAAGTACCTGGTGTCAGTGAGGGATGCTGGATACTCACCAGGCTAGTGTTCCCCATTTCACTGCTGCCGACACTGTCCATGGCGGCAATTGTCATGGGGTGTTCCCAGGTCAGGTACTGCATATCTTCATTGGCCAGGGCAGTTGCACGATGGTAGGTGATGGTCATACCGTCTTCCGTCAGGCCCGGCAAACTGGCGCGCAAATGTTCACCAGGACGGATCACCAGACTGGTGGGACTATGCACTTCGCTCTCAATACCAAAATTATCAAATATGGCGTCCAGGTATTTTGCCATTTCCTTTTCATTCGCCTGCGCCATGGCCAGGTCCACCAGTTCTTCTGCATACGCAGGTCGGCAGGAGTTGTACTCGAGCAGGCGATCGCGCCCCTGTTGCAACTCACGTTTGCTTTTTTCATAAAGTGAACGCGTGGTATCAATCAAATTGGGTAGATCGGCCAGCCCCTCATCGAGCTGATGCAAGGCATCAAGCAGGTTATCCCGTACCTGGACAAATACGCTATGACCTGCTGGACAGATCTGTTCGAAAGCCTGCAGCCCCTGGTGATACCACTGGAAAAGAATTGACTGGGCACTATCACGCATATAAGGGACATGAATACGAATCGTCTGAGTCTGACCGATACGATCTAACCGGCCTATCCGCTGTTCCAGCAAATCCGGGTTTAACGGCAGGTCAAACAACACAAGATGATGCGCAAACTGAAAGTTACGCCCCTCGCTGCCAATTTCGGAACAGAGCAATACTTGCGCCCCCTGCTCATCGCTGGCGAAAAAGGCAGCCGCCCGATCGCGCTCGAGTATACTCATCCCTTCATGGAACACGGCAGCGTGCATGCCATAGCGATTTTTCAAATGACTCGCAAGCTCAAGTACCGTGGACGCACTGCTGCAAATCAGCAAGACCTTGTCCGGTTTGTTATCACGCAACATCTCATGCAACCAGGCGACCCTTGGATCAAATTCGGTCCAGGCAGATGGATTATTGGTATCCTGTTCACGATAAAGTTGTTCGGGACTGAGCAATAAGTGTGGATCGATGGTAGCCTGTGCCTGGATTCGTTCAAGCCACTCGACATACTCTTGTGGCAAGGGTAGCGGGCAGGCATGTAACTGTCGCACCGGGAAGCCCTGGATCACATGCCGGGTATTGCGAAACAGGATGCGACCGGTACCATGCCGGTCCAGCAGGTGTTCAATCAGACGTTCACGCGCATTTTGTTGCTGCTCAGCGGTCGCAGTGTTATCGCCCAATACATCAAGATAAGCCTGGTTATCCCCTTCCTGCAGGGTTTCACGCAAAATACTGGTGGAATCTGCCGTCAGGCTCGTCGCGGCAAACAGATTTTCGACAACTGCCGCGATGGGTGCATACTGCTGTTCTTCGGCGACAAATTTATCAAAATCAGAAAACCTGTCCGGATCCAGCAGGCGCAGTCGCGCGAAGTGGCCATGCTTGCCCAGTTGCTCCGGTGTGGCTGTCAGCAACAGCACCCCCCGAATTGCCTTGGCCAGTTTCTCTACGCTTTGGTATTCGGGACTAACCTGCTCATCCGACCATTGCAGGTGGTGTGCTTCATCCACGACCAGCAGATCCCATTCGCCGGCGACAGCCTGCGCCAGACGCCCGGGCTGAGAGGTCAGAAATGAAACTGTACACAGGACCAGTTGTTCAGTGACAAACGGATTAGTCAGTTCCAGTTCTTCCTCGATTGCCGCGCAGCGGGCTTCATCGAACAGGCTGAACATCAGATTAAAACGGCGCAGCATTTCGACCAGCCACTGATGCACCAGGGTATCCGGCACCACGATCAGAATCCGTCGTGCACGCTGGATGAGCAATTGGCGATGGATAATCAAGCCGGCTTCAATCGTCTTGCCCAGCCCGACTTCGTCTGCCAGCAATACCCGGGGCGCGTGCCGACGCGAGACTTCATCAGCAATATACAACTGGTGCGGGATCAGGCTGGTGCGGGTCCCCGCCAGTCCGTACAGCCGGGAGTGAGCCAGCCGGGTCTGGTGTTGGCGAGTTGCCCTGCGCAGGTTGTACAACTTGGGTTTGTCGATCTGACCGGTAAAAAGCCGGTCAGCCGGCCGGCTGAACTGCATGAAATTATCCAGCTGGCTCTCGGGTAACATCATGACGTCACCGTCACTGCGACGACCAATGTAAACAAGCAGTCCTTCAGCTTCTTCTATATCATCGACCCGCATTGACCAGCCATCATGGCTGCGCACCAGGTCCCCCTTGCCAAAACGCACACGTGACAGGGGTGCGGATCTTTTTGCGTAGGTACGAGTCTCGCCGGTCGCCAGGTAGACAATCTGCACGCTGCGCTGATCCACGGCCAGTACCGTGCCCAGGCCCATTTGTAATTCCGTATTGCTGATCCAGCGCTGACCTGGCTGGAAATTGTCCTGATGGGAGTCCAATGTCTTAACTTACTTTCTGGATAAAAGTCTCTACTTACTGGATGATACAGATCGGTTTATACGAACTGGAGATTGTACCTGCCTGTGCCTGTCGCATCAGCCAAGCGCGTGCTGCAATGCTGTCATAAACGCCCGGTTTTCCTCGGCTGTCCCCACGGTAACACGAAGACAATCCTTGAGTGAGCCTCCGGCATGGCTCAGATTCTTGATCAGGATATTCTGCTGTTTCAGGGCCTGAAACACATTATCTGCCGTACCCGCCTGGGTGCGAAACAGGACAAAATTCGCCTGCGTGGGAAACACCTCGATGCCTGGCAGGGTTTTCAGTTCACTTACCAGTTGTTCGCGATCCTGGCAAATACGGCGGGTTTGCGTGTCTAAAATATCCTGGTGCGCCAGGGCAAACTCTGCACTGGCCTGGGTCAGGACGTTGATATTATATGGCAAGCGCACCTTGTCGAATTGTTGCAACCAGTCGGGATGGCCTGCCAGAAGCCCGAGTCGCAATCCGGCGAGTCCCATCTTTGAAAGTGTGCGCATTACCAGCACATTGGCATATTGCGTCATACGCTGCATCCAGGTCCTGCCAGCGAACGCGTGATACGCTTCATCGATCACGACCAGACCGTCTGCCGCTTCCACAATGGCCTCGACATCATCGTCGTCGAACAGGTTGCCGGTCGGATTGTTGGGATAGGCGAGGAAAATAACCGCCGGATTTTGTTGCCTGATCGCCGCTAACATCGCATCGCGATCCAGACTGAAATCGTCGCACAGGG
Organism: Gammaproteobacteria bacterium; assembly: GCA_037384645.1. Classification (GTDB taxonomy): domain Bacteria; phylum Pseudomonadota; class Gammaproteobacteria; order UBA6429; family Thiohalophilaceae; genus RI-92. The sequence goes on along the minus strand of JARRNT010000016.1, from coordinate 55,593 downwards.
GAACGCCCACATAAGACATGTCCAGAAAGGTGGTGATCATTTTATACATGACAAAACCCGGCTCCGGGGCCAGGACTGCACGAGCTTTGCCGCTAACCGCCATCAGGATCATCTGGATGATCTCATCCGAACCATTACCTAGCAGCACATCGTGCCCTGGCGGGACCTGCATAATTTGCTGCAGGCGCTGTCTTAATGCCTGTGCTGCCGGATCGGGATAGCGATTGAGATGGACAGTACGCAATAGTTGCAGCCAGTCCTCCACCATGTCCACCGGCCAGGTATAGGGATTCTCCATGGCATCCAGCTTGATGAAGCCCTGTGCCTCTGGGACATGATAGGCAGACAGTTCCTGAACTGGCTGTCGTACCCAGTGACGGATTTTGTCGTAGCGTTCAGACATGAGTGCGTGTGCAAAGACCTTGACCAAAGATCCGGTCTTATTCTTCCGGCAAGCGGTATTCAGCAGAACGGGCGTGCGCAGTCAGCCCTTCCCCGCGGGCCAGTACCGAGGCGGTCTGCCCCAGTTTTGCTGCGCCTTGTGGCGAGCACATGATCAGGCTGGAGCGTTTCTGGAAATCATAGACCCCCAATGGTGAACTGAAACGTGCAGTGCGTGAAGTCGGTAACACGTGGTTCGGTCCGGCACAGTAATCACCAATCGCCTCGGCAGTATAACGTCCCATGAAAATGGCGCCGGCATGTCGCACCTGTTGCACAATGGCCAGCGGGTCTTCCACCGACAGCTCCAGATGTTCAGGTGCAATAAAGTTGGCAATCTCGATCGCCTGGGCCAGGTCATTGGCCTTGATCAGGGCACCGCGTCCACCCAGTGAGGTCTCGATGATCTGCTGACGTTCCATTTGCAACGCCAGCTTCTCGATACTGGCCTGTACCCTGTCCAGAAACTTGGCATCGGGTGACACCAGAATGGCCTGGGCATCCTCGTCATGTTCCGCCTGGGAAAACAGGTCCATGGCGATCCAGTCAGGATCGGTTTGCCCGTCACACACAACCAGGATTTCAGAAGGGCCCGCGATCATGTCGATACCGACCTGGCCAAACACCATGGACTTGGCGGTGGCCACATAGATATTGCCAGGCCCCACGATCTTGTCGACCCGCGGGACACTCTCCGTACCATAGGCCAATGCCGCTACGGCCTGTGCGCCACCGATGGCAAATACCTTGTCGACCCCGGCGATATGGGCGGCAGCCAGAACCAGGTCGTTGATCACGCCGTCGGGGGTCGGCACGACCATGATCAGCTCCGCGACACCGGCGACCTTGGCCGGAATGGCGTTCATCAATACTGAAGACGGATAGGCCGCTTTACCGCCGGGCACGTAGAGGCCAACCCGATCCAGAGGCGTCACCTGCTGCCCCAGCAAGGTGCCATCGGCCTCGGTGTAACTCCAGCTGTCACTCTTCTGATGCTCGTGATAGATGTGCACACGCTGTGCCGCGGATTCAAGCGCCTCGCGCTGTTGCGCTGGAATTGCGGCCAGTGCCGCATCCAGACGCGACGGCTCGATAGTGAGGTCTGCCATAGTTTGAGCCTGCATGCGATCGAAACGATTGGTATATTCGATCAAGGCCTGATCGCCACGACTGTGCACCGCATCAAGTATCTCGCGCACCGTCCCTGCAATATTGTCATCAGAAACATTTTCCCAGGCCAGCAGGGATTCCAGTTGTGGCCAGAAGTTGTCGTGCGTGGCGTCCAGACGTTTTACTGTGATTGAGGTCATGTCACTTCACCGCCGTCTGCATATCGTGAATAAACTGCTGAATGCGCGCATGCTTCATTTTCATCGACGCCTTGTTCACCACCAGACGCGAACTGATATTGGCAATATGTTCCAGTGGCTCCAGGCCATTGGCTTTGAGCGTGTTGCCGGTATCCACCACATCGACGATATAATCCGCGAGCCCCACGATCGGTGCCAGTTCCATGGAACCATACAGCTTGATGATTTCAACCTGTTTACCCTGTTCGGCGTAATAGCGGCGCGTGCTATTTACATATTTGGTCGCGATGCGCAGGCGCACACCGTCATGCGTTTCACCCTTGCGTCCGGCAACCATTAATTTACATTTTGCAATTTGCAGGTCGACCGGTTCATACAGACCCTCACCACCATGTTCCATCAGTACGTCTTTGCCGGCCACTCCGAGGTCAGCCGCACCGAACTGCACATAGGTGGGGACATCAGTGGCGCGAATGATGACGAGTTTGACCTCTTCCCGATTGGTATCGAGTATCAGTTTGCGACTGCTTTCCGGATCATCCAGGGGTTCAATACCTGCAGCCTTAAGCAGAGGTAGCGTCTCCTTGAAGATGCGACCTTTGGATAATGCAATGGTGATGGTTTCTGACATGGTCCTTACGATTCTGTTCAGGCCGGGACGCGCCGGATTTGCGCGCCCAGTTGTTGTAACTTTTCTTCGATACATTCATAGCCACGGTCGATATGATAGATGCGATCTACCACGGTATCACCCGCAGCCACCAGGCCCGCCAGTACCAGCGAAGCCGATGCCCGCAGGTCGGTGGCCATGACCGGCGCGCCGGTCAGCTTGTCGACGCCGTTGCACACAACGGTATTGCCATTGAGTGCCAGGTCCGCACCCATCCGTTGTAATTCCTGAATGTGCATAAAACGGTTTTCAAACACGGTCTCGGTGATCATGCCGGTTCCCCTGGCCACGGCATTCAGTGCACAAAACTGCGCCTGCATGTCCGTTGGAAATGCCGGGTAGGGTGCCGTCCGAATATCCACTGCCTCGGGCCCATTACCCTCCATATCCAGACTGATCCAGTCATCACCGATTTCTATCCGGGCTCCCGCCTCTTCCAGCTTGGCGGTAATCGCATCGCAGTGTCCCGGTGAAGTGTTTTTGAGTTTGACCTTGCCACCAGTAATGGCCGCCGCCACCAGGTAGGTGCCGGTTTCAATCCGGTCAGGCAACACGCTATAACGTGTACCGTGCAGACGTTCCATACCGTCGATAGTAATTACATCACTACCGGCACCCTGTACCTTTGCCCCCATGCTATTCAGACAATTGGCCAGGTCCACCACCTCAGGTTCACGCGCGGCATTCTCGATAATCGTGCGCCCGTCGGCAAGGACCGCCGCCATCATCAGGTTTTCAGTCCCGGTGACTGTCACCAGGTCCATGACGATCTTGGCACCGTGCAGACGCTTTGACTCGGCCTTGATATAGCCATTCTCTACCGAGATATCGGCACCCATTGCCTGCAGCCCCTGGATATGCAGGTTGACCGGACGTGATCCAATGGCACAACCACCTGGGAGCGAAACCTCGGCTTTCCCGAATCGCGCCAGCAACGGCCCGAGCACCAGGATCGACGCGCGCATGGTTTTTACCAGCTCGTACGGCGCGGCAAAATTCGAGATCGTCGAACTGTCCACCTCCACGTCCATTTTCTCGCCCATGGTGATCGACACACCCATGCGCCCCAGCAACTCCATGGTGGTGGTGATATCGTTGAGGTGAGGAATATTACAGACGGTTACCGGTTCATCTGATAGTAAGGTCGAGACAATAATCGGCAGGGCGGCATTCTTCGCACCGGATATCCGAATCTCCCCCGTCAAGGGTTTGCCACCGGTAATAATCAAGCGATCCATATTTGCTATTTATACACTGAGAGTCAGGAAGAGACGTGCAGTTTCTTTGCACGTTCCCAGTCCTGCGGGGTATAAGTCTTAATGGACAGGGCATGTAATTCGCCACTGGTGATCCGTTCCCCGACCGTGGCATAAACGAGTTGTTGCTGTTTCACCAGGGACATGCCGTCAAAGACATCGCCCACGACCACGGCTTCGAAATGACTGCCATCGCCCTTTACGCTCACTTCGCAATCGGGTAATCCTGCTTTGATAAGTTTTTCGACTTCTGAGGGTTCCATAATGTATTCCAGGGATTATCTGTCACGGAAAGTGGCTATTTTAACCAAATGCAGCGCCTGGCCGCACGGCTTTCCGACAGGAAAATGCGGGATTAGCCACTAAATTGGCAGGATTTCGTGCAATTCGCTCAGACGCAGTATCTGTACTAGTTGCTCAGGCAGGTGTTCGAAGCGGATCCCGCATTGCTGGCGGCGGGCCTGGCGTTGCAGATCGATAAGCAGGGCCAGGCCCGCGCTGTCGGCGCGACTGACCCCGGCCAGGTCGATGCAAATATCCCCCTCGGCCTGCGCCAGCAGGCTGTGTCCAGCGCTGGCGAGAGCCGGCACGGTCTGCATATTAAGTTCGCCCCGGATCACAAAATGATTCCTGTCCGTGCGCTCAATCGTGGGTTGTTGCTCGCTCATGCGCTTACTTGCCCTGTTTTTTGTCGTCACTCTTGTCCATGAATTTGGAGATGAATTGCGCAATGAGTTTTTCCAGTATCAGCGAACCCTGGGTCAGCTTAATGACCGAGCCCTGCTTGAGATATTGCGGGCCGCACTTCAGGCCCTTGAGGTCAGGCTTACGTCCTTCGAGTTGGGCCTGCAGTTTCTCGTCCTGACACGGATTGGACGCCGGCCCGGGTAACAGACCAATGTATTTTTCCCCCAACAGGCCGGCTGTATAGATATTGGCCGATGTGCCGTCGGGTAATTTGTTGTAACGACTTTCGATACGCATGGTGACCACCGCCTGATAGGTCTTGGGGTCAAAACCTATCTGCGAAACCCGCCCCAGGGTGACGCCGGCCATGGTGACCGGGGAACGCACCTTCAGGCCACTGGCATCATCAAAGCGCGCAATCACATCATAACCACCACCTGAAGTATAGGAACTCAGATTACTGACTTTCATCGCCAGCATAAACAAGGCTGCCAGGCCGGCCGCCACGAAAATCCCCACCCAAATCTCTGCTGTACGTGTCGTCATCATAATCAGTACGCTCCGAACATTAATGCCGTCAAAATAAAGTCCAGTCCCAGTATCGCCAGGGCAGAATGCACCACGGTCCGGGTGGTGGCACGGCTGACGCCCTCCGAGGTCGGAACTGCATCGTAGCCTTCAAATACGGCAATCCAGGTGACCACCACACCAAAGACCAGACTCTTGATCACGCCGTTCATGACGTCATCATATAAACCCACCTTGGCCTGCATCTGCGACCAGTAGGCACCGGAATCCACGCCTAACAAACCGACGCCAACAAAGTAGCCACCGATTACGCCCACTGCACTGAAGATAGCGGCCAGTAATGGCATGGAGATCACGCCGGCCAGAAAGCGCGGGGCCAGTACTCGCCGTATCGGGTCAACCGCCATCATTTCCATCGCCGATAACTGTTCGGTAGCCTTCATCAAACCAATCTCGGCGGTCAATGCCGAACCGGCACGCCCGGCAAACAACAGAGCTGTCACCACCGGCCCCAGCTCACGCACCAGTGATAATGACACCACCACGCCAAGCGACTCAGCCGCGCCGAAATCCACCAGCGTGTTATAGCCCTGCAGACCGAGCACCATACCTACGAACAAACCGGATACCAGAATGATCAGCAGCGACAATACGCCAACGGAATACACCTGCTGAATCACCAGGCCAAACCGCAACAGCAATGTGTGCAAGCCGGACAGGATGTTAAAAAACAGAATATGCGCACGCCCCAGGCGCTGGAAGAAATCCAGGCCACTGCGACCGAGCCGGGCTACTGGATCGACGATATTCACATTGCACCTCCACTGCGCCTGTCGGCGCCCGCCAGCAGGTCTTCCAGGTAATCCACGGCCTGATAATGAAACGGCACCGGGCCGTCGGGCAAACCCTTGAGAAATTGCTGAGCCCATTCAGAAGAAGACTGGTTAAGTTCTTCTGCCGTACCCTGGCCCACGACCTTGCCATCGGATAACAGGTAAATGTAATCGGCGATGCTGGAGGTCTCGGCAATATCATGCGACACAATAATACTGGTCAGGCCGAGTGCGTCGTTGAGTTTACGAATCAGGCGGACCAGCACCCCCATGGAGATCGGGTCCTGGCCGGTAAACGGTTCGTCATACATCATGATCATGGGGTCCAGTGCAATCGCGCGTGCCAGCGCTACCCTTCGCGCCATCCCGCCGGACAATTCACTCGGCATCAGGTCGCGGGCACCGCGCAGTCCTACTGCATGTAACTTGATCAATACCAGGTCACGTAGCATGTCTTCCGACAGCCGGGTATGTTCGCGCAGGGGAAAGGCAACGTTCTCGAAGACATTCATGTCCGTGAGCAAGGCACCGTTCTGAAACAGCATGCCCATGCGTTTGCGCAGTTGATATAAAGCGGAATGGCGGAGTGTGTCGACCCTTTGTTCGTCAACATGCACACTGCCTTGTTGTGGTCGCAACTGGCCACCAATCAGGCGCAGCAGGGTGGTCTTGCCGGTCCCGCTCGGTCCCATGATGGCGGTAATTTTACCGCGCTGGATATCGAGATCGACCCCATCGAAGATCATGCGCTTGCCCCGCGCAAATTTGAGGTCGCGCACTTTGACCAGGACTGAATTATCGTTTTGCATCTAGTCGACTATCATACCGTGTGCCCCTGATGGGCGACATCCCTTTATTCATAACAAATTCACAATGACCTCTGCCTGATCCACAATCTCAAGGTCAGGCGGATTGCCATCGAAAAGTACCACTACCTGTCGATCACCCGCGTTTGTTATCAGGGTTTCCAGCAGGCTGCGCAGACTGCGCGGCGTCTGTCCTTCGCTTGGCACGCGCGCCACAAGCAAACGACCACTGTCCAGTTGCGCGACATTCTCAGCCTCGCCACGCCAGCAAATACCGACCGTTTTCGCCAAACCCGCCTGAGACAGCAGGGCATGAAGCTGGCCGGGTTCCGCCTCCGGCCAATCCAGGCACACCGGGTAATCGGCTGCCAGCCTGGCAATCTCCTGCAACTGTGTCGCATCCGGTTGGGCCTGCAGCGTGACCATGATACCTAGCACGCGCTCTGCCAGTTCAGCAATACCGTCACGCAAGCTGTCCTGGCCCAATCCTTCCGCGCCAAACACCCACTCGCAGATAAATTCCGGGCGTTCTGCCGTTTCCTCCAGCCAGCTATTGATGGCTTCACGTCCCTGCGACCAGTAACTGGCCGGCAGCAACACGACCGGGTACTCGTTGCCATAGAAGGCCAGACGCCAGTCCGCTGGCAACCCTTCCGGATAATAACTGGTATTCCACTGCGGATACTGCCAGCCGCAGGTACCGATTAATACTGCTGCATCACTCAAGGCTGATTACCTTCAATATTCTTGCCCAGGCCGATTATACTTGGGTTCGCCATGATGCCCAGTCCGCGACAGGCTAATTGATTCGGCTGAATGGTATCTGAACGACAGCGATGGCAAACAAACAAAGGTTCATATTACATGGGTGATGTAGTACGCTTCAAAAAACCCGGCACGCAGGAAAAACACAAGGGTAAGATGTTGTGCCGCAGCGGGTTTCACAAGTGGGTGGTCGACAAGTCCAAACCGTTTTCGGTCAAAGCAGGCAAGTTACTGACCGTATATCGCTGCCAGCGTTGTGGCGCCACCAAAACCAAAGCAGAATAAAATTTTAACCATGAACATCAGCATGATTTCGTCACGTTCCCTGTGTCTCCTGCTCATACTTTGTGCGAGCAGTATGTTGACGTCCTGTGCTTCGGTCACCTCCCCGGACAAACGTGATCCCTGGGAATCGTTCAACCGCTCGGTATACGCTTTCAATGACGGATTTGACCGTGCAATCGCCCGCCCGGTTGCCCGCACCTATAAGAACTACACACCCGACGCAGTGCAGTCCGGGGTCAGTAATTTTTTCAGTAACCTCGATGACGTCCTGGTCATGATTAATGATTTGCTGCAGTTCAAATTCGAACAGGCCGCCCAGGACTTCAGCCGTTTTACCTTTAATACAACATTTGGCTTGTTGGGATTAATTGACGTTTCCAGTCACATGGGCCTGCCCAAACATAATGAAGATTTTGGTCTGACCCTGGCCTCCTGGGGAGTGGGCAACGGCCCTTACCTGGTGCTTCCGTTTCTGGGTCCCAGTACGGCACGTGACACCACGGGTCTGGTGGCCGACGGCTACATCGACCCGGTTTACAGTATTTCTGATACCGAGGCACGCTGGTCATTCATCATTTTGCGTGCCGTGGATACCCGCGCCAGTCTGTTGCAGGCCACCAGGCTTATGGAGCAATCCGGGGTCGATCCCTACGTCTTTATGCGCAACGCCTATTTGCAGCATCGCGCAAGCCTGATCAATGGCGGTCAGCCGCCACCGCCCCCCAAAATCCAGGCACCGACCAAGAGCGATCTTGAACTCCAACAGGAACTGGACAAACAATTACAGGATGGTGCCGGCAATTAACGCCGGTACCTGCTACTTCAAGCATCCATGCAACTACTAACTGCCATTTTTGCCATTATTGCCGGTTTCGCCCTGTTGGTCTGGGGGGCTGATCGTTTTGTGCACGGCGCTGCTGCCACTGCCCGCAACCTGGGCGTATCCACACTGGTCATCGGTCTGACCATTGTCGGCTTCGGCACCTCGGCACCGGAATTGCTGGTCTCGGCCATGGCCGCGATGAGCCATAATTCCGGGCTGGCCGTGGGTAATGCAATTGGCTCGAATATCACTAATGTCGGGCTGGTCATTGGTGTGACCGCGATCATTACCCCGCTGGAGGTCAACTCCACGACCCTGCGACGCGAGTTTCCCCTGCTATTTATAGTGATGTTACTCACCCTGGCCCTGCTGCTGGATCACTATCTCGGCCGCACGGACGGCTTCATCCTGCTCGGGTCCCTGGTGCTGCTGGTGGTCTGGCTGATTCGCCTGGGCATGAGCGGAAGTCGGCCAGAGCCTATGACCCATGAGTATGAACGCGAGATCCCGAGAATCCGCCTGCCCATTGCCTTGATGTGGACCGCCATTGGCTTCATCGTCCTGCTCATCAGCTCCCGTATCCTGGTCTATGGAGCCGTCAGTATTGCCCACATGCTCGGCGTCAGCGACCTGGTCATCGGCCTGACCATCGTCGCCATCGGCACCAGCCTGCCGGAACTGGCAGCCTCGGTCATGAGTGCGCTCAAAAAGGAACCCGATATTGCCCTCGGTAACGTCATCGGCTCAAACATGTTCAACCTGCTGGGGGTCCTGGGTCTGCCCGGCGCAATTCACCCGATTCGCATTGGTACCGAGGTGTTAAGCCGTGATTACAGCTTCATGATCGGCCTCACCATTGCCATGTTCGTGTTTGCCTACGGCTTCAAAAAACCCGGTAAAATCAACCGTCTGGAAGGGTTTGTCTTGCTTGGTATCTACCTCGCATATATGGTAGTACTGTATTTCAGCGTTCATCACCGCACAGGTCTGTAAGGTATGCAAGAAATCAAACTCATGCTCAGTAAAGAAAAGCCACGCTGGCGGGCTTATTCCCCGGTTGAATAACGCCCGTCCCCTCATGGATAAACAAAAAGTCATTGCCCTGGCCAAGGCCGTCATCGATACCGAAGCCCAGGCCGCCCAACGCCTGGCCTTACGTATCGACGACAGCTTTACCAGTGCGGTCGACGCCATGCTGCACTGTGAAGGCCGTATCGTGGTCATCGGGATGGGCAAGTCCGGCCATATCGGCCACAAACTGGCAGCCACCCTGGCCAGTACCGGCACCCCGGCCTTTTTTGTCCACCCGGGCGAAGCCAGCCACGGCGACCTTGGCATGATCACCGCCAAAGACGTTGTTGTGGCCCTGTCGAATTCCGGCGAGACAGACGAGATCCTGACCATTCTGCCCTTGATCAAGCGGCTGAAGGTGCCGCTGATTGCTATGACCGGCAATGTAAATTCCCGTCTGGCCAGCGAGGCGGATTATCACCTGGATGTGAGCGTCGACAAGGAGGCCTGCCCCCTGGGACTGGCACCAACTTCCAGTACCACCGCGACCCTGGTCATGGGCGATGCCCTCGCGATCGCCCTGCTGGAATCCCGCGGATTTACCGAGGCCGATTTTGCCCTGTCTCACCCGGGCGGGCGCCTGGGCAAACGCCTGCTCTTGCACGTAGCGGATATCATGCACCGGGGCCAGGGCATCCCCAGGGTCGCGGTGGAAGCCAGCCTGAGCGAGGCGCTGGCCGTGATCAGCAGCAAGAGCCTGGGTATGACCGTGGTGGTCAATCCCGACGACTCCGTCGCCGGCGTGTTTACTGACGGCGACCTGCGCCGGCTACTGGATCACGGTGATGTCAACATCAACAAGCTTCAGATCAAAGACGTCATGGTTGCCGACTGCAAGACAATTCGTCCCGATATTCTGGCGGCGGAGGCCCTGCAAATCATGGAAAACAGACGCATCAATGCCTTTCCCGTGGTCGATGCCAATAACCGGCTGGTCGGCGCCCTCAGCATGCATGACCTGTTGCGGGCCGGGGTCGTGTAAACGGAGCAGTTCATGCAGGATATTCTGGAAAAAGCAGCCCAGGTCAAGGTCGTGGTATTTGATGTGGACGGAGTGCTCACTGACGGCGGCCTGTTTTTCGGCGATGATGGCCAGGAGTACAAGGCCTTTTATGCACGCGACGGCCTGGGCATGAAATTGCTGCAACAAACCGGCGTCGAAATTGCCGTGATTACTGCGCGTAATTCCCAGGTAGTTGACCACCGCATGCGCAACCTGGGTATCAAGAATGTCTACCAGGGCAGATTGAACAAGCTGGACGCCTTTCACGACCTGTTGGTTAAACTCAACGTGAGTGCCAGACAAACCGCCTATGCCGGTGATGATGTCGTCGACCTGCCAGTCATGAAGGAAGCCGGCCTGGCCATCGCGGTCCAGGATGCCCACCCCTTTGTCAAACAACACGCACACTGGATTACGCAAAACCGCGGCGGACGTGGTGCCGCACGCGATGTTTGCGAACTGATCATGCAGGCCCAGGGCACGCTCGAGACGCAGTTAAATTCCTTTCTGGTAAATGAATAAATTCTTTTATCTCCTGATGCTGATCGTCGTGCTGGCGATTGCGCTGATCAGCCGCTGGCTGCTGACCACGGTGGAAACCCCAAAAGGCCAGGCCACCAGCAAAATCCGCCATGCCCCGGATTACTACCTGGAAAATTTCAAGATCACCGTTTATCAACCCGATGGCAGCCCTGCCTATCACCTTATCGCCCACTATCTGGATCATTATCCTGATGACGACAGCATGATCTTAAAGAAACTGAAAATCGATTATCGCGACCCGCAAAACCAGACCTGGATTACCACCGCCAATGAAGGCACGGCTTATGAAAATATCGAGGTCATGCACCTCAATGGTGATGTCCGGATTCAACGCCAGGGGGCGAAACCCGACCAGGCCGTCACCATCGAGACCGACAGCCTGCGCATCGATTTTCCACATAAAACCGCCTCCACCATGGCCAGGGTGAAGATCATCGGTAAAAACAGTACTATTGAAGCCACAGGCATGAACGTGAATCTGGCAGCAGGCCAGTTAACCCTTCTGTCAGAGGCACGAGGTCATTATGTTCCAAACTAGATTATTGCTGGTCACCCTGCTGCTCTGCAGTTTACTGCCGACTGCCTGGGCACTGCCCAGTGATCGTAAACAACCCATCGATATCAAGGCCGATCGGGTCGAGGTCAACCAGCGTGAACAAATCAGTCATTACATCGGGAATGTCCACCTGGTACAGGGTTCACTCAAGATCGACGCCAATGACGTCGTGGTCTACATGATCAGGGGCAAATTGCAGAAGATTGTCATAAGCGGCAACCCGGCACATTTTCAGCAACAACCGGAAAACCACAAGGGCCTGGTGACCTCAAGCGCAGAGAACATGGAATACTATGCCAGCCAGCAACGCCTGTTGCTCAAACACAATGCCCAGGTCAACCAGGGTCCCAATCACTTTCGCGGTGATTTCATCGAATACGACACCCTGACCAGCACAGTCAAGGCCAGCAAGGGTCCGGGCAGCGGTTCCCGGGTCCACGCCATTATTCAACCCGCCGGTGAAAAAGAGAGCAACCCACCGGCTGACGCCAACGCGAGCAAGACCAAACCGGGCAATCCGGCGTCTGCACCTGCGACAGACAAACCATGAGTACCTTGGCGGCACAGCACCTGGCCAAGACCTATAAAAAACGCGACGTGGTCAAGAACGTGTCGTTCCATATTAACAGTGGTGAAGTCGTGGGGCTGCTGGGGCCCAACGGTGCTGGCAAAACCACATCCTTTTATATGGTGGTTGGCCTGATTGAGCTGGGCAAGGGCAAAGTCTATCTGGATGAAAAGGACCTGACCAGCATGCCCATGCACCAACGGGCCCGCCTGGGCATCGGTTATCTGCCCCAGGAAGCCTCGGTGTTCCGCAAACTCACTGTCAGTGAGAATATTCTCGCGATCCTGCAGACCCGCAAGGACCTGGGTCCCCTGCAGCAGGAGCATGCCCTGGAGGAACTGCTGGAAGAGCTGCACATTACCCATATCCGCAATAATCAGGGCATCAGCCTGTCCGGTGGTGAGCGCAGACGGGTGGAAATCGCCCGGGCCCTGGCGACCCTGCCCCATTTTATCCTGCTCGATGAGCCCTTTGCCGGGGTTGACCCCATCTCCGTGCTGGATATTCAATCAATTATCCAGCACCTGCGCGAGCGCAATATCGGGGTCCTGATAACCGACCATAACGTTAGGGAAACCCTCAAGATATGTGACCGCGCGTACATCATCAACGAGGGTGAGGTCATTGCCCAGGGTGAACCGGATGCCCTCCTGGCCGATAAACAGGTCAGAAAGGTGTATCTGGGGGAACATTTCCAACTTTGACAATTCTGGACTGTTAGTAGTGGCTTATTCTGCGCTAAAATTAATATAGCTGGCCTTTATCCCGGACCGGCTGCAAAATCCAATATATGAAGCAAGCATTACAATTACGTCTCGGTCAACACCTCACCATGACCCCCCAATTGCAACAGGCAATCAAGCTGTTGCAACTGTCGACTTTGGAGTTACAGCAGGAGATCCAGGAGGTACTGGATTCCAACCTGATGCTGGAAGTCGCCGACGAGGGTGAGGAGTATCCCTCCCCGGGTAATACCGAGGCCACACCAGAGACTCAGGCCGAGAGCGAAACCAGCCAGGAGCAAAGTAGCGATAACCTGGAAATGGACTCGATTCCGGAAGACCTGCCGGTGGACAGCGCCTGGGATGATATCTACGACAATATCCAGACCGCGCCTGCTTCCAGCAATTACAGCGACGATGATCGCGAGTATGAAATCACCGATACCAGCAGCGAGAGTCTGCATGACCACCTGCGCTGGCAAATGCAAATGACCCCGTTTTCCGATACCGACATGCTCATCGCCGAGGCGATCATTGATGCCATCAACGACGACGGTTTCCTCAGCACTGATGTGGAGGAAATCCTCAAGGAACTGCCGCCGGAACTGGAAATCGAGCTCGACGAGGTTACCGCGGTGCTCCACCGCATCCAGAATTTTGATCCACCCGGTGTCGGTGCCCGTGATATCCGCGAAAGCCTGTTGTTGCAGCTCAAGCAACTGGCGGCAGTCTCACCCGTAAAGGATGCGGCCATCGATCTCATCCAGCACCACTTTGACCTGCTTGCCAATCGCGACTACCCCCAGTTGATCCGTCGCCTCAAGATCAGCGAGGATGAACTCAAGGCGATTATTGCCATCATCCAGTCGCTCAACCCGAGACCCGGCAGCCAGATTACCTCGAGTAAACCCGAATACATCGTACCGGATGTGATCGTACGCAAGATCAAGGGCAAGTGGAAAGTCGAACTGAACCCGGATGCGGCACCGCGCCTGCGCATCAACCCCCACTACGCCAGCCTGATCAAAAAGGTCAATAACAGTAACGATACCAATTATCTCAAAAATCACCTGCAGGAAGCCCGCTGGTTCATCAAGAGCCTGGCCAGTCGCAACGAAACCCTGCTCAAGGTTGCCAGCTGTATCGTGGAACGCCAGCGCGCCTTTCTGGAATACGGTGAGGAGGCCATGAAGGCGCTGGTCCTGCATGACATCGCCGAAGCCGTGGAGATGCATGAATCCACCATTTCCCGCGTAACGACCAAGAAATACATGCATACCCCGCGCGGCATTTATGAACTGAAATACTTTTTCTCCAGCCATGTTTCCACTTCCGATGGTGGAGAGTGTTCAGCCACGGCCATACGCGCGCTGATCAAAAAGCTGGTTTCTGCAGAAATCCCGGACAAACCGCTGAGCGACAGCAAGCTGGCCAACATCCTGTCTGAACAGGGTATCAACGTGGCCCGGCGTACCGTGGCCAAATATCGAGAGGCGATGTCCATACCGCCCTCAAATGAACGTAAACGACTCGCATGACAACGACCAAACGTAAAGGAGCCCAACATGCAACTTAACGTCACAGGACACCATATCGACATGACCGATTCTCTGCAAAAATATGTAGAGGACAAGATGGAACGCCTGGAACGTCACTTCGACAACGTCACCAACGTACACGTCATTCTGAGCGTGGAAAAACTGCGCCACAAGGCGGAAGCCACCATCCACATCAGCGGGGCGGATGTCTATGCCGACTCCGAGGAAGAAGACATGTACGCTGCAATTGACTGTCTGGTCGACAAGCTCGATCGCCAGATCAAGAAACACAAGGAAAAGCTGACCGACCATCATCGCAGCGAAGGCCGTGCCCAGAAGCAACCGATAGAGTGAACGGTCAGCCGGAATTCAAGTTATGCAATTATCCGATCTCATCACGCCAGAGCGCATCCGCTGTAATCTCGACGCGCAGAGCAAGAAACGCGCACTGGAGCAATTGAGTGAGCTGATATCCAGCAACCAGGACACCATCACCTCCACCCAGGTCTTCGACAGCCTGCTCTCACGCGAGCGACTGGGAGGCACCGGGGTCGGTCATGGTGTCGCTATCCCCCATGGCCGCCTGCGTAACTCGGAGCAGACCCTGGGGGCCTTCATTAAACTTGCCCACGGCATCGACTACGATGCCGCCGACAAGCAACCTGTCGATCTGCTGTTTGCCCTGCTGGTACCCGAGGAATCTACCGAAGAACACCTGCAGTTGCTGGCACAACTCGCCGCGATGTTCAGTGATGAAACGATACGTGACAAGTTGCGGCATGCGCAAAGCACGGCGGATATCCACGCCTTATTACTGGAGTGGCAGAAAAGCCACTAACACTACGCCATGTTAGTCTCACTGCCCGCAGGGCTACATGGACTTCCAATGGACGATGGCGATTCGATTGATGCCTTGTTTCGTCAACATCAGGCTTCCCTGGAATTGACCCGGGTAACAGCGTTTAACGCCCGACAGCCTCGTGCTGCCGGGGAGATGTCATACTGGATCGGCGAATACCACCCGGAGCAGTATCATGCGGTAGAAGTCATTGGCCCTGAAAACCTCCGGGAATTCGAATCACGCCTGCAGCAGGGCCGACTGTACCAGTCAGAAACATTGTCTACTGGCTACCCGGGATCAATCATTTTAGCTCATGGCCAGCCCTGTGAACCGGCGAATCTTGCCCGTCTGGCAGGCATGTCACTGGCAGTCATACAAACGCCCCTGCCGATTAAAACCGTAATACGTCACCTCGCCTACTCTGCTGCCGAGACGGGCAGGAACCAGCTCCATCATGGCGTCGTGCTGTCAGTCTGTGGCGAAGGGGTATTACTTGGCGGAGCAAGCGGACTGGGCAAAAGCGGGATCGCCCTGGAACTGATTGCGCGGGGACATCAACTGGTTGCCGATGATGCCCCCCTCCTGCATCGGCCCGCTGGCACTGACCGACTATTTGCCGTGTCGCCGCCGTTGTTGGCAGACCTGCTGGAGGTGCGGGCTGCCGGGATATTAGATATCAGCAAACTTTTTGGCGACGATGCTACGCTGGCCGTTGCGCCGGTTGATCTGTGCATTGACCTGGTCAGAGACTTCCAGCCTGCCGCAGAACAACGCCTGCAGGCTTTCCAGAGCCGGATCAATATTCTGGGTGTGGAAATTCCCCATTTACACATTCCCCTGTCACATACCGCAAATCCGGCATTACTTGTCGAAACCATCACGAGAAATCATGTACTCTATAAAACTGGCTATGATGCCGGTACCCGGCTCATCGACCAGCAACGACAATTAATTAAAAATCAGACACAATGAATCTCATCATCGTCAGTGGACTTTCCGGCTCCGGGAAATCCATCGCCTTGCAGGCGCTGGAAGACATCGGCTATAACTGCATCGACAACCTGCCGATTGCCCTGCTGCACGCGCTGGCCGTTCAGATCACCCATGCTGCCGATCCGCTGGATGTCGAATTTGCAGTGGGGATTGACGCACGCAACCTGGCCCCGGATCTCGAAGAGTTTCCGGAAATGCTGGATACGCTAAAAAAGATGGGGCTTAACATCCAGGTTATCTACCTGGGCGCCGATGAACAGACGCTGATCAAACGCTTCAGCGAGACCCGTCGTCGCCATCCCTTGAGTTCGGATGATGTCCCCCTGAACGAGGCTATCAGACAGGAGCGCATGTATCTTGAACCGGTATCCACCAGTGCCAACCTGACACTGGATACCAGTCATACCAATGTGCACCAGTTGCGTGATGTGATACGCAAATGCGTGCGACGTGATAACGGTGCCGACATGTCAATCCTGCTTGAGTCGTTTGGATTCAAGCACGGCATTCCCAACGATGCCAACTTTATATTCGACGTGCGCTGTGTCAGTAACCCCCACTGGGTGCCGGAGTTACGCCGGCTAAGCGGACGGGACCAGGCCGTCATCGACTACCTGGAAAAACATGAGGATGTGACCAGCCTGTATAACGATATTCAGAATTTTCTGGCAAAATGGATACCCATGTTCGAGGCGGAAAACCGCAGCTATATGAATATTGCCATTGGCTGCACCGGCGGTTATCACCGCTCAGTATATTTTTGTGAGCGTCTCGGTAACTACCTGCGCGCCAAGGGCAAGGATATTATTGTCAGGCACCGGGAGTTATCATGAGTGTGGCGCTGCTACTGGTCACGCATGGCGATATCGGCAGGTCCATGCATGATGCGGCAGTAACGATTATCGGCAGCAGCCCGCTGCGCACACAATTTATCGCGGTCACCGCCGACGGCCAGCCGGAACAATTGATCAATCAGGCCATCGAAGAACTGGCGCAGCTCGATAGTGGTGACGGCGTACTGGTACTGACCGACATGTACGGTTCAACCCCAAGCAATATTGCCTGTGCCCTGCAACACAGAAATGTAGAGGTTGTCGCCGGACTGAACCTGCCCATGCTGATGCGAATAATGAACTACCCTAACCTGCCATTGCACAGACTCACTGACAAGGCAGTCAGCGGCGGTAAGGAAGGTGTAATGTTTTTCCAGGCGATGAGTACACAGGATGCTACACAAAGAAATTGAAATTATTAACAAGCTGGGCATGCATGCCCGCGCTGCCGCCAAGTTTGTCACCCTGGCACAGACCTTTGTCTCGGACATCCGGATTGCGCGCAATGGCCGGGAAGTAAACGGAAAAAGTATCATGGGGGTGATGATGCTGGCGGCTGCCAGGGGCAGCACGATTGAACTGAAAGTTAACGGTGATGACGAGGAGAAGGCCATGGAATACCTGGAACAACTGATCAAGAACCGCTTCGACGAACAGGAATAACCCGGGCAGACTGCCATGACCCTGGCCCTGCAAGGCACCGGTGTTTCCAGTGGTATTGCCATTGGCCCCGTCCATATTATGCGGCGTGATGCCCTGGAGATTATCGAATACAGCCTGCAAAGCGAGCATATTGAGCACGAAATCGAGCGCTTCCAGTCCGCACTGAATGCCACCAAGCAACACCTGCAACATATACGCGATCAGATCCCGGCGCATACCCGCAACGACATCGCTTCCTTCATCGACACCCACTTGCTGATGCTGGACGACTCGACCCTGTCCGAAGTCCCCATCCAGTTAATCAGGCAGCAGCAGTGTAATGCGGAATGGGCGCTGAAACTGCAGCGCGATGCCCTGGTCAAAGTCTTCGATGAAATGGATGACCCCTATTTACGCACGCGCCGTGACGATGTCGATCACGTGGTCAACAACGTACAGCGCATCCTGCTCAGCAGCCCGATCTATCACCAGGTCGATCACCATCAGGAACATCGCCTGACCGGGCATATCATCGTGGCCGATGACCTGTCACCCGCCGACGCGGTACTGATGCAACACCAGGGTATCGGGGGTTTCGTAACGGAACACGGCGGCCCCACCTCGCATACTGCGATCCTGGCGCGCAGCCTTGGTATCCCGGCTATTGTTGGTATGCACCACGCGCAGGATTTTCTCAATGATCACGAAACCATTATTATTGACGGCCAGCGCGGCATCCTCATCGGCAGTCCCGACACCCAGATCCTGCAGCATTACCTGTTCAGCAAGCGTCAGGAACAGCTGCTGCAGGAAGAACATCGCCGTAGCCGCGATATTCCTGCCGTCACCCGTGACGGTGTGGCCATTTCGCTTAATGCGAATATTGAACTGCCAGAAGACCTGCAACTTACCCTGCAGACCAGCGCCGAAGGTATCGGCCTGTACCGTACCGAATATCTGTTCATGAATCGCGACGAACCGCCTGGTGAAGAGGAACAATTCGAAGTCTATCGCCGTATCGTGGAACGCCTGGATGGCAAGCCACTCACCATACGCACGATCGATCTAGGCGCCGACAAGCAAATCGATGGCAACGCCATCACCCCGGCGACCAATCCCGCGCTGGGACTGCGTGCTATCCGTCTTTGTCTGAAAGAACCATTATTGTTTTTTCCGCAGTTGCGCGCGATTTATCGGGCATCCGCTTATGGACCAGTACAACTGATGTTACCGATGATCTCCGGCACCCAGGAATTGCGACAGATCCTGCGCCATCTGGACATCGCGCGCGAGCAACTTGCACAAAAAGGCATCGCTTTTGACCCCAATTTGCCCATTGGCGGCATGGTCGAGGTACCTGCGGCCGCAATCAACGCAGAGATGCTGGCACCCCACCTGGATTTTCTCTCTATCGGCACCAATGATCTCATCCAGTACACCCTTGCTATCGATCGGATCGATGATGAGGTTAATTATTTATATGACCCTCTGCACCCGGCCGTACTCAAACTGATCTACATGACTCTGCAAGCCGGACACAAACTCGGGAAACCCGTTACTATGTGCGGCGAAATGGCCGGTGATAGCCAGTACACTCGTCTGTTGCTGGGCATGGGCTTGCGCAATTTCAGCATGCACCCGAATGGTATTGCCGATGTCAAACATGTCATTCTGCAATCTGACGTGAATTCCCTGTCCGAACAGGTCGATTGCCTGATGCAGACCCTTAGCCATGAAGAATTTCATCACGCTCTCAGCAAACTGACCGAAATGCACTAAGCCGGCATTCCACTGTTCGCTTTTGTTGCACCTCCTGCTACACTTGCCGTCAGTTAGCGGAGGGCCATCGATGACTGAAGAGCTGGTACAGGATCAGGATATCAACATCCTTGCGCAGCTGACCGACGCTGTCACTGACGGTGATGTCGATCTCATCGAAACCCTGCTGGAGAAACTCCATCCTGCAGATATTGCCCACCTGCTCGATTCCCTGCCCGCCGAACAACGCGATTTTATCTGGCCACATATTCCTGCCGAGCACGAAGGTGAGGTCCTGCTCCACCTCAATGATGAAGCCCGTAGCATCATCATCAACAAGATGGAGCCGGAGGCGCTGGTTGCAGCGACTGAAAGCCTCGATACCGATGACCTGGCAGACATCCTTCCGGAGATGCCGCAGAGCGTCATCCAGGAACTGCTGCTCACCATGGAATACCAGGACCGCGAGCGCCTGCGCTCGGTGCTGGCCTACCCGGAGGACAGTGCCGGCGGCCTGATGGACCTCGACACTGTGGTCGTACGTGCTGACACCACGCTCGACGTTGTGTTCCGCTACCTGCGCCGGCGTGGCGATATCCCGGACACCACAGACAGCCTGTTCGTGGTAGACCGTGAAGGCGTACTACAGGGCATCCTGCCGTTCACCGAGCTATTAACCCATGATACCGACACCCTGGTGGACGACATCATGGACCGCGATATTGAAGGCATACCCGCAACCATGGCAGCAAAAGACGTGGCCAACCTGTTCGAACGCCGCGACCTGGTCACAGCACCGGTGGTTGGCGACAATAACAAGCTGCTGGGCCGGATCACCATTGACGACGTGGTCGACGTTATCCGCGATACTGCCGATCAATCCCTGATGCGCATGGCCGGCTTGAGCGAGGACGAAGAGCTGTTCTCGCCCGTGATCAAAAGTACCGCCCGCCGCGCGGTGTGGCTGGGCATCAACCTGCTCACGGCAATTCTGGCCTCCTCCGTGATCAAGCTGTTCGACCACACGATCAACAAGATCGTCGCCCTCGCCGTACTCATGCCCATCGTCGCCAGCATGGGCGGCATCGCCGGCAGCCAGACCCTGACCCTGGTCATCCGCGCCATGGCCCTCGGCCAGGTCAGTAAAAGCAACGCTCGCCGCCTGCTGT
The DNA here is from genome assembly GCA_037384645.1 of Gammaproteobacteria bacterium. Lineage (GTDB taxonomy): Bacteria > Pseudomonadota > Gammaproteobacteria > UBA6429 > Thiohalophilaceae > RI-92. Next base: position 34,952 of record JARRNT010000016.1, on the reverse strand, counting down.
TAAAGGAACTCAGCGTCGGCATCGCCAACGGCATCATCTGGGCCGTGGTCATCTCCATTTTTGCCGACGCCTGGTTCGGCAAACCCGGCGTCGCCGTGGTCATGGGCGCCGCCATCATCATCAATCTGCTCGCTGCCGCCTTCGCCGGTACCCTGTTACCCATCATCCTGAGGAAATTCAACCTCGACCCGGCCTTGTCCGGCAGCGTGATCCTCACCACGGTCACGGACGTGACGGGGTTCTTTGTGTTTTTGGGATTGGCGACGTTGTTTTTGCTTTGATTTTTTGTTTCAGCAGTTACTTGAAATTTAAAATATAATCCATTTCGCACGCCGCTACGCGGCTTTCTGCGAGTCACTTTCTTTGTTCGTACAAAGAAAGTACCTCGCCCTCAGTGAGGGCGAAATAACTCATTAAAAAAATAAAAATCAATCCCCCGCAATCATCATCTCCTCAATCAACCACGACCCCGTACACAGACTGCTTCGTGTATCCACGTCGTTGCCAACAGCGACCAACTGCTTGTACATACGCGCAAGGTTACTGGCGAGGGTGAATTCCTCCACCGGGTACTGGATCTCACCGTTTTCGACCCAGAAACCGGCAGCGCCACGGGAGTAATCACCAGTGACAATGTTCACGCCCTGGCCCATGACCTCGGTAATCAACAGGCCACGGTCCATTTGTTTGAGCAGGCCTGGCAGGTCCTGATCTCCATGACTGATAAACAGGTTGTGCACACCGCCGGCATTACCGGTGGTGTGCATGTCCAGGCGCCTTGCGGCGTAACTGTCGAGCACATAACTTTGCAATACGCCAGACTGCACCAGGTCATGGGCCCGGGTAGTAACACCTTCGTTATCAAACGGCGCACTGCCCAGGCCCTGCTTGAGGTGGGGACGCTCGTCGATGTGCACATATTCAGGAAAGATCGGGCTATTGAGCTTGTCGAGCAGGAACGATGCCTTGCGATAAAGGGCACCACCACTGACGGCGCGCACCAGATGGCCCAGCAGTCCACGCGCCACTTCCGCCTGGAACACGACTGGCAGTTTCTGGGTCTTCAGATGTTTGGCATCCAGCCGTTGCAGGGCACGCTGTGCGGCCTTCTCGCCGACCTGTTTGACGTCTTCCAGCTTGTCGGCCCGTCGCGAAACACTGTACCAGTAATCACGTTCCATGCCTTCGCCAGCACTGGCGATCACGGTACAGCCGTTACTGTGGCGACTGGTCAGGTAATCGGCCATAAAGCCCAGGCTGTTGGCATAAAAGCGCTGACCGCTGTGGCTGCTGATATAGGCACCCTCGGAATTGGTAATCCGCTTGTCATAATCCCGAGCCACTGCCTCGCTTTCCGTCGCCAGGGCGATGGCATGCTCTGCGGAAATATCCCAGGGATGATACAAATCCAGGTCGGGGATGTTGCTTGCCAGGTCCGCCTTGTCCGGCAGGCCGGCGTATTCATCGGGCTGGGTATAACGGGCGATATCACAGGCGGCCTTCACTGTTTCACTGACGGCATTGCGGGAAAAATCCGTGGTACTGGCCGAGCCCTTGCGCTGGCCGACATACACCGTGACACCCAGCCCCTTGTCGCGATTGTGCTCGATGGTATCGACCTCACCCAGGCGCACCGTGGCCGACAGACCTGCTTCCACGCTGAGGCCGGCTTCCGCCGCCGTTGCCCCGTGACGCCTGGCCTCCTCCAGCATAAAACTGACGATGTCACGCAGTCGTGCCGTATCGAACTGATTGTCTGATTTGTTATTCTCTTGAATGACCGAACTACTCATACCTTAACCACTCGTGCCGCCAACAGTTAATCGATCAATGCGTAGGGTAGGCTGACCGACACCCACCGGTACACTCTGCCCTTCCTTGCCACACACCCCTACGCCGGTATCCAGTGCCAGGTCATTGCCAACCATACTGACCTGGTTCATGACATCGGGCCCATTGCCGATGAGGGTCGCGCCCTTGACCGGCGCGGTAATCTTGCCGTTTTCGATCAGGTAAGCCTCGCTGGCGGAAAACACGAATTTACCCGAGGTGATGTCTACCTGGCCGCCACCAAAGTTCACGGCATAAATGCCCTTGTCCACAGAGGCAATAATCTCGGCCGGATCATGTTCGCCGGCCGCCATGTACGTGTTGGTCATTCGCGGCATCGGCAGCTGGGCATATGATTCGCGCCGGGCATTGCCGGTGGGCGCCATGTTCATGAGTCGAGCATTGAGCTTGTCCTGCATGTAACCGCGCAGGATACCGTTCTCGATCAGGACATTGTGACCGCTGGGCGTCCCTTCGTCATCCATACTCAGTGAACCACGGCGGTTGGCGATGGTACCGTCGTCAATGACGGTACAGTATTTCGACGCCACCTGCTGGCCGATGCGATTGGAAAACACGGAACTGCCTTTCCGATTGAAATCGCCTTCCAGCCCATGGCCCACGGCCTCGTGTAATAACACCCCGGGCCAGCCCGGACCCAGTACTACCGGCATGCTCCCGGCCGGCGCATCGATTGCCTCCAGGTTGACCAGGGCCTGGCGGACCGCTTCGCGGGCAAAGCCCAGGCCGCGATCTTCCTGCAGGAAATATTCATAGGAAACACGGCCACCGCCGCCGGCGCTGGCCTGTTCGCGGCGACCGTTGTGTTCGGCGATCACACTGACGTTCATGCGCACCAGCGGACGGACGTCCGCGCTGAGGGTACCGTCATTGGCGGCGACCAGTACCACCTCGTGGACCCCGGCCAGGGAAACAATCACCTGTTTGACCCGCGGGTCCTGACGCCGCGCCTCGGCATCCACCGCCTGTAACAGGGCCACTTTTTGATCGGCGCTGAGTACAGCGAGAGGATCATCGTGCGTATACAGTGGCTCAATCTGACGTGACTGCCAGGCCTGCAACTTGCCGGTCTGGCCCTGGCGCGCAATGGCGCGCGCCGCATCGGCTGACTCGGTCAGGGCCGGCAACAGAATTTCGTCGGAATAGGCAAAACCGGTCTTTTCGCCGCTGACGGCGCGAACCCCAACGCCCTGCTCGATATTATGCTGGCCCTCCTTGACGATACCGTCCTCCAGAACCCAGGACTCATGTCGGCTAGTCTGGAAGTACAGGTCAGCATAATCGATGGCATGGCCCAGCATTGAGTGAATCACCTGTTGCAGGGCCGTTTCGCTCAGGTCTGCCGGTTCCAGCAGGGCCTTGCGCGCAATGAGTAAATTATTTTCTTGCATATACTATTTCCACAATTCCGTTCGTCGGTGAGACAGCACCGGAAAATTTCGTCGCAGCCTGTCTATCTGTGTGGGGTCGAGTGTCGCGGTTACAACCCCGGGGCCTCGTGCCAGGCGCGACAAGACCTTGCCCCAGGGATCCACGATCATGCTGTCACCAAAGGTCTCCCGGCCGTTGACATGGCGCCCGCCCTGTCCCGCGGCGACAACATAGCACAGGTTTTCCACCGCGCGTGCCCGCAACAGGACTTCCCAGTGGGCCTGGCCGGTCGTCGCAGTAAATGCGGCAGGCAGTGCGATCAGATCTAGGCCGGTTGTGGCCATGGCCCTGAACATTTCCGCGAAACGCAGGTCATAACACACCGCAATACCCATGCGACCAAACGGTGTATTCAGGACAACCACCTGATCGCCGGGCTCGATGGTATCAGACTCACGATAGGTTTCGTTAGCCTCATTGAGATTGACATCAAACAGATGAATTTTGTCATAGCGCGCCACCTGATTGCCGTGATCGTCATAAACCAGGCTGGTGGCGCGCACGCGCGCCGGGTCCGCCGTCGCCAACGGAATCGTACCGCCGACTAACCAGATGCCGTGTCGTTGTGCCTGGCTCGCCAGGAACGCCTGGACGGGACCATCGCCCGGTCGTTCGCGCAGAACCAGCTTGTCGGTTTCTGCAATCCCCATATGGGCAAAATTTTCCGGCAACACGACGAGCTCGGCACCTTCGGCAACGGCGTTGGCGATCAGCGCTTCTGCCTGGCTCAGGTTCGACCCGACCTCGGCAGCGGAGACCATCTGCACGGCGGCCACTTTGTGTGAAGCTTGCGCCAGGGTGCTATTCACGGGACGAGCCATACCCGGTCGGGAGCACTACCTGGAGTTCCAGTTGTCCCGGCTTGCGGGTACCGGGTAATAAATCGATATGTTTTGATGCAATCCCGAGTGAAACCAGCCAGCTGCGTAGTTCCGAGGCCCACAGGGTACCCTCATCGCCACCGGGGTAATGAATCTGAATACGCGCCCGGCTATGTCCATCATAGGCCTGGATAGTTTTGCGCAAGGCGGGCATAGCCAGCACGGTTCGGGTTGTCCTTGGCACATTCCAGTCACTGCTGGTGAGAATATATACCGTTGAGTTTTGTGCCCAGACCGGATTTGCCAGCATGAGCAGACAACCGAGCGTGAGGCTAATACCTGCTTTAGGTCGGCGCTGTTTCATTGTTCGTATCATTGTGCGTTGTCTTTCGATTTCGTTTGTGAGATCTGTTTGACGTCCGGATGTTCCCAGGTACCGGTAATCTGGTAGGTACTGGCAATGGATTTGTTAAACTGCTTGCCGAATAATTGATCCATCAGGAACGTGAGGGCGCCGACCTGTCCACCCCAGGCCAGCCAGCTGATCACGGGCAGTGTCTTGGATACGTTCGGCGCCACTGACACGTGCAGATCATAATCGCGCCTGGCCAGACCGGTACGACCAGTAATATTGATCAATGCGATCGGGCTGACAATATGCAGATTCTTGGTGATAGCATCACCATTAACAATATTAAATTGTGCCTGTATCTGTTTGAAATTGAGCCCCTTGCGAAATTCACTGAAATCCAGTGCGAGATGGCGCGGCAACTGAGAAAGGCTTAACAGGCCGACCAGCCTGCCGGCCCCGGGTTCGACGTCACTCATCACACCATCATTGATCACCGCTCCCAGCGTCCCGTTGAGCTTGACAGGGGAAAAATGATTGGGAGAATCCGGCCAGTTGAGCTGCACCACGGCACGCCCCTTACCCTTCTGTATTACGCCCTTGTAGCCGAGATGTGAAATCATTTCACCCACGTTATCGCTCTCCAGGGTCATTAATATATTCGTATGTTGTTTGCCCTGGCGGACAAACCAGCTGCCGCTGCCAGACACTTTGAAGAATGGGGCATCCAGGCTGATTCGTTTTAAACGGATACCGTTCGCCTCACGCTCGGTATTGAAAATAACATGTCCCAGTTGCATGTCGTTATAAATAAGATCGCGAATATCGCCATCAAACAACGGTGTTTGGCGTGGGTCTTCGGCAGGCAGCGACGGGGTATCTGATCGGTTATGCAGGTTAAGATAATCCATATCTAAGCTGAGCGGCAGGCCCAGGCTTTTAAGACCTGGCAGATTGTTGCCCGTTAGATACTGCTTGCGAAGTGCCAGCCACTTATTAACGGGAAAATCATTGACCCTGCCTCGAATGATTAACTGTTTATGATCCGGCAAGACTGCCTGCCTTGAGGAAAAGGCGATAGTCCCCTTCTCGATACCCAGTGGTTGCTGTTCCGGCGCTTGTAGCAGCAGGGCCGCATTCAGGCGTTGACCGAGTTTTATTTCAAGCGGGATGAGATCGCTCCTGTTAAATCGCATATCCAGTTGCAGGTCTTCAGTCGTACTGGCTGGTTTATTCAAGGGTGCAGGTAAATTCAGGGCCATTCCTTTCAAGGGCGACTCAATATGCAAACTTACCTGCTCGGGATGATCAGGGTCATCGCTGCCAAAGCGTAACAGTCCCTCCCATTTACTTTTGCCCACGATAAGCCTGTCCGCATCGGCAAACGGCAGGTTGTCATGTAATTTGGCAATATCCAGGGTCCCCATCATACCAACATTCACGATATGGTGGCTCTTGTGCTCACGGGTGTATATCGTGAACCGGGTGGGTTGTCCGCTAAAGTGCCCGACCAGATTGTTGGAACTGACACCGGCTGCCGAGTAATTCAGTCGTCCGTTGATATTGTTGACAATCACACGTTTATTCCAGGCCTGTAACCCGGCATGTTTGAGCTGTATATAACCACGATAGTCGGCTGGACTGACACGCGTCGCCTGTTTACTCAGTGGTATTGACAGGCTAAGCCTGCCGTTGAGGTCGCCCGTGATCGTGCTTTGCCTGTAAAACCTGGACGCGCCAGGGGCAACCGGGCTTTGCACCAGGAAACGAACGGCGTCCTGCGCCGGACCGCTGTAGGAACCTGTTATTTTTAATACGGGAAGGCGAAAATTATCGATGCTAACTTTAATATTCTGCAGGTGGGTACGGTAAAGCATACCGCTATTGGCGTTGATCATCATGCCTCGCCCGGTAAACCGTGCCTGCATACCTGAGGTCTTGATACTGGGCCAGCCCTTGCGATAATCAAGCGTTGCCTGTCCAGCCTGGAAATCTACCACGAAGGTGCCAGGTTTATGTGTAAAGGGGAAATTATTCAGCCGGCCATGAAACAGGGCATCGCCCTGCTTGATGTGACCACCGACAATACCGTGATCCAGCCACTGAATGAGTTCATTATCCATGATCCCAACCGGCAGGTATCGTGAAGTCTGGCTCGCATCACCGTTCGTAAAATGTGCCTGCAAATCCAGGTAGGGAGACGCCTTGTTGTCAGGGATACTAAGATTCATTGCGACCTGTGACTGCACATCCTTGCTGGCAAAGGCCAGTTGCGGCGCGCTCACGTGCCAGGCATCGTTGCTATGCCACCAGTTCACCGTCCCTTCCAGCTGGGTTATAGCAAAGGACTTGCGAAACAATCTTGGCAAATTTAGTTGTAAATCCGAGTCGGCAACCCGTAGTTCGCCGTGCTGTTGATCCGTCCACAATTCGCCATCCAGATCTGCCACCCCGGGGAAAGCCCGATAGGCTTTGACCGCAAGCCCTTTGAAACGCGTTGTTAATAAAAGTTTTGGGCTTAAGCCTTTCCTGGATTGGTAGCGAACATGCAGATTTGTGAGTTCACCACGAGGGGCTAATTTTTTGAGTCTTTGCCTTACAGGCTTATCCAGCAAGTTTAATTTTTGCAACAGTTCAACACTATCGGACAACCGCAAATAGCTGCTGTAGGCGGTGACGTCGGCATGCCCATCTTGATCAGCATACTGCACCTGCATACGGGTTCGCGGCCAGACGTGAGCCGCTGTAGCATATTGCAAGTTATCGACATTCAGACGCCAGCCATTATCCTGATGCTGCCAGTGGAAAAGCCCGGAAAGTGATTTGACTGACAGAGGCTTGTCATTGCCGGGAAGACTTAATTGAAACTTGTCTGCCCTGACATTTGCCGTCAGTGCAGTTATTTTTCCCTCGTGCCATTGTCCCCACATATCAATACCGAATGAAAAATGGCAGGCTTAATCCCCCAGTTCTGGATCTGTAACTGTCGCCCGCTGATATAAAATCTGCCCTGCCATTGCTTAGGATTGAGAATATTGCCGCTAAAATCGAAGGCAATGGCGAGTGAATTACCCATCGGCCTTGGCAAACTGACTGTTCCGGTAAACTGGTGGCGATCTCCATCATTACGTAAATCAATATTTACATCATTAAAACGCATCGTCTTGTTGCCACGCAGTGCATCATGCCAGATGATCGTGCTGTGTTTGAGCGACAACAGGCTGCGTCTGAACAGCCAGCTTGCCAGTTCACTGGACTCCGTATCTACGGCAGCCTTGTTGCTGTTTATCTGTTTCTCAAATCTCGCAATATTGAGGCCCTGTAATACCAGGGTATTGTCCTTGCGCCGGGTAACACCTAATTTCACGCCGTACACTGTGAAGCTTTCTGGTATGGCTTTTTGTTCTTTAAAGCTCTGCCATAAATTCAATCCAAGCCGTGCTTCAGAAAATCGCATGATTTCGTGTTGACCGTTATCGCTCAGCATGCGTACACCACGAAATATAATCGTCGGCGTCAGACCGGAGAGGCGTGCATCCATGGACTTGATGTGCACTTCCTGACCCAGGAAGGTGCTCGCGATGTATTCGATTTTTCCCCGATATGCCTTGACGTCAGGCAGAAAGATACGCACCAGAGAAATTGCAATAGCCAGAGTAATTATCGTGGCCGCGAGCGAATACCAGAAGACCCGGTAACTCCAGCGCAAACAGGATTTGACTAGCTGCATGACGGCGATTCTTTGAGGCTACTCACATCAGGACGACGTCGAATTGCTCCTGGGTATATTCAGATTCAACCTGCAGTTTAATCGGTTTACCGATAAACTCTTCCAGCTCAGCCAGGCTGGTAGACTCCTCGTCGACCAGCAGGTCAATAACGGTCTGCGAGGCGAGCACCAGTAATTGTTGTGCGTCAAACTGGCGGGCTTCACGCAGGATTTCGCGAAAAATTTCATAGCAAACAGTCTCTGGCGTCATTAGGGTCCCACGTCCACTGCAGGTCGGACAGGGCTCACACAGGATATGTTCCAGAGATTCACGGGTCCGCTTGCGGGTCATCTCGACCAGGCCCAGGGACGAGACCTCGCTGATGTGGGTCTTGGCATGATCACGCTCCAGGTTTTTTTCCAGTGCGCGCAGTACCTGACGCCGGTGGTCCTGATCATTCATGTCGATAAAATCGATAATGATGATACCGCCAAGATTACGCAGGCGTAACTGGCGCACGATCGCCTGGGTCGCTTCCAGGTTAGTCTTGAATATCGTTTCCTCCAGATTCCGATGACCGACAAATGCACCGGTGTTGACGTCAATGGTGGTCATCGCCTCGGTCTGGTCAATAATCAAATAACCGCCTGACTTGAGCTGGACCTTATGTTCCAGCGATTTGCGAATTTCATCTTCGACCCCGTAAAGATCGAACAATGGCCGCTCGCCTGGATAGTGTTCCACACAGGGTTCAAGTTGCGGAATAAATTTTCCGGCAAATTTCTTGATTCGATCATAGGTCTCTCGCGAATCAATGCGTATTTTTTCCAGGTCAGTGTCGCCCAGGTCACGCATGGTGCGCATGGCCAGGGGCAGATCTTCATGTACCAGGGCGTAATCAGGTTCGGTTTTTGCCTTTTCACCAATGGCCAGCCATAGCTTCTGTAAAAAGCGTATATCACGCAGCAAATCATCTTCATCCACCCCCTCGGCCACGGTTCTGACAATGTAGCCACCTGGTTCAAACTCGGGAGCCAGCCGGGTAATAATATCCTTGAGTCGTTGCCGCTCCACGGCGTCCTCAATTTTCTGGGAAACGCCGATATGCTGTGCCCCTGGCATAAACACCAGGTAACGTGAGGGAATCGAAATCTGTGTGGTCAGGCGGGCCCCTTTACTGCCCATGGGGTCCTTGACGACCTGCACGACCACTTCCTGACCTTCGCGCAACAAATTGACGATCTGGTTTTCCGGTTTGGGTTCAAGGCTGTCATCTTCCTCGTCCGCCGCCTGTACAATGTCTGAAGCATGCAGGAAGGCGGTACGATCCAGCCCGATCTCGACAAACGCAGCCTGCATCCCGGGTAACACGCGGCAAACCACGCCTTTATACACATTGCCCACCAGGCCACGCTTGCGGGCCCTTTCGATATACACTTCCTGTAACACGCCGTTTTCGACAAAGGCGATGCGGGTTTCCTGTGGTGTTACATTTATTAACAATTCTTCACTCATGATCGACCGTCACCGTTTGCCAGATTGGAATTCCCTGTTGCAGGAGCAACTGGCTTGTCTCGTAAAGTGGTAGCCCCATGATCCCGGAATAGCTGCCGCTGAGGTGCTCGATAAATGCGGCGGCATATCCCTGGACGGCATAGGCTCCGGCCTTGTCAGCCGGCTCACCAGTCTGCCAATACGTTTCAATCTCCGGTGTTGTCAGATGTCGAAAACGTACCTCGCTGACATTAACACAAACTGAATGTTGCTGACTAACCAGCGCCACACCGGTCAGTACCTGGTGGCTACGGCCTGACAACAAACGCAGCATTTCCAGGGCATCCTCCCGTGAGACCGGCTTGCCCAGGATCCGGTCGTCGACCATGACGACCGTATCCGCCCCCAGCACCGGTAATTGTTGTTCCGCTGGCAGTGAATCCCGGACCCGGTGTGCCTTTTCGCTGGCCAGGCGTTGTACAAAGTGCTCGGCTGATTCGCCCTCCTGCATAATCTCCGCTATATCGGCCACACGTACGGTAAAATTTACGCCGAGTTGCCGTAATAGTTCGCGGCGACGGGGTGAAGCGGAAGCCAGGTAGAGATCAATATCGGCCATGCGACTACTTGTGATAGGGATGTTGTTTCAGTATCGAATAAGCACGGTAGATCTGTTCGGCCAGGATAATCCGCACCAGAGGATGCGGAAACGTCATGGCTGAAAAAGATAAGCGCAACTGCGCACGTTGCAGGCAGGCCTCTGCCAGGCCTTCCGGCCCCCCAATCAGCAATGCCATATCGCGCCCCGAAGCCAGCGATTGCCTGAAATGCTCCGCCAGCATTTCCGTCGACAACATCCTGCCCTCCCGGTCGAGGGCAATGACCTCGCTGCCAGCGGGTATCGCCTGTAACATGCGCTCGCCTTCTTTTTGCATAATACGCCTGATATCGGCATTTTTACCGCGCTTTTCTGCCGGTATTTCATGCAGATGCAACTGTAGTTCGGAGCCCAGGCGTTTGGCATATTCCTGGTAACCCTGCTCGACCCAGGCAGGCATACGATCTCCGATGGCGATAATATGCACTCGCACAAGCCGCTAACCTTTCAGCTCATCATGATCTGGATAGTGCTGTTGCACCGCAGGCTTCAGGCATTTTTGTCCTGCGGCATAGAAGTCGGACTGTCATCACCCCAGAGTTTTTCCAGGTTGTAAAAATCACGAATGGAAGGCTGCATGATATGCACCACAACATCGCCCAGATCGACCAGGGCCCATTCCCCGGTGTCGGTACCTTCACTCCCGTAAATCGTGACACCGGCTTTCTTGCAATGCTCGATCACGGAATCAGACAGGGCCTTGACCTGGCGATTACTGTTGCCGCTTGCGATCACCATCACGTCGGTAATACTGGTCTTGTCGCTCACATCCAGCGCGCGAATATCGATACCCTTGACATCTTCCAATGCCTCTATAACCAGTTGCTTTAATGCCTCACTTTCCACACTAACCTCTTATTGATAAATGCCTTCCTGCTCGATGACTGAAATAACCGCATCCGGTAACAGGAAACGTATATTACGGCCCTGACTGATTGCGGCCCGTATGCGGGTTGAAGAAATATCCAGTTGTGTTACCGGATAAAATATCAGTTTACCGCTATGGCTGTTTCTGAACTGTGCCCGATCGTGTACTTGTCTGTCGTTCACCAGTTGTTGCAACTCTCCATCCTGAATCACCTGCCCCGGTTCAAACTCCGGGCGGTGCATAATAAGCAAATTGCACAGTCTCGGGATATCTTGCCAGTCGTGCCAGGTATGAAAAGCCGCAAAGGCATCCACGCCCAGGATCAAACACAATGACTGGCCACCCGCCTCCGCCTGCAGGCTACGCAGGGTATCGATCATATAGGAGGTACCACCACGCCGGATTTCACGATCATCGGCAATAAACCCGGGCAAGCCGGCGATGGCACGCTCGACCATAGCCAGGCGTTGTGCCGGGCTGGCCTGCGGGGCACGGCGATGGGGAGGCTGACCACAGGGAACAAAGCGCAGCTCGGACAGGGCAAAGTCCTCGTAGACTTCCAGGGCCGGCCGCAGGTGACCGTAGTGAACGGGGTCGAAGGTACCGCCGTAGATGCCAATCATCAAAACCCGTTAACCGCTTCAGCCGCGAATATTTCCATCGCCGAAGACAATATATTTTTGTGAAGTCAGCCCTTCGAGTCCTACCGGGCCACGTACATGAATCTTGTCCGTGCTGATGCCGATTTCCGCACCCAGGCCATATTCAAAGCCATCCGCAAAACGGGTGGAGGCATTGACCATGACTGACGAGGAATCCACTTCGGTCAGGAATTGCCGCGCCCGGCTGTAATTCTCGGTGACGATGGCCTCGGTATGACCCGAACTGTGCCGGTGAATATGCTCGATGGCCTCGTCCATGCCCTGTACCACGCGTATAGACAGGATAGGGGCAAGATACTCGGTATCCCAGTCTTCACTGTCTGCCGGTTTACACTCGCTCACCAGGGAACAGGTCTGCTGGCAACCCCGCAGTTCCACCCCTTCCTTTATATATAGTTGTGCCAGGGGCGGCAGGACCTGGGCAGCAACCGCCGAATCCACCAGCAAGGTCTCCATGGTATTGCAGGTGCCATAGCGCTGGGTCTTGGCGTTAAAGGCGATCCGGGTGGCCTTGTCGAGGTCGGCATGGCCATCAATATACACATGACAGACACCATGCAGGTGCTTGATCACCGGGACACGTGCTTCGGCACTGACCCGTTCGATCAGCCCCTTGCCTCCTCGCGGCACGATCACATCCACATACTGGGACATGGTAATCAATTCGCCCACCGCGCTGCGATCTGCTGTCTCAATCACCTGGACCACGGTCGCAGGCAGGTCGGCGGATTTGAGGCCTGACTGGATACAACCGGCCAGGGCCTGGTTGGAATGCAGGGCCTCGGAACCGCCGCGCAGGATCGCGGCATTGCCTGACTTCATACACAGCGCGGCGGCATCGATGGTCACATTGGGCCGCGACTCGTAAATAATCCCGATCACGCCCAGCGGTACCCGCATCTTCCCGACCTGGATTCCAGAAGGCTGGTATTTGAGCTCACTGACCTCGCCGACCGGGTCGGGCAAGGCGGCAATCTGGTGGATACCCTCGATCATGGCCTCGATCCGGGCGTCATTGAGTTCAAGCCGGTCCAGCAATGCCGCGTCCAGGCCCTTGGCCCGGCCGGCATCCAGATCCTGACGATTTGCGGCCAGGATCTGATCGCGCTGGCTGGCGATGCTCTCGGCAATGGCCTGCAAGGCGGCATTCTTCTGCCGGGTCTGGGCCCGCGCCAAAACGCGGGAAGCCCCGCGCGCCTGCTGTCCCAGCTGGGACATGTATTGTTTGATATCCAGTTTGATGTCCATACCTGTTCCACTATGCCGTCATGGCCGGACGTCCGGCCATATTCAAGCCTAATTCTAACAATTCATCCCAGACTCTGCCCGTTTCCTGGCCTTTAATCAGGCGATCCAGGCTTCCGCAACGCAGCAGCAGGCGCTCCCACTGACTGGCCGGGTATCGGGATAAAGCCTTACGTATCAGTGGCTTGCGTTTCTCCCAGACACGCTGGGAGGCCATTGCCTGGTCGACTCCGGTACCATCGGCAGTCAGACGTGCCATCTGTGCCAGGGCACGGATTTCACGCTCCAGCGCCCATAAAACCAGGACCGGCTCAACCCCTTCGCCACGCAGTCCAAACAACATGCGGCAGACCCGTTCCTGATGACCGAGCAGGGCCACGTCAACCAGGCCGAAGACATCGAAGCGCGCACTGTCGGTCACAGCCGCCTGTACCTGGTCGACGTCCAGCTGGCCCGGACCATATAACAGGCGGAGTTTTTCCAGTTCCTGATCCGCTGCCAGCAGATTACCTTCACTGCGTTCGGCCAGCAGGCGCAGGACTGCCGGCGTGGCCTGCATCTCACGCTGCTGCAGGCGTTGCCCCAACCATTGCGGTAATCGCGCCGCTTCGATCGGCCAGACCTGTATAACAGCGCCGGCCTGCTCTACAGCATTAAACCATTTGCTCTTCTGACTGGCGGATTCCAGCTTGCCACTGATGACAAATAGCAGCGTATCGTCCGGGATATGACTCACATAGCCTTGCAAGACCTTGCTGCCATCCGTACCCGGTTTGCCCGAAGGCAAACGCAGCTCGATCAATTTACGTTCAGAAAATAATGACAGGCTATCTGCACTCTGGCGAAGCTGCTCCCAGTCGAAACCACGATCGACATGGTAGACCTGGCGTTCACTGTAACCCTGCTGTTGTGCCGCCTGGCGTAACAACCGGCAGGCCTCATCCAGCTGGAAAGGTTCGTCCCCACTGATCCAGTAAATCGGCAACAATGGCTTCTGCACATGGCCGGCTAGTGATTCAAAACGCAAGCGCATATCAGGGTTGTTTCTGTTGCATGGTAGCATCAACCCGCCGCATCAACAGGCGAACCGACTGCCGGATCATTTCCGTGCGAATCTGCTGCTCCTCACTGTCCTTGGCCAATACCGCGTTGGGATCAAAGCGAAAATCGCGGCTGATCCGTATCTGCTGCCGTGGTACCAGTATCTTAGCGGAGGCATCGTTGACCTGGAAAAAGAAAGAATAATTCAGAGCGTATTCCGCCGCCCGCCCCTGCGCATCCACAGACAATACCCGCCGCGCATAATTCACGTTGCTGATAACGATTGCCGACGGCGTTTTTGCTTCGGCAGGCAACACCTGCGCCCCAGCATTCGTTAATACCCGTTTGAGTTCCAGCCGGAGGGGATCAAATTCGGCCACCCCCTTGATGTGCGTTTGCTTGAGCACCGCCGGCAGCGAAGCCGGACCACGCAGGTGAAAACCACAGGCAGCCAGGCAACCTGCCAGCAACAGCGGCAGGAGAGTTCTATTTAACAACGATGTTCACCAGCTTGCCGGGGACTACAATGACCTTGGCAATCGCCAATCCCTCGATAAAGCGTTTCACGTTGTCATCGGCCATCGCTGCCGCCTCGACTTCATTGCGATCCGCATCGGTGGCAACACTCACCCGCCCACGTAGCTTGCCATTGACCTGGACTACCAGTTCAATACTGTCACGCACCAGTGCCTGCTTGTCGACCTGGGGCCAGGCCATCCCCATCACGGGTCCGGCCTCGGGACGTAATTGCTGCCACAAGGCATGACAGATATGCGGCACGATAGGTGATAACAGCAGGACCACTGTCTCCAGCGCCTCCTGCATCACGGCACGCCCCTGCTCGCTCTGATCGTCGGCCTTGCTCAGGACATTCAGCAGTTCCATCACAGATGCAATGGCGGTGTTAAAGGTAAAACGCCGGCCCACGTCATCCGAGAATTTCTCGATAGTGCTGTGGGTATGACGACGTATCGTTTTTTGCCTGTCGCTTAACCCGCTAGCCTGTACCGGCGTTGCCGGTCCCTGCTGTACGTGATCATAAACCAGGCGCCAGACCCGGCGCAGGAAACGAAATGCGCCTTCCACCGCAGTATCTGACCATTCCAGACTTTGTTCCGGCGGTGCCGCAAACATGATGAACAGGCGTGCGGTGTCCGCGCCGTATTGTTCGATCAGGGCCTGCGGGTCCACGGTGTTGCCCTTGGACTTGGACATCTTGGCGCCGTCTTTTAACACCATGCCCTGGGTCAGCAAATTGTTGAAAGGCTCGTCCGAGTTGACCAGGCCAATGTCGCGCATGAGTTTGTTATAAAACCGCGAATACAGCAGGTGCAGGATGGCGTGCTCAATCCCGCCAATGTATTGATCCACCGGCAGCCAGTAATTGGCACGTTCATCCAGCATGGCCTTGTCGTTGTCAGGACAGGCATAACGGGCGAAATACCAGGACGATTCCATGAAGGTATCGAAGGTATCGGTCTCACGCTCGGCCTTGCCGCCGCACTTGGGACAGGTGGTCTGGTAAAACGCCGGCAGCTTTTTGATCGGTGAACCAATGCCGTCGAAACTGACGTCTTCGGGCAGGCGCACCGGCAGGTCATGGTCCGGAACCGGCACTTCCCCGCATTTATTGCAATTGATGATCGGGATCGGCGCGCCCCAGTAGCGCTGGCGTGACACACCCCAGTCGCGCAGGCGCCAGGTAGTGCGTTTACGGCCGCGCTTTTTGTTATACAGGACCTCGGCAATAGCTTCGAAGGCCTGTTGTGAACTCATCTCGTCGAACGCTCCGGAATTGATCAGCTCCCCTTTTTCCACGAAGGCCGCCTGCCTGAGGTTCACTTCACTGCCATCCTTGGGGGCAATCACCTGGCGGATCGGCAGCCCGTATTTCTGGGCAAATTCCCAGTCCCGTTGATCGTGCGCTGGCACCGACATCACTGCGCCTTCACCGTAGCCCATCAGGACAAAGTTGGCGATAAACACCGGTACGTGTTCGCCGGTAATTGGGTGTACCACCTTATAACCGGTATCCATGCCTTTCTTTTCCATGGTCTCGACCACGGCCTCGGCCGTGCCCATACTCAGGCATTCCTTGATGAAGGCGGCGACATTCGGATACTGTTCACCCGCACGCTGAGCCAACGGATGCTCCGGCGCCAGCGCCAGGTAAGTGACGCCCATCAGCGTATCCGGGCGGGTGGTAAAAACCTTGATCGGTTCATAGGTGTCGACCAGCGTGAACACCACTTCGACACCTTCGGAACGACCAATCCAGTTGCGCTGCATGGTCTTGACCTGTTCCGGCCAGCCATCGAGCTGATCCAGGTCAGCGAGCAATTCCCCGGCATAATCGGTAATCTTCATGAACCATTGCGGGATATCCTTGCGTTCGACCACGGTATCACAACGCCAGCATTTGCCATCCACCACCTGTTCATTGGCGAGGACGGTCATGTCATTCGGACACCAGTTCACTGGCGAAGTCTTTTTATAGACCAGGCCCTTTTTGAACAGGCGGGTAAACAACCACTGTTCCCAGCGATAATATTCGGGATCACAGGTGGCCAGTTCACGATCCCAGTCATAACCCAGACCCAGGCGTTGCAACTGACCGCGCATATAGTCGATATTTTCACGCGTCCATTTGGCCGGTGGCACGTTATTCTTCATCGCGGCATTCTCCGCGGGCAAGCCAAAGGCGTCCCAGCCCATGGGCTGCAATACATTCTTGCCCAGCATGCGCTGATAACGACTGATCACGTCACCGATGGTGTAGTTACGCACATGGCCCATGTGCAGACGGCCACTGGGATACGGAAACATGGACAGACAATAGAATTTTTCCTTGTCCGGGTCTTCCTCGACCTTGAAGGATTTATTTTTTTGCCAGTATGCCTGGACTTCGGCTTCGATCTGTTCCGGATGATACTGCTCTTGCATGATTATTTTCTGTCTGTTGTTTACCTTATCTGGGGACATAAAGCATACCCGATCAGGCGGGTTGGCGAAATGCCGGACGCCCACGGACGCAGGTAAAACCCGCCAACAGGTATCAGTTCACGTTATCTGGTTGGCGGGACCAACGACTACGGAGAACGAGGATGCCCAGCAGGACGAAGATCAGACTCACCACCGGCCAGTTGCCTGTGCGCACGTACGGTGTTGCACCCTGTCGCGGTTGCACTTTCCCGGTCAGGACGTAGCTTTTAAATTCCGGGGATCGCTTGATCACGCGGCCATGCTGATTGACCAGCGCCGAGATACCGGTGGTCGTGGCTCGGATCTCCTCACGTGAGGTTTCCAGGGCCCGCATACTGGAGATCTGTAAATGCTGGTAGGGTGCCAGCGAACGACCGTACCAGGCGTTATTACTCCCGTTAATCAGTACCGTGGCCTGTGGCAGAAATCTGAGCAATTCACTGCCGAAAGCATCTTCGTAACAAATGGAAGGTGCCATGGGCTGGCCGGCGATCTCAAGGTGTTTCTGATCCGGCGCACCAGGACTGAAGCTGGACATAGGCAGGTTAAAGAACTTGATCAATCCCCGCAATTCCGATGCCAGCGGCACATACTCGCCAAACGGCACGAGGTGACGCTTGTTGTAAACACCCGGGGTCTTGCCCAGGACCAGCAGGCTACTGTAATACTGGCCGGTCTTTTCATTCTCATACGGCAGACCAATGACAAGATCAGTCCCGCTTTGTTTAACATGCTGTTCCAGGTCTTTGCGATATTGCTGCGGCGCATCCTGCCAGAAGATCGTCATGGCATTTTCCGGCCAGACGATGGCATCCACCTTACCCCAGTAAGGCCTGGACAGGTCAGCATAAAAATCCAGGCGATAAAGTATCTTGGATGGGTCCCATTTGGTTAGCTGAGGCAGGTTACCCTGCACCAGGGCGACCTTGATCGGCTTGCCCGTTGGATGTGACCATTTGATAAAAGTCAGTCCCCAACCGCCAAGCCAGATCACCAGTAAGCCGACCAGTAAACCATAGCCGAAGCGGTCTCGCCGTTGCAGCCATTGCCAGAGGCCGGCGGCGGTCAGTACCACCATCAGTGATGCGCCATAACTGCCTAATACGGGTGCATACCCCGCCAGGGGTGAAATGATCTGGCTATAACCCAGGTCCAGCCAGGGGAAGCCGGTCAGCACCCAGCCACGCAACCATTCAAACAGCATCCACACCGTGGCGAATACCAGTCCGTGCCAGGCCAGGGATAAGCGATGCTGCAGACGTGCCCCCAGATAAGCCTGGAGGGTAATAAATAATGAGAGTAATGCGACAAACAGGCCGGCGACCAGGATACCTTCGGGGGAAATGGCTTCGCCAAACAGGTGTAACCTGGTAATGCCGGGCGTGTAATCGGCTACTGCCACGTAAACCCAGGATACACCGACGCCAAAGAAACCCAGTCCGAACAGTAAACCGCGTCTTGCCGCCACGCCCGGGCGTACGCCATGCCAGCTGAAAAAGGCCAGCAACGGCGAGAACACGGCCAGAAAAAACCAGTTTACCGGCGCAAACGCCAGTGGCAACAGTGCACCACTGAGCACGGCCAGACATTCGTAGAAGAGGTGGTATTTATTCCTGAGCACGATCGCTGCTTTCGGCGGTCGTGATATCTTCATTTTGTTTCTCGCGTTTCACCTGGATCAAATGGACCCGTCGGCCATCGGCACGCAATACCTTGAAGTTAAACCCGCCCAGGTAAACCCGCTCGCCACGCTTGGGTAAATGACCAAGTTTACTCATGATCAACCCACCGATAGTATCGAATTCTTCATCACTGAATTCTGCACTGAAATGTTCATTGAATTCATCAATGGGTGTAATTGCCTTGACTGTTGCGTGGTGGGCGTTGTGCTCCATGATATAGATATCATCTTCGTAATCATGTTCATCCTCGATCTCGCCCACGATCTGCTCAAGCACGTCTTCGATTGTCACCATGCCGGCCACACCACCATACTCGTCTACGACAATGGCAATATGATTACGACTGGCACGAAATTCCTTTAATAACACATTAAGACGTTTACTTTCCGGAATAAATCCGGCCGGCCGCATAATTTCTTTCAGATTGAATTTTTCCTGGGTGCCCAGCTGAAAATACGGCAACAGATCCTTGGCCAGCAGGATACCGATCACCTCGTCACGATTCTCGCCCACTACCGGATAGCGGGAGTGGGCCGCATCCACCACGATCGGCAGGACTTCCTGCATGCTCATGTCGCGTTGCACTACCACCATTTGCGCCCGAGGAATCATGATGTCGCGCACCTGCATTTCGGATACCTGCAGCACACCTTCGATCATCGCCAGTGCATCCAGGTCGATGATCTGGTTGTCCTGCGCCTCGCGCAATACCGACAACAGTTCCTCGCGATTCTTCGGATCGATTTGCAGAAAATGTCCTAACCGTTCGATCCAGGAACGCCCGTTTTTATCGTCCTTGCCGTTCGCCCCGCTGGGGCGACCCGATCGGTCCTCGCTCATGGTTGTGTGCTTACCTCGTAGGGGTTGGGAAAACCAAGTTGTTGCATTAACTGAATTTCTATACGTTCCATTTTTTCAGCATCTGCATCGGATATATGGTCGTAACCCAGCAAATGCAAAGTACCGTGCAGGATAATATGTGCCCAGTGCAATAACAGATCCTTGTGCTGCTCCAGCGCTTCGCGCGCGACAACCGGCGCACAGATAACAATATCACCCAGCAGCGGAATGTCCATTGGCACATCGGATTCAAATGGAAACGACAGCACGTTGGTAGGACCTGATTTATGACGGTATTGCAGATTCAGTTGTTCGCTTTCGACCTCATCGACAACCCGGATAGTCAGCTCGGCTTGCGACAGGCGCCCGTCCAGGGCAGCGTTCAGCCACTGCCGGATTTGCGCTTCAGTGGGCAGACTATAGCCACTGGTATCCAGGGCAATCTGTAAATCGAGATGCAGTTCCATGTTACTGTTTAGTTGTGCCAGTTTCCTGGCCAACACGTTCATAGGCCGTCACGATGCGCTGCACCAGCGGGTGACGCACCACGTCTTTGGCCGTAAAAAAGGTGAAGTTAATGCCGTCGACGTCCTTGAGCACATCGATCACATGACGCAGCCCGGATTGCTGGCCACGCGGCAGGTCGACCTGGGTCACGTCCCCGGTAATCACGCAGGTGGAACCAAAGCCAATCCGGGTCAGGAACATTTTCATCTGTTCCACCGTGGTGTTCTGGGCCTCATCAAGAATAATAAAGGAGTCGTTCAGTGTGCGGCCACGCATGAAGGCCAGCGGTGCCACTTCGATGACATTACGTTCGATCAGACGCGCTACCTGCTCGAAGCCGAGCATTTCGTACAGGGCGTCATACAAGGGCCGCAGGTAGGGGTCGATCTTCTGACTCAGGTCGCCGGGCAGAAAGCCCAGACGCTCGCCGCTTTCCACTGCCGGGCGGGTCAGGATCAGACGCCGCACCTTGTCACGCTCCATGGCATCCACCGCCGAGGCCACAGCGAGATAGGTTTTGCCAGTACCGGCCGGGCCAATACCGAAACTGATGTCCTGCTGCTGGATAGCTCTTAAATAGCCGATCTGGTGCGGACCACGCCCGCGGATGACGCCACGTTTGGTCTTGATCGAGACCTCTTCGTTGGTCTGTGCCATCTCTTCCAGCAGGGCGTCAACACCGGCTTCCTGCAGGTACAGGTTAATGCGCTGGGGGTTGAGGATTTCGCTGTCAGTACTGCGATACAGATCACGCAGCAACTCCCCGGTGGCCTGGACCGAGCGCGCCTCGCCGATCACCCGGAACACGTTACCGCGATTGTTGACCTCGACCCCGAGGCGGCGCTCGATCTGGCGCAGATGCTCATCGAACTGGCCGCACAGGTTGGCCAGTCTGTGGTTATCTGCCGGTTCCAGAACGATGTCGGAAAAGTTAGCTGCAGTGTTCAACTTGAGGGCGTGGTTTAGCGTGCGTTAATCGCAGGTTGAGACGTGGCAACAAGCTCACCACGCAGGGAATTGGGCAGGGCTTCGGTTATGTTCACGTTGACAAAATCACCTATCAATCCAGGCTGTCCTATAAAGTTTACCACACGATTGTTGGCCGTGCGGCCGCAAAGTTGGCCCGGATCTTTCCTGGATGGGCCGGTCACCAGCACCTGCTGGCAGGTGCCAACCATGGCGGCCGAGATGGCCCGGGCCTGCTGGCTAATGCGGGTCTGCAGGATTTGCAGGCGTTGTTTTTTGGCCTCCACGGGCACGTCGTCGGGCAGCCCGGCGGCCGGGGTACCCGGTCGTGGGCTGTAAATGAAGCTGAATGAGGTGTCGAATCCCACCTCAGCGATAAGGTCCATGGTGGCAGCAAAATCGGTATCCGTTTCCCCGGGAAATCCCACGATAAAATCTGAGGAAATGGAGATATCCGGACGGGCCTCACGCAGCTTGCGGATGCTCGCCTTGTATTCCAGGACCGTGTGCTTGCGCTTCATCAGGGCCAGAATCCGGTCGGCCCCGCTTTGCACCGGCAGATGCAGGTGGCTGACCAGCTCGGGGACCTCGGCGTATACCTGGATCAGGCTGTCGCTCATTTCAATGGGGTGGGACGTGGTATAGCGGATGCGATCCAGACCGTCGATGGCCGCGATGTAGCGAATCAACAGGGCCAGGTCAGCTACCCCACCGTCGTGCATTTCCCCCCGGTAGGCATTGACGTTCTGGCCCAGCAGGGTCACCTCGCGTACACCCTGGGTCGCCAGTTGCGCGACTTCCGCGATCACATCATCAAACGGCCGGCTGACTTCTTCACCCCGGGTATAGGGAACCACACAAAATGTACAGTATTTAGAACAGCCCTCCATGATGGAAACGAAGGCCGACGGTCCTTCCGCCTGGGGTTCGGGCAGGTGATCGAACTTTTCTATCTCCGGGAAACTGATATCGATACTGGGTAAACGCTGACTGCGCACCTCATCCAGCATTTGTGGCAGGCGGTGCAGGGTCTGCGGCCCGAAGACTAGGTCGACGTAGGGCGCACGTTGCAGAATGGCCTCGCCTTCCTGGCTGGCAACACAGCCGCCAACCCCGATGACCACCGCCGGATTGCGTTCTTTCAGGGGCCGCCACATCCCGAGCTGGGAGAACACCTTTTCCTGGGCCTTCTCCCGCACCGAGCAGGTATTCAGCAAAAGCACCTCAGCCTGCTCCGGCGTCTCCGCCAGCTCCAGGCCATGGGAGGCCCTGAGCACCTCTGCCATTTTGGCAGTATCGTACTCGTTCATCTGGCAACCGAAGGTTTTGATGTACAGCTTGGGCATGAACTGGTCAGTGTGTAATCAGGGCTGGCAATGGTAGCGAAGGCCCGGTGGGATTTCCAGTGCCCGGCCAGCAGCCTGGTCACGCCTGAAAGAGCGTATTTGCGCAGCTTGCCCGCCTGGGACAAGTTGCCGACATGTCCGTAATCCTGCCCCTTTGCGAACCCCCACTGCCACGCAGGCATCCAGTCAGCCAGTATTTGGCTCGGTAACCGGGATGAATCGGGCAGTTTCGCCGTGCCGGGGGATAAGCGATCACTGTGGCTGACAGGCTTATGCTGTCATCACAGGCCACAACCTGCAGCAATGCGAGCTAAGCTGCGCTTTATTCGGTTGGCAAAAGCCTAATGCGGTGCCGGGCCCTGGACAATCTGAGCCAATGCCTTGGGTCGTACCCATTTGGCGAAGGCCTGCTTGATATCCGCCGCGGACAGATGTGCATAATATTTTGCCGCGATCAGGGGTTCATTCAGCGGCAGGTCCCGGGTCGCCCGGTCCAGCAGGCCCATCGCGATACTGTTCGTACTCGACTCTGACAACGGAATGGCGCGCAACAAAGAGGCACGCGCATTGTGCAGTTCGGCGGGTGTGACCAGCGTGGCCTGCATTGCCTTCAGGTCACGGTTGATGATCGCGCTGGCACGTGACACGTTGGGCGGATCACAGGCATAACTGACCTGGTAGATCGCACGGGTCTTGCCAACCTGGAATGCCGACGAGACGTAATAAACCAGGCCGGTATTTTCCCGCAGGTCCTGATACAGCCGGGTGGAATAGAACCCGCCACCGAGCACATGATTACCCAGTTGCAGGGCATAGTAATCCGGGTTGGAACGTTTCAGCCCCAGGGTTTCGATTTCCACGACCTTGTCCTGGACCCGGCTGCGATCGGGCACCGTGGTCGTGCTCTGTTTACTTAACGCGACCGGTGGCAACAGGGTTTGCGGTTTGGCGCCATGTGCCTTCCAGGCACCAAAATATTTTTCGATAGTGGCACGCGCCTGCCTGGGTGTGACATCCCCGATCACGACGATCGTCGTCAGATCGGGACGATAGACGTGTTTGAAATAGGCCTGCACGTCCTTGAGTGTCAGCGCCCGAACCGTCTTTGGCGTGGCCTGGCGCAGGGTTGGATCGCCAGCCTTGAATAATGAAGCGCGCACGGCACGGGACACCAGGTAACCGGGACTGGCGTTACGCCCGGCGAGATAACCGGCAAGCTGATGTCGGACAATTCTGAAAGCGCCGGCCGGCAAAGCAGGATGCAGTTCATTATCGGCAAGTAACTGCACACCCCGATCAAAATGCGCACGCAGGACCTGTACACTAAACGAGGTACCGGCTGATTCATCGGCGGCAATATCGTCCAGGGCCTTCTCGAACTGCAGGCGATTCATACTGTGGGTACCAAAACCGAACAACTGCCCCAGGACCAGGTTTACGCCCTCCTGTCCCCTGGGTTCTTCCATATCCGCACGATTACGAATATGTCCGTACACGCTCACGGTCGCGCTGACCCTGGTAGGCTGTACAATCAGGCGAATCCCGTTGGGCAGTTTCATATCCACTGGGTGCACATTTGAATGCGGAATGGATACCTTTTGTAACTTGCTGCTTGCCCACTTGGGCAAACTGACGGCCTTGACCTTGCTCGTGGCAAACGACTCACGGCCGCCAAAGCCCTTGCTCGCCACCGGCTTGCCGGAAGCCGCCGGTGCCAGCACAACGGTCACGGCATGCTTGAGGTCAAGATATTTGCGCGCAACCCGATCCACATCAGCCAGGGTGACCTGTTTGATCGCATCGATATCCTGCTGTGGTGATTGCCGTCCCTCGATCGCCAGGGCCTGCGACCAGGCCATGGCCAGCCCCGAAATGGAATTCTTCTGGAATTCCGCCTGGGCAATCTCGTGCACACGTGCTGCCTTCACCAGTTCCGCCGACAGCCCATCCTTGAGTTTGCGTTTGAGAAAATGTCGCACATCGGCAAGCAGCTGCTCGGCATTGGCGCCCTTGGAATAGGCAACATAGGCATAGCCGATGCCGGCAGGGGCAAACCCATTCAGATCAAACCCGGTATCCAGGGCCTTGCCCTGCACCACCAGGTTGTACAGATCATTGCGTTGGCTGCTCAGGACATCGGCCAGGATCTCGGCCGCGGCATAATCAGGGCTGTTGAAGCCGGGCATGCGAAACGCAATCATGGCCGTACCACTGGGTTGATCAGTATTGAAATGCAGGGTCTCGGCCTTCACCGGCTGCAATTTTATTTCAGGACGCGCCGGCAATGCCCGACGCGAAATGTGGCCGAACAGCTGCTTGACCTGCTTGAGCGCTGCACTCGGATCCACCTTACCGGCAATGATCAGCACGGCATTATTCGGCGTATACCAGCGATGATGAAACGCCCTGAGCATTTTCGAGCTGGTCTTGTTAAACGAAGGTCGCGTGCCCAGGGCATCATGCGCATAGGGCGTCCCCTTAAACAGCGCAGCCAGGACCCGAATGTAGGCCAGGTATTCCGGCGAGGACAGGTCCTGGGCCACTTCCTGTTCGATAGCTCCCCGTTCCTGCTGCCACAGCTTGGGATCGGGTGACAGGCCCTGCATGCGGATCGATTCGATGTGCAATGCCAGCTTCAGGTATTTTGCCGGTATGGTAAAGAAATACTGGGTTACACTCTGCTGGGTATCGGCATCGAAATCCCCACCCATGTCAGAAGCAATCTCTGCCAGTTGGTTAGCCGACAGTCCCTTGCTGCCACGAAACATCATGTGTTCCGTTGCGTGCGCGGTACCCGGGAAACCGGCCGGCGCCTCATTGGATCCTACCCGATAGTTAATCACGGTGGTCACCACCGGCGCCAGGGGATTGGACACAATCACCACCTTCATCCCATTAGCGAGGGTTGCACGTACCACCTTGCTGGTGTTGCTGACCCGGGCATAACTGAACGTCACCAGCCCCATCATTCCGCAAAGAAATACGAGCACCTGGATAAGCCTGTGCCGGACGTTTGTCCTGAGATGTATCTGATATGGATTGTTCAACGATTTCTGAACAGCAAGCACCGGCCTTGATTTCATTCGCACTCCTGGGATTTCCCGTTTTTGTATTGTTGCGCGTGTATTACGTGTTTTCAGGATAAAAAGAAGACACAAATTAACACAACGAGTTCACCAACATGCGGTTCGGTATCCATAAAGTGAAAAAAACGGCAGCCGTTTCGCAACGGCTGCCGTATTCCAGGTAATCCTGAATACAGTCTCAGAGGTCGTGATATCCCACTTCCCCGTGCAGGGTGTAGTCCAGCCCCTCCGTCTCTTCATCGCTGCTGACCCTGACACCGATCAGCATGTCGACAATTTTAATGATGACGTAAGTCAGGACCGCCGCCCAGACAATGTGGACAACGATACCGGTCAACTGCACACCCAACTGGTGGATGATGGCATGGCCCACGGTTTCACCCGGTTTGAGGACGCCATTTCCCCCCAGTACGAAGGCAAAAATGCCCACCAGGAAAGTCCCGAGCATGCCACCGACACCATGTACCGGAAACACATCGAGGGAATCATCAATATGGAGCGAGCGCTTAATGAACTGGGTCGAGAAATAACAGACGAAGCCGGCGCTCAGGCCAATGATCATCGCTCCGGCCGGCCCTACGCTGCCAGACGCCGGGGTAATGGTACCCAGTCCCGCGACCATGCCCGTGACGATACCCAACACACTGGGTTTGCCATAGCGCACCCATTCGATCGTCATCCAGGCCAGGGCACCGGCGGCGGCACTGATGTGCGTCGCCAGCATGGCCATGCCTGCCGCACCGCCTGCTGCCGCTGCCGAACCGGCGTTAAAACCAAACCAGCCCACCCACAGCATACCGGCACCGGTCACGGTCATGGTCAGGTTATGTGGCGGCATGGCCTGAGTCGGAAAGCCCTTGCGCTTGCCCAGGTACAGGGCAGTCACCAGGGCCGCAACACCGGCATTGATGTGGACCACGGTACCGCCGGCAAAATCGATCAGGCCTTTTTGCATCAGCCAGCCACCACCCCACACCCAGTAGCAGCTCGGCAAATAAACAATCACCAGCCACAGGCCACTGAACAACATCATGGCAGAAAATTTCATGCGCTCGGCAAAACCGCCCACGATCAGGGCGGGCGTGATGATCGCAAAGGTCATCTGGAACATGATCCAGACCGACTCGGGAATCGTGCCGTGCAGGGAGTCACCATTGACGCCGGACAAGAATACCTTACCCATGCTACCCAGCCACTTGCCCGCAACCGGATGCGCCGGATTAAGGGCCAGGCTGTAGCCGAATATCACCCAGATCAGCGAGACCATGCAGGTAATGGCAAAGCATTGCATCAGGATTGACAGGACATTGCGTGAACGTACCAGGCCGGCATAAAACAGTGAGAGCCCGGGGATGGTCATAAACAGCACCAATGCGGTGGAGGTCAGCATCCAGGCGGTGTCACCGGCACTGGGTTGGGCTGCCAGCGCCGTGCTACTGATGGACAATAATGCGCAAAACCAGCCCAGGCGGGGCAATACTTTCTTCATGAATTTCGCACATTTTAATAATTTCAGACAGTTAACGCGAATTGAAAAGTAGCGGGGAACATTTTACGCACTTATTATGTGCATAAATATAATATGGCGAGAATTTAGACGGATTATGCACTGTTATCGTGCATTTTTTTGATCGCCTGCCATTGCGCTTCCAGTTCCTCCGCCGTGCACTGCTCAAGACGACGCTGTTGCGCATGACAGACTGTTTCCATGTCGCGAAAGCGTCGCTCGAATTTCCGGCTGGCGCGACGCAGTGCCTGTTCCGGATCGCAGCCGGCATGGCGTGCCAGATTCACCACGCTAAACAGGACATCCCCGATCTCGTCTTCCCGACGATCGGGATCGGTCCAGTCCTGTTCCAGCTCGGTCAATTCCTCCTGTACCTTGGCGACCACGTCAGTATGATGAGGCCAGTCGAAGCCGACCTGGGCTGCGCGCTTTTGCAGCTTATGCGCCAGTGACAGCGCGGGCATAGTACGGGCAACGCCGTCTAGAATACTCTGTTTGTCTTCAGCCGATTTTTGCGCGCGCTCCTGCGCTTTCAAGTCCTCCCAATGCCGGGTCTGTTCTTCGGCCGTGGCAAAATGGCTGTCGGCGAACACGTGAGGGTGTCGCCGTTCCAGCTTGTCGGCAATCGCGGTCGCGACCTCAGCAAAATCAAAACGGCCTTCCTCGCTGGCGAGCTGGGCATAAAACACAACCTGGAATAGCAGGTCACCCAGTTCATCACGCAACTCGACGTAGTCTTCCCGTTCGATGGCATCCGCGACCTCATAGGCCTCCTCCAGCGTGTGCGGCACGATGCTCCGGTAGGTCTGGGCCTGATCCCAGGGACAACCTTTATCCGGGTCACGCAGGCGCTGCATGATTCCGAGTAAGCGTTCAATGCTCTGCATAACAGGACTCCTTGCAAGGTGTGACAGCAGCTGCCACACCGTATGGTGAATTACGCGTTGGCGGGTCCGGCAGTGTGCAGGATCGTGAATCCCAGGCGCGACAGACAGTTTGCCAGCTTGTCCCGTTGCCGCGGTAACATGACCCGGTGATAGGCAAATTCCCGCCGCACAGGATAATGCTTGCGCAGGCCATCGAAGCCGGCACCACGTTCCGCCTCGGGCAGCTCACACACCTTGCGCAAGGCCCGATCATCCCGTTCGATGTCATAGGCTTGCGTCACCAGGCTGTGCACCAGACTCAAATCATCCAGCTGCAAATTCGGTTCGATCACAAACGAGTGTGGCGGCAAGGCCTCGGCCAGCGACCATTGTGGCTGGTAGCCCAGAAACTCGCAGGCTGCGTGATAGATGGTTTCCAGTCCGCGATGTTTGCCTTCCGCGCTGTAGCCGGCAATGTGCGGCGTGGCAATATGCGTTTGCGCCAGCAACTCCAGGTCAATAGTCGGTTCGTTTTGCCACACATCCAGGATCAGGTTCAGGGGTTTACCCGTGGCCAGGACCTGTTTAAGTGCAAGTTCATCCACCGCCCAGCCACGAGAGGTATTAATAAACAACGCATCATCCCGAAGACCGGAAAAAAAGCCCTGATTGAACATCTGATAGGTCGGATAGTCACCCGCTTTGGTCAGCGGGACATGTGCCGTGACCACATCGGCTGCCTGAATTTGATCCCAGCTGACATAATCACGATCATTAAACTGTTGCTGGCGAGGGGGATCATAGGCCCGTATTTCACAGCCCAGTGCCGACAGCCTTGCGGCAACACGTGAACCGACATTGCCATAGCCCACGATACCTACCACCAGACCTTCCAGCAGAACCTGATGCCTGCGCGTAAAATTCAACAATGCCGCCACCACGTATTCTGCGGCAGATACGGCATTACAGCCCGGGGCATTGCGAAAAACGATTCCGCGTTGTTGCAAGTAATCGAGATCGACATGGTCGGTGCCGATGGTTGCCGAACCAACGAAGCGTACCGGACTATCCTGCAGCAGTGCCTGATTCACCTGTGTAACGGAACGCACCACCAGGATCTGGGTGTCGTATAACTGATCGGCGCATAACTGGCGCCCATCGACCAGTTCTACCTCGCCGATATGGGCAAACGCCTTCTCGACCTGGGGAATATTTCGATCCGCGATTATCTTGATCGGCACTGTCGGTTAATCCATCTGCTGCAAAACACAGACTATACCGCCAATACAGGAAAACTGACAAAGCGTAGAACAGCAAATATGCAGGCTGACGTATTCAAACCTGCGCTGATTGTTAAATTTTTACAACAGGAAGAAAAAGCGATTAATAAGGACGATAGCTGCGCGGCAGAATGGATTCCAGCGCTTCGCTGAACACGTTACCGGCCTGCTGGAAAATTTCATCCATCACCGCCGGATCCAGTTTGGTTGTCTGCCAGGCATAGGGGTGGATCGGTTCCAGCGGAGACTCCACGTCCATACCTTGTTCGGCAATCATGGTCATCCCGTTAGCGATGTGTACCAGGCATACATCCATGATGGCCTCTTCGGCTTCATTGGGACGATGGTGATGCAAAACAGCCTGTGTCAGGGTCTTGGGCATTTGCCATACCTTGAGCAACTCACCGCCTACATCCGCATGGTCGAAACCAAAAATCTCGCGCTCAATGTCCTGATCCGGACGCTCTTCATTGCGCATACGCGCCACGACTTTGCAAGAGCCCGGCGACAAACAGGCGCTCGCTGTGCAGGACATGGCAGCGGTCGGCCAGCAATTGCGCGACTACCCCACAGTAGACACTGTGGCGCCAGAATTTGACCATGTTCAGCACGTCATTGGGGATTTTGGAAAACGCCTCAACGGCAGATGCCGCCAGCACCAGTCCGCGCAACTCGCGCAAGCCAATCACGGTCACCGCCCGCGATACGGTCTCTATCCGGGAAGGAAAGCCATAAAAGGCGCTGTTCACGATCTTGAGCAGGCGGGCCGTCAAGCCGGTATCCTGGCTGATGACCTTGCCAATGTCTGAGGCATTGATGCGCGGGTCTTCCAGCATCTCGTTAACCCGGATACACACTTCAGGCAGGGAAACCAGGCGAACAACACCTGAAACGAGGTCATAGGGAGTGGTTTTTATCTGTTTTTGTGCCGGCTGCATCGATATCGTCCTGCCTGTCATCGGGTTAAATTCTGTCCCCTCTGGCGGGGCGCACCTCCTTTAACGACAATTAGCGGGGCGATCTTTAATCTGCGAAGGCGAACAGCCAGCGGTCATTGTTAAAGCTAAAAAGGACTGAACTGGGAGTTAAAAGCGGCGATATTCGGCAAAACAAGAGATATTCGGGGGTTTCGAGAGTATCAGTTCCGGTCTGCATCGCTGGCCTGACGCTGCCAGGCGGCCGCTGCGGCACTGGCTACCTCCGGCTGGCTATCGTGTAACAGGCGTCGGAGAATCTGTCTGCTGGCATTCAGGTTCCTGGCCACTTCCAGCCGAATATCGGCATTGGCGTCCCTGGCCAGCAGCCCGAGGGCGCTCACCGGCACATATTCGAAACGGGCAACGACACTGCGCACGGCGGTCGACTGATCCTGCGCAAGCAGGAGAAGGGTTGATTCTCGGCTACTGAGGTTGGTGGCAACCGCGATGCGTACATGCACATTATTATCATGGGCAAGCAGTTCGAGCAGTGGAGGCGGGGTGTGCCGATTGCTTGCCAGCGCACGCCTTACCCGCCAGTCAGGATCCCGGCTTAATTGTTGGCTCTGGCCTGCGCTAATGCCGGGGCTGGCAGCCAGACGTCGATGGTCAGCGCCAGACTGTTCGGCAAGGACAAGCCCGGGCAGCACCAGCAGAAACAGCGAAAATCTCTGAATGTGACGCATCTGCTCCCCGATTTGTTCAAGTGTTAACGCCAGTGACCGTCAATATGACCATGCAATACATTCTGGTGTATCCTTCTTGAAACGAATAATAAGCAAAATTATCAAATGAGTGCTAGCCCCGACAAACCCCGCATTCTGGCCGTAGACGATTCCCGGGTGATGCGGGTCGCCATCAAAAAGATCCTGGGCAAGGACTATGACGTCATCGAGGCCGAACACGGCGAAGATGCCTGGACCCTGTTGATCAATGATGATTCGATCCAGGTGGTCTTCACTGACCTGTCCATGCCCTACCTGGACGGTTATGGTCTGCTTGGCCGCATGCGTGGCTCGGATGATCCGCGCCTGCAGGACATGCCGGTCATCATCATTACCGGTAAAGAGGATGACGACGCGGCCAAACAACAGGCACTGGAACGCGGCGCCAGTGATTTCATCAGCAAACCCTTCGAATCCATCCAATTACAGGCACGCGCCAAGGCGCATGTCAATTTCAAACAAACCAGCAGCAAACTGACCAACACTGAAGCCAAGCTCGAGCGCCAGGCCGCCGTAGACGAAATCACCGGACTGGGTGGGCAACGCTATTTCTGTAAGGCAGCAGACGACTGCATCGCCTACATCAAGCGACACGGCGGACAATATGTCCTGGTGCGCATGGACCTGGACGACTTCAACCAGACATTCATTAAAAACGGCAAACAGGTCGCTGACTCCCTGCTCCGCACAATTGGCCAGCACCTGGCGAAGCAGGTACGCCAGGATGACATGCTGGCACGGGTAGGACTGGCCAAATTTGGTATGTTCCTGAGGGACACTCCTATACAAAAGGCCGAGCAATTCGCCGAGCGTATTCGCAAAACCATCGCCGGCATGAAATTTAAACTGAGTAACCAGGAGCTATTGCAGATTACCGTCAGCATGGGCCTGTACGAACCAGACCTCAACAACGATACCGGGATCAAGACACAAATCGAAACAACAGAAAGTTATCTTGAACAGGCAATCAAGCAGGGGGGAAATTGCTGGATCTCACACAGTGACAGCCCGGTGATTACCGCCGAGCATGTCAACCTGGAAACGGCACTGGCCCATATCAGGCATAACGAAACCGACAAGCTGGCCAACCAGGCGAATGCCCTGCTGACCCGACTATTCCCCGTACTCGACCTGATCAGCAAGCAAATGGGTGGCGATGTCAGTAAGCTGGTTGACCAGCTCAAACAAAAAGCTGGCGATTAAGTTAACCGCTTAACCACAAACGCAAACGCAGTCCCCACTCGGTGGTATAACCCCGTTCGACAAACCGTATCTGGTTTCTACGGTTCACAACAAAGCTGACCGGTACCGCGGTCACACCGTAGCGTCTTGCGATAGTCCCGTCCGGGTCATTGATCACCGGAAAGGACAATCCATGTTGTTGCATAAAGTGCCGAACGGATTTGGCATTACCGGAATTCATCGCAATACTAATAACCGTGTATCGCTGGCTGAGCGACTGGATGCTCTTCTGCTCAAGCCGACAGATCGGACACCAGGTAGCCCAAAAATGGATCAGCAACGGCCCTTTGCGCGGCCGGGTAATATCGAATTGCCTGCCGGACAGCATCTCGGCATGAATCGGCGGGACGCTGCCTGAGGCAAGATGCCATTGCATATAGGCCCGTATTCCGAAATAAAGCAAAACGACCACGCCCAGTTCCAGAACAATTTTTATACCGCGCCGTTTGAGTAATGCCTGCATGAGAACTAAGATGGCCTTCGAGTGACTAAAGTTCAAGCCCTGTCCAACCGAATAAGAATCAGTTACAAGAACTATAGGGAAACAAAAGTCCAATGACAAAGCTCAAGGCCTTCGCCAGCCATCTAGGTATCAGTTTTCTTATATTCCTTATCATTCTTTATTTCATCATTTTTAAATGGTATCCATTCCCATTTTTTTCGACTGACGGAGGCTGGCAGGGTATCCGAATCATCATCGGTGTCGACCTGGTATTAGGTCCCCTGCTCACGCTGATCGTTTTCAAACCCGGTAAACCCGGCCTCAAATTCGACCTGAGCGTGATCGCTATTATGCAGGCTGGAGCACTTGCCTGGGGGATCTGGACAGTCCACCATCAGCGCCCAATTGCTGCTGTCTATGTCGATAACTATTTCGCACCGGTTATGCTGTATGAAATTAAAGGCCAGGATATGACACTGGCCAAACTTAAGAAGTTTGGTGAGCATCCGCCTTTCTGGATTTACAGCAAACTGCCAGAAGACTCAAATGCCATGCAAAAAATCAGGTTAGAGGCATTGCAGATGGGGAGACCGATATTCACGTTTACCAAGTACTATCATGCAATGGACGAGAACGCGATGAAGATTATGCGATCACGCTCGCTCGATATGGAACAGTGGGTAAAAGGCAAACCAGGCGCCACAAGCATCTATCACCACTTCATGAATCGGCACCATGACAGGAAGGGACTTATTTTTATTCCCTGGCATGCCAGAGACAAGTATGTAATTATTGCCATGGATTCCGTAACACGAAAATATGTCGGCATACTTGATATCGCGCCACCAATGCCGCAACAAAAATTTCCTGCAATTGGCAAGGTGAAGAAGAATACCTAGACGCAGGACGCCTGAATTCTACTTCTATGGCAGCTTTGCGAATACCAGGCAAGCATTTGTCCCGCCAAAACCAAAGCTGTTTGACATGACGCAGTTGAGGCCGGCATTGTCGATACGTTGCTGTACGATCGGAAAGCCTTCCGCTGCCGGGTCGAGCTGGTCAATATTGGCCGAGCTGCAGATAAAATCTTCCTGCAACATCAACAGCGAATAAATCGCTTCATTCACCCCGGCAGCACCCAGGGCGTGACCGGAGAGTGACTTGGTCGAACTGACCGGCGGCACTGACTCGCCAAAGACTTCGCGGATGGCTTCCAGTTCCTTGATATCCCCCACCGGCGTACTGGTACCATGGGCATTGATATAGTCGACCTTGTGTTCACTGGTGGCCATTGCCTGTTGCATGCAGCGCACCGCACCTTCACCCGAGGGTTGCACCATGTCATAGCCATCCGATGTCGCGCCATAGCCAACCAGTTCGGCATAGATTTTTGCACCGCGTGCCCGGGCATGTTCCAGTTCTTCCAGGACCAGGACACCACCGCCACCGGAAATCACGAAGCCATCCCGATCCACATCAAAGGCTCGCGAGGCAATTTCCGGTGAGGCGTTATACTTGGACGACAAGGCGCCCATGGCGTCGAACAGGACCGACAAGGTCCAGTGCACCTCTTCACCGCCTCCAGCAAACACGATGTCCTGTTTGCCGAACTGGATCAGCTCGGCACCATTACCGATACAATGGGCGCTGGTGGAACAGGCCGAGGTAATGGAATAGTTCACACCCTTGATCTTAAACGGGGTAGCCAGGCAGGCGGAGTTGGTGCTGGACATGCCGCGGGTCACCATGTATGGACCGATACGCTTAACGCCTTTGCTCCGCAGGATATCGGCCGCATCGACGATATTACTGGTTGATGGGCCACCTGACCCCATGATCAGGCCGGTCCGCGGGTTTGACACATCGCCATCTTCCAGCCCCGCATCGGCAATGGCCTGCTGCATGGCCAGGTAATTAAAAGCGGCGCCATCGCCCATAAACCGTTTGAGTTTGCGGTCGATCAGCTCAGCCAGATCCAGGCGAATTGGACCGTGGATATGTGAACGAAATCCCAGGTCGGCATATTCCTGGCTCAATTCGATACCGGATCGGGTTTCACGCAGAGACTGGACAACCTCGTCACGATTATTCCCGATACTCGAAACAATACCCAATCCTGTCACAACAACTCGACGCATGCTGAGTTTTAACTCCCCTATGATGTAAACAATCCGACCCTCAGGTCATTGGCCGTATAAATATCATTGCCATCGACCTGCACCCGGCCATCGGCAATCCCCATAAACAGCTTGCGCATGATCACGCGCTTCAGGTTAATGTGGTAAGTCACTTTTTTATTGTATGGCATTACCTGGCCGGAAAACTTGACTTCACCGGCGCCAACTGCACGACCATGCCCCGGGCCCCCCATCCA
>JARRNT010000015.1:15685-55604 GCA_037384645.1 Gammaproteobacteria bacterium | reverse complement strand
ATCAACATGGTAATACCTCAGCCGCGTCTATTCCGCTGGCACTCGATCAGGCCGTGCGTGATGGTCGCATTCAACGTGGTGAAACATTATTACTGGAAGCCTTTGGTGGTGGGTTCACCTGGGGTTCCGCCCTGTTAAAATTCTAAAGGTGTGACATGAGTCTGGCTTTTGTTTTTCCCGGTCAGGGATCGCAATCTGTTGGTATGATGGACGGACTGGCGCAAGCCTATCCGTTAATTGAAGAAACCTATGCACAGGCCTCGGCCGCGCTTGGTTATGACCTGTGGCAGATCGTGACAGCGGGTCCGGACGAAAAGCTCAACACTACCGATATCACGCAACCGGCAATGCTGGCCGCGGGTGTGGCAACCTGGCGCGTCTGGCAGGCACAAGGTGGTGCCACTCCCGCCGTCATGGCAGGCCATAGCCTGGGTGAGTATTCTGCGCTGGTGTGTGCCGGTGCGATGGCGTTCGATGATGCCGTGAAACTGGTTGCCGCGCGTGGTCGCTACATGCAGGAGGCCGTGCCCCGGGGGATCGGTGCCATGGCGGCTATCCTCGGCCTGGATGATGCCACGGTGATCACTGTGTGTGAGGAAGCCGCACAGGACGAGATCGTACAGGCGGTCAATTTCAATTCGCCGGGACAGGTGGTGGTCGCCGGCAACAAGGCAGCGGTGGAACGTGCCGCCGAGATTGCAAAACAGAAGGGTGCCAAGCGCGCCGTGATCCTGCCGGTCAGTGTGCCGTCCCATTGTCTGCTAATGAAACCGGCGGCCGATAAACTGGTTGAGGATCTGCGCCAGATCACGATCAACACACCGGACATCCAGGTCATTAACAATGTCGACGTCAGTTCACCAACAGATGCCGATGGTATCCGCGACGCCCTGACACGCCAGCTGTATCAGCCCGTGCGCTGGGTCGAATCCGTGCAGGCCATGATCACCTCCGGCGTGGACAGGATGATCGAGTGTGGTCCGGGCAAGGTCTTAATCGGGCTGAACAAACGCATTGATAAAACGATTTCGCATTCGTCCATTACAGATGCCGATGCCTTGTCGGCCTGTCTGAGTAACGCATAGGAAGGAAACCAAGCATGCAACTGGAAAATGAAATTGCCTTTGTCACCGGTGCCAGTCGTGGCATTGGTCAGGCCATTGCAAAAGCGCTGGCTGCCCAGGGGGCCACGGTTATCGGCACGGCCACGTCAGAAAAAGGTGCCGCGGCCATTTCCGATTATTTGCAGCAGGACAACGCCAAAGGCACCGGCATGGTGCTGAATGTGACGGATCAGGCCAGTGTGGAAAAGGTGGTTGCCGATATCGAAAGCCAGTTCGGCACCGTCAGCATCCTGGTCAATAATGCCGGGATTACGCGCGATAACCTGCTGATGCGCATGAAAGAGGAGGAGTGGGACGCGATTATGCAGACCAACCTGACCTCGCTGTTTCGCGTGACCAAGGCCTGTATGCGGGCCATGATGAAGGCACGCCGCGGCCGTATCATCAGCATTGCCTCGGTGGTGGGCGTCTCCGGCAATGCCGGTCAGGCCAATTACGCTGCCGCCAAGGCGGGTGTGATCGGTTTCACCAAATCCCTGGCACGTGAGGTGGGCGCGCGTGGTATTACTGCGAACGTGGTGGCGCCGGGTTTCATCGATACGGATATGACCCGTGAATTGCCCGATGCCCAGAAACAGGCGCTGTTGAGCCAGATCCCGCTGGCGCGACTGGGGACACCAGAGGAAATCGCCAATGCGGTGAGTTTCCTGGCTTCACCGGGTGCAGCCTATATCACCGGCGAAACCATTCACGTCAATGGCGGCATGTATATGGCGTAAATCACTAACATACTGAATTTAAAGTAATATATCGCGAGCGCGCGGGTAGTTATTACACGGTAAAATTGTAGATTCCCCTGCAACTTTCCAATAAAATAGCCGCCCAGCGTTCATCCCGAACGAAAAATTTTGGAGGAAGAAATCGCATGAGCAGTGTTGAAGAACGCGTCAAGAAAATTGTGGTTGAGCAATTGGGCGTTAAGGAAGAGGAAGTCAAAGAAGACGCATCATTTGTCGACGATTTGGGGGCGGATTCACTGGATACAGTGGAATTGGTTATGGCGCTCGAAGAGGAATTCGAAACCGAAATTCCTGACGATGAAGCCGAGAAAATTACCACTGTAAAGCAAGCGATCGATTACATTAATTCCCACGCGAATTAATCGAACTCGCACGTCTTCGGCCGCAACCCGCATGACTGCGGGTGCGGCCTTTTAATTTCCGCGTCATGCTAGGAGGCACGCCTTGTCCAAACGTCGCGTCGTGATCACCGGCCTCGGGATGGTATCGCCGGTCGGGTTGAATGTGAAAAGCTCCTGGGAGGCAATCCTGGCGGGCAAAAGCGGCATTGCGCCGATTACGCATTTTGACGTCTCGGATTTCTCTGTGCGCTTTGGTGGTTCGGTCAGGGATTTCGATGTCACTTCCATCATGAGCTCCAAGGATGCGCGCAAGATGGATACCTTTATTCAGTATGGCATGGCGGCCGCCATCGAGGCGATTGCGGATGCCGGTCTGGAAGTGACTGACACCAATGCGGAACGCATTGGCGTGGCCATCGGCTCCGGTATCGGTGGGCTGGGTACTATCGAAAAGAACTACGAGGCCTACAGTAATGGTGGGCCGCGCAAGATTTCCCCTTTCCTGATCCCGGCCTCGATCATCAATATGATCTCGGGTCATGTCTCTATTCGCTACGGTTTCAAGGGCCCGAATATTGCGCTGGTCACGGCCTGTGCCACGGCTACCCATAGTATTGGTGATGCGGCGCGCATTATTGAATATGGTGATGCCGACGTGATGGTAGCCGGCGGTGCCGAGATGGCGACGACCATTGAGGGTCTGGGTGGTTTTGCCGCTGCGCGTGCCCTGTCTACCCGTAATGACGATCCGCAAACAGCCAGCCGTCCCTGGGATAAGGACCGCGATGGCTTTGTGCTGAGCGATGGTGCCGGGGTAGTGGTACTGGAAGAATATGAAACCGCGAAACAACGCGGCGCCAACATTTACGCCGAAGTGATCGGCTATGGCATGAGCGGCGACGCCTATCACATGACCTCACCATCCGAAGGCGGCGATGGCGCCAGGCGCTGCATGCAATACGCCATGCGCAATGCCGGGATCAGCCCGGAGCAGGTGGATTACATCAATGCCCACGGGACTTCAACGCCTGCGGGTGATGTCGCTGAAATCCATGCGGTCAAGGGTGCGTTCGGTAATCACGCCAGTAACGTGGCCATGAGTTCCACCAAATCCATGACCGGACATCTGTTAGGTGCTGCAGGGGGTATTGAATCTATCTTTACGGCGCTGGCAATTCGGGATCAGGTTGCACCGCCGACCATCAATATTTTCAACCAGGACCCGGAGTGTGATCTCGACCTGGTTCCCGCGACGGCACGCAACATGAAGATCGACGTAGCACTTTCCAATTCATTCGGTTTTGGCGGGACCAACGCTACCCTGGTGTTTCGCAAGATCTGATTCCATTCGCTCCGTTCGGGAACCTCCAGGGTGAAGCCGCAACCCGATGCACTGATATGTCGCCACTTTCCCGGTCGGTTTGATCTGTTCGAGCTGGTTCGGCGGGATCGTCGGCGTTATCCATTCCTGCTGGAATCCACGGCCAGTCAGGCCAACCAGGTTACGCCAACCGCACGCTACGATATCCTGTTTTGTCATCCCCAGCAGACCTTAATCAAAACCCGCGGTAATTTCCTGGAGTATAACGGTCAACGCTGTGACGACCAGCGCTTTTTAGCGGCGCTGGATTCACAATGGCGCAACCATTCACGCTCAGTCGATACGACAGCTGACCTGCCTTTTACCGGCGGGTGGTTTTTGTACCTGGGTTATGAGCTGGTGCGCGAAATAGAAACGGGACTCGAGCTGCCACTGAGTGACAGTCTTTTACCCATTGCACAGGCAACACGGATCCCTGCTGCCGTGATTTACGACCATATGCTCGATCAGACCAGCCTGGTTGTCGAGCCCGCGCATGCGGGGAT
Organism: Gammaproteobacteria bacterium; assembly: GCA_037384645.1. Taxonomy (GTDB): domain Bacteria; phylum Pseudomonadota; class Gammaproteobacteria; order UBA6429; family Thiohalophilaceae; genus RI-92. The sequence continues at coordinate 51,533 of JARRNT010000015.1, read as the reverse complement.
TGCCGATACGATCGAGCGGGATTTACGAACGCCTGGCACATTGCCGGCCAGCGCTGATCCGGGCGAATGTCCCGGGCTTGAGGAAGACGCCCCCGACATTTATCTGGCAAACACCCGCAAGGTGTTGCATTACATCCGCGAGGGAGATGTGTTTCAGGTGAACCTGTCCCGACAGTGGCACGGTAAGCTGGCGCAGCCTGACAGCCATTTGCCGCTTTATCAGCGCCTGCGCTGCAGCAACCCTGCGCCGTTTGCCGGTTTCGCTGCACTGGATAGCGGTACGATTCTGAGTTCTTCGCCTGAGCGCCTGGTTCGCGTTCGCGGTGAGCGGGTGGATACCCGACCGATTGCCGGAACTCGTCCGCGTCTGGCTGGTACCCATGCCGATGTTGCCATGCAGGATGAACTCATACGTCATCCCAAGGAACGGGCTGAACACGTTATGCTGATCGATCTGGAACGTAACGACCTCGGACGCTTGTGTCTGCCCGGCAGTGTGCAGGTGGATGAAATGATGGTGATTGAATCCTACGCGCACGTCCACCATATCGTGTCTAACATTCGCGGTGAATTGCGGCCGGGGACGACACCGGGACAGGTGATTGCCGCGACGTTCCCTGGCGGGACCATTACCGGCTGTCCTAAAGTCCGCTGTATGGAGATCATTGCCGAACTGGAACAGACAGCGCGGGGACCGTATACCGGTTCCTTCGGCTATCTCAATCACAATGGCGACATGGATTTGAATATTCTGATACGCACGATGTCCATTGAACAACAAACCCTGTGTTTTCGCACCGGCGCCGGACTGGTCGCCGACTCTGATCCGGAACGGGAACTGGCAGAGACGCGGGCCAAGGCAAAAGGCTTATTAATGGCGATTGCCGGGAAGCAGCATAATGCCTGATGCCGCGGAATTGATTGACGGCCAGCCAGCAGAGCAAATCAGCAGTCACGATCGCGGTTTGTATTACGGTGACGGCCTGTTCGAAACCATGGCAGTTGTCGATGGCGCGATACCGTTATGGCAACGCCATCTGGCCCGCCTGCAGCAGGGCTGCGATCGTTTGCAACTGGCCTGTCCGACACAGGCGGTATTGGAAACCGAGATCAGGCAGCTGGTGCAAGACAAACACCGTGCCATTGTGAAATTAATCCTGACCCGTGGTCAGGGTGGGCGCGGTTATGCCCAGCCCGAGACAGTTGTCGCGACACGGATCCTGCAGCGGCATCCCTGGCCGGCCATGCCGCGTCGTTATTGGGAAACCGGCGTCAATGTCATCTTTTGCCGACAACGTCTGGCCCGGCAACCGGCACTGGCCGGCATCAAGCATCTGAACCGGCTGGAACAGGTACTCGCGCGCAGCGAGTGGCAAACAGCCGATATCCAGGAAGGGGTGCTGGCAGATACCCAGGGGAATATTATCGAAGCGGTCAGTCATAATCTTTTTATGGTCAAGGCCAACACGGTCATTACCCCGGACCTGCAATACGCGGGCGTGGCAGGGGTGATGCGTGAGTATGTTTTGTCCTGGCTGCAGCAACAGGGAATCCCGCTGTCGATAACGCAAATTGATAAGGCCACACTACTGGCTGCCGATACGGTATTCTTGTGTAATAGTATTCACGGTATCTGGCCAATTTGTGATTTGGATGGTAAATCTTACGCCGAGAACCGGTTAGTCTGTGAATTGCGCGATGCGGTCGCCGAGGTTATTCCGTACCCATGAAAGGATTTATGCGCAAAGTTTTTGTCATCGTTGTTGTCGTGGTTGCCGGTGCAGGACTCTGGTTATGGCATGATGTCAATCAATTTTTAACCAGTCCGGTGAGCGTGCCGAAAGACGGCATCAATTTCAGGGTGGAACGCGGGAGCAATCTCACCTATGTCTCCCGTAAGCTGGCAAAGCGCGGGGTGCTGCAACATCCGCGCTACCTGGTGAATTACGCGCACTGGATCCTGCGCGATACCAAAATCAGTGTTGGCCAGTACCACATTGCCCCGGGTACGACGCCTGTTGCCTTACTTCACCAGCTGCTGGAAGGCAAAGTCATCCAGTATTCCATCACGCTGGTCGATGGCTGGACCTTTGCCCAGGCATTCGATGTCGTTGAAGCAGATCCCCACCTGGAACACCGTCTCAAGGGCTTGAAAACCGATGCCATCATGGCGCGGCTGGGACATCCGGGTGAAAATCCGGAGGGGCGTTTCATGCCGGATACATACCACTTTCCGGAAGACACAACGGACATCGCCTTTTTACAACGGGCCTATACTGCCATGCAGGATTATTTGAAGCAGGTCTGGCCCGATCGTGATGTGGGGATTCCATTGAAAACGCCTTACCAGGCCCTGATCCTGGCCTCGATTGTCGAGAAAGAGACCGGGCTGGCCTCGGAACGTCGAACCATCGCCGGCGTGTTTACGCGCCGTTTGCGCAAACATATGCGCCTGCAAAGCGATCCGACCGTGATCTATGGCATGGGTAAGCAGTACAAGGGGGATATCCGCTGGCGCGATTTGCGCAGTAAAAACCCGTACAATACTTATGAGCATGGCGGCTTACCGCCCACGCCGATCGCCTTGCCCAGCCGCGCCGCGATCGATGCCGTGCTGCATCCGAAACCGGGCGATGCCCTGTATTTCGTGTCCCGTGGTGACGGCAGTCACAAGTTTTCAGCGACGCTGGAAGAACACAATCGGGCGGTTATCAAGTATCAGCTCAAAGGCCGTCAGCATCACAATGTGACGACATCAGGCAAATCCGAGGACAAGAGAAAACAAGAATGACAGCGGGCAAATTTATTACCCTGGAAGGCGGCGAGGGGGCCGGCAAAAGCAGCAATATACCGTTTATCGAACAATTTTTACGCGAGCATGGGATTGACCTGGTCATGACTCGGGAACCGGGCGGGACCCCGCTATCAGAACGCATACGCGATATCCTGCTGGACAAACAGGAACAACAGATGACCAGCGACACGGAATTATTGCTCATGTTTGCGGCACGTGCCCAGCACCTGGCGCAGGTCATCCGCCCGGCACTGGCCCGTGGGCAATGGGTGATCTGTGATCGGTTTACGGATGCCACCTACGCCTACCAGGGTGGTGGGCGTGGCATCCCGGACGAACGCATTGCCATCCTCGAACAATGGGTCCAGACAGATTTTCGTCCCGACAAAACCCTGGTGTTTGATCTGCCGGTGGCCACGGGTATGGCCCGTGCCGGACAGCGCAGCAGCCCGGATCGGTTCGAGCAGGAAGAACACGCTTTTTTTGAGCGGGTGCGTGCCGCTTACCTGCAACGGGCCAGGGCAATACCGCAGCGTTATGCCATCATCGATGCCGGTCAGGAATTGAGCAACGTGCAGCAGCAGATTGCTGATGTGCTGGCAGGGCTGCTGGAGTAGTTCATGCGCTATCCCTGGACGAGTCAGCAATGGCAGCAGCTGCAGCAGCGTCGCCAGGCGCAGCGACTGCCTCATGCCATTCTGTTGGCGGGACCACAGGGGCTTGGAAAAGGCGAGTTTGCCCTGGATCTGGCTCAAGGCCTGCTTTGCGAACAACCGGGACAGGACGGTAGCCCCTGCGGCCAGTGTCGGGCCTGTGCCCGATTTCTGGCCTCTAGCCACCCTGACCTGCTGAAACTGGAGCCCGAAGAGCCGGGCAAGGCCATCAAGGTCGACCAGGTACGCGAGCTGATACGCCAACTTACCCTGACCAGCCACCAGGGTGGCTTTCGCGTTGCCATTGTGCAACCTGCCGAACGCATGAACCTGGCCGCCGCCAATAGTCTGCTCAAGACCCTGGAGGAGCCGCCGGCTGATACGCTCATTATCCTGCTGAGCGCCAGTCCCAGCTTGCTGCCGGCGACCATCCTCAGTCGCTGTCAGCGCCTCGATTTTGTTCCACCGCCAGCGGCCGAGGCCATGGCCTGGCTGAGTGCGCAGCCCGGTATCGAGGCGCAACAGGTGCAGGCACTGCTGGCCCTGGCCGATGGTGCCCCGGTCGCGGCCAGAGAACTGGCGCAAGCCGACGTATTGGCCCAGCGCCAGGGCCTGTTTGAGAGTTTTCTGGCCATTGCCGGGGGCAAAACCGCACTTTCTCAGTTGGATATCTGGCTAAAGCCGGCAATGCCCACGCCGATAAACTGGTTGTGCAGCTGGATCAACGACTTAATCCGGCTCAAGGCGAACCCTGAGTCCGCGCTACATAACCGGGATCTGCAATCAGGATTGCAGAATCTACGACAGCAGGTAGACTTACAGGGTTTATTCCGGTTTCTGGATGCGCTTTATGCGATTCTGCGGATGCAGCGAAGTCCGCTGAATGCGCAAATGCTGATGGAAGGGGTGTTACTGCAGTGGCAGGCACTCAGCCACGGCCAGGCCAACGATAACTAAGGAGTACTGCATGGCCCAATTACCGCCAGGTTTACCCGGAGGACGCCAGGGTATCCTGTCACTGACAATTAAAGACAAAAGCGCGCTGTACGCCGCGTATATGCCGTTTATCAAAAATGGTGGCCTGTTTATCCCCACGGGTAAGAGCTATCAACTTGGCGATGAAGTCTTCATGTTGTTAACGCTGATGGACGAGAAGGAAAAATTGCCGGTTGCCGGCAAGATTGTCTGGGTCACACCCAAAGGTGCACAGGGAAACCGTGCCGCCGGTATCGGTGTGCAGTTCAGCGATCAGGACGGCGGCAGTGCACGCACCAAGATCGAAACCTATCTGGCGGGTGCCCTGAAATCTGATCGGCAGACCCACACCATGTAATTACCGCCGACCCGGCGGATTTATCACACATAGTTATTTCGGGGCACGTCATCCGCATGTGTCCCTGTCGCGCCGCATCCACGGTCGTTTAGCGGGCGAAATCACGTTATCATTACGCCGGTAGATTGATTTCCCAACTGTTTGAGGTATTACGATGTCACCGTTGTTAGTGGATTCCCATTGTCACCTGGACCGGCTTGATCTGACGCCATTCAATGGCGAACTGGGTGGCGCCCTGGAAAATGCACAACAGCACGGTGTTGGACATATGCTTTGTGTCTGTATTGACCTGGAACATTTCGCTGACGTACTTGCGCCGGCCCGGCACTACGACAATATCTACGCGTCGGTTGGTGTGCACCCGAACGAACAGGAGGGCCAGGAACCGGATGTGGATACCCTGGTCGAGATGGCAGACGATCCTCGCGTCATTGCCATTGGTGAAACCGGCCTGGATTATTTCCGCAGTGAAGGCGATCTGGAATGGCAGCGTAACCGGTTTCGTACCCATATCGCGGCGGCCAGGCAAAGTGGCAAACCGTTGATCATCCACATGCGGGAAGCAACGGCAGACACGTTACGGATTATGCAGGAAGAGGGCGCGGGCGAGGTCGGTGGTGTTATGCATTGTTTCGCGGAAGACTGGGAAACGGCAAAAGCCGCGCTGGACCTGGATTTTTATATTTCCTTTTCCGGTATTGTCACCTTCAAGAGCGCCAAAACCCTGCAGGATGTTGCCAAACAGGTACCCCTGGAGCGCATGCTGGTGGAAACTGATTCCCCTTACCTGGCCCCGACCCCGTTTCGGGGGAAATCCAATCAACCTGCCTTTGTTAAATACGTGGCAGAACATATTGCGCAGTTACGCGGAACCAGTCTTGAGAAGATTGGCGAGGCGACGACGCAAAACTTCTTCCGCCTGTTCCGGGCGGCTAACGCGTAATAGTAAAATTGATTAAACCTGCTCGGCGTTTTGTATGCCGTATTCCAGCACGTAGGCTTCGTAACCATAGGCATTGAGCAGGTAGACGGCACAACTGCTGCGGTGGGCATTATCACAATACACGATACAGGGCCGATCCCTGTCGATTTCCTGCAGCCTGTCGCGTAACTGGCTTAGTGGGATATTCAGGCTGTCTTCAATGGCCGACAGATAATGTTCTTCGGGTTGACGTACGTCGATCCATGCCGGGTTACGCGAATACAGGGTTTCGGCCTGTTCCAGGTTGATGGTTTCCACCACGGGTTGTTCGAGCAGTTTTGCGAAATCCTGTTTGGATAAACGTACCAGGACGCCGTCAGTTTTCATGCTCACGGTCGCATTACGCGGCGCCTTGCTGAGCAGCGCCTCTTCGCCAAAGCTTTGTCCGGGTTTAAGTTCGGCAACAGACGTATCAGTGCCATGATTGCTGCGCATGACATTGCATGTGCCTTGCCGGATCAGATAAAAATAATCCCCTTCATCACCTTGCCGGAAAATGATGTCGTGTTCCCTGACCTGGCAGGTTTGCAATTTTAAAAACATGGTCTGAATATTAATGGGTGGGATGCGCTGGAATACCGGTGATTGCAGGATGCTGGCCATCCAGTCATCCGGGTCACATTGCAGTGCATCGATCTCGTCAACGACATAACCGCTATAGGGGTTCCAGGTTAACAGGATATCCATCAGGTTACGCTCGATCATGATTATCTCGGCATTGCTGCGTAAAATCCCGGTGTGTTTATGCGGTTGATGCGGATCCAGTGGTAACATCGCAAGCTCAGTGCCGGCCTGTATGCGCATCCGTTCTTCCGGATTGCTGAGTTCGATTTCGCCGCTCAATAAATACAGGATGTTGTTATCCGAATCGCCAATGCTGAATAACCGGCTGCCGGCCGGCAGTGAGATGCAGCGTGCATGCCTGGCCAGCTCCTGTTGTCGTTCCGGATCCAGCGTGTAAACAGGAACGAAATCTCGTAATTGTTCAACGCGAGGCGAGGAGACAGTGGTTGAGAATTTTTGTGCAGTGGCCATAACAACTGATGCTGGAGATGCTGAACGTATAGCCCTTATCGGCGAAGTGTGAGGTGGACTTAAATTGAAAGGGGCTAACCTGATTTATTGTAGAGGCTATGCGGGTGGCAAGGGGCGTGGTTGTCGATCAGGGTCAACGGCGACATAGGTCAGGATGGCTGTGGCGACTTTGTGACATTCCTCGGTGCCACGGTGGCGTTCAGCATAGGCCTCAACGGCGACCTGTAACGAGGTCGTACCGGTTTTGATAATACTCGCGTAGATGCTGACCAGGTCGCCAACGAACACCGGCTTGAGAAATGTGAAATCATTCACAGCAACAGTGACTACCCGCCCATCGGCGCGCTTGAATGCCTGGATACTGCCGGCGATATCGATCTGCGACATCAACCAGCCGCCAAAAATATCGCCGGAGGCATTGGTATCTGCCGGCATGGCGAGGGTACGAATCTCGGGTGGTTTGTCTGAAGGTAGTTTATCCATAGCAATCCGGTTCAGTGGCCATGGTAGAGTTGGGCAATCTCGTTGGCATATTTAGTTGTAATCACTTCACGTTTAAGCTTCAAGGTTGGCGTGATCGCGTTGTTCTCGACGGTCCAGGCCTCGAGTGTCAGATAGACCTGGTGTATTTTGGCATAACCCGGGAAATCCGTCATATTATCCCGAATTCGTTTTAATGCATGGCTTTGTACACTGGGGTGGTTTAGCATATCGGCATCCATGGTGATTCCCAGTTCATTCGATATCGCTTGCCATTGTTCCGGGTTGATGACCAGGATCGCAGCGAGATAGGGTTTTTGTTCACCCAGGACCAGTGCCTGGTCGAACAACGGGTCTGCGCAAATCGCCATTTCCAGATCAGCCGGCGGGATCTTCTCGCCGTTGGACAGCACCAGGATCTCTTTTAGCCGGCCAGTGATATAGATGTGGTCATGCTCGATGCGGACCTTGTCCCCGGTATGCAGCCAGCCGTCGGGATCGATGACCATGTGCGTGGCTTCTTCCTGGTTCCAGTAGCCCATCATGACACTGGGTGCCCGTACCAGTAATTCGTCATCTTTACCCAGCCTGACTTCGATACCGGGCAGGGCCTGGCCAACACTGTCGGGCTCATTGTCTTCCAGTTTGTTGGTACTGATTACCGGGCTGGCCTCTGTCAGTCCGTAACCCTGTGAAATCGTCAGACCCAGGCCGATAAAAACACGGGCAACCTCCAGCGACAAGGGGGCACCGCCGCTGACGGCAAGACGCAGACGGCCGCCCAGCCGGGCCATAATTTTACGTCCGACCAGAAAATATAATATCGGCCACAGCAGCAATCTGGGATGCCAGGCCTGTTTGCCCTGGCGGAAGCGAAAGCGGTGCCAGCCTACATCAACGGCGGTGTTGAACAAGCGTCGCACCAGCGCCGGCCTGCCGGCAAGCCGGGATTTAATCCGGTTGTAAACGCGTTCAAATATTCGCGGTACCGTGATAATGATAGTTGGCTTATGCAGTTTGAGGTCATCAGCCAGGGTCTCGATGGCACGGGCATAGGTGACTGTACAGCCGCAGATCATTGGCAGGTAATAACCGACTGTTCGCTCAAACATGTGTGAGACGGGTAGGAAAGAAAGAAAGGTATCGTCGGATGTTACGCGAATATTTTTCAGGCCGGCCAGCACATCCCAGAAGATGTTTTCGTGGTTCAACATGACGCCCTTGGGTCTGCCCGTGGTGCCGGAGGTGTACACGATGGTGGCAAGGCTTGATTTGTGGACGTTCAATTCCTGTAATGGATACTGTTGCGCGGCATCCGGTAGCCAGCTGTCGAGCAAGAGTAGTCGCTGTTCATTATTATGCTTAACCGGCTCCATGCAAATAATGCGCTGCAGGCAATCGAGGTCTTTGCAATGGGAATGTAATGCGCACCACTGTTCCGCATGCTCCAGCAAGAGGACGCGTATTTGTGCATCGTTGATGATGTAGCCGACATTGTCGGCCCGATCATTCGTGTAGAGTGGTACGACAATCAGGCCGAGCCCGAGCGCGGCCTGCTCAAACATGACCCAGGTCGGACTGTTGCTGAGCATAAGTGCAACCCGGTCCCCCGGCTTGAGATTTTCCTGTTTTAATGCCTGCTGCCAGCGGGCAACCTGTGTTGCCATTTCAGACCAGGTGAGTACGGTCCAGGTTTTTTCCTGTCGGTCAAAATAGCGGTAGGCCGGCCTGTCGGCTGAGCGTTGGACCCTGAGGTGAAACAGTTGCGAGAGATTGATAATTTCCTGCAGGGAAATACTCTCATCGGATGATGACATTGTTACTCTGCCACGCTGTCTTCAAATTGTTGCCAGCCGGCATCGGCGCTGAATCGCGGGCCATAGCGTTGTTGCAGGTGTTCCAGCATTTTTAACAACTGCGCCGGTCCACGATTGTGAATGTAATGCAACGGACCGCCCCGGAACGGGGCAAAACCGGTGCCGAATACGATCCCGGCATCGGCCAGGTCTTCAGAAGCAACCACGCCATCGCGCAGGCAGGCGACAGCTTCATTCAGCATGCGCAGGATGAGACGATCCTGAATATCAACCGGCGCGGTATAGCTTTTGGGCGGCAGTTCTTTCTGTGCCTTGCCATCCTTGAAACGATAAAAACCCTGGCCGGATTTTTTACCGAGCTGTCCCATATCGACCAGTTTTTGCAGGCGCTCAGGAACTTCCACCGACATGTGCTGGGCCAGGTTTTTGGCGACATGCAGACAGATGTCCAGGCCAACGCTATCAGCCAGCTCGATAGGCCCCATGGGCATGCCAAAATCGGTCGCGGCATCATCAATCAATTTGAGCGGCACGCCTTCTTCCGCCAGGACGACTGCTTCCATCAGGTAGGGCATCAGGATTCGGTTGACCAGAAAACCGGGGGTGCTGGTGACGGGCAGCGGCAGGCGACCGATCTTCCGGGTGAACGCAGCCGCCTTGCTGGCGATTTGTTGATCCGTTGTCGGGCTTTGCACGATTTCAACCAGTGGCATCATCGCGACCGGATTAAAGAAATGCAGGCCAACCAGCCGGGCAGGCTGTTGTAATACGCTGCTGATTTCGTCCAACGGTATACTGGAGGTGTTGGTGGCGATCATGGCATCTGGCTTAACGACAGGTTCAATTGACTTGAACAGGTCACGTTTTACTTCAACGTCCTCGAATATCGCCTCGATGATGACATCAGCGCGTGACAGGCCATGGCCCCTGGGGTCGGGGATTAACCGGTCCATGGCGTTGGTGATCAACAAACGGTCCTTAATCCGTTTCCGGTACAGTTTGTAGGCACGCTTGATCACATTGCCCAGGGCTTCATGTTTGGTGTCCTGCAGCGTAACCCGGAATCCACGCAGCGCGCACCAGGCGGCAATGTCGCCTCCCATGACGCCGGCGCCAACGACATGCACGTGCGTGGCGTTAAAGTCGCCGGCCTTGCCCAGGCCTTTTAGCTGTTCCTGTAACAGGAATACACGGATCAGGTTCTGTGCAGTGCGGCCTACGATAAGGTGGGCAACCGATCTGGCCTCCTGTTCGAGCATTTGCCGGGGCTCATCGTAATATTGCACCCACAGATCGATCAGCGAATAAGGTGCCGGGTAATGGGAGCGTGCCGCTTTGGCAGCAACCTTTTTATAAAAGACCTTGGCCAGTAATGGCCGAATTTGTCGATGACTGGCCATGCGCTTCCACCAGGGCAACGGTGCTGGTTTTGGAGGGCGCTTGACGATGCCACGCGCCGCGTTGAGCAGGTGGCGTTTGGGCACGGCATAATCGACCAGGCCAATCTTTTTTGCTGCGCGTGCCGACAGGTTTCGTCCAGTGAGCATTAGGTCCATGGCGGACAGGGCACCGACCAGGCGGATAGCACGCAGCGTGCCGCCGAAGCCGGGATGAATCCCCAGGCGCACTTCCGGCAGGCCCAGTTTGGTGCCCGGATCATTGTCTGCAACACGATAACGACAGGCCAGTGCCAGTTCCAGGCCACCGCCCAGGCAAAAGCCGTGAAGCAGAGCAATCGTGGGGCATTTCAGTGATTCGAGACGGTTAAAAATAGAATGAGCGTGTTGAATACTCTGCAATGCGGCTTCTTCTGTTTCAAACCGGGTAAATTCCTTGACGTCGGCACCGGCAACAAATCCGTTTGCCTTGTCGGAGAGGATGACGACGGCACGTGGAACATTTTTTTCCAGTTCTTCCAGGATCTGACTGAACTCGTTGAGGATCTCGGTAGAGAGGACGTTGGTGCTGCTGTCGGCCTTGTCCAGGTGTAACCAGGTGATGCCGGTGGGGTCGGTTTCGATTTTCCAGTGTTGATATGGCTGGGTCATTTTCATCTCCTACACGCGCTCGACAAGCATGGCGCCACCCTGGCCGCCACCGATACACAGGCTGGCAATACCGCGTTTCGCCTGTTTGCGTTTCAGCACATCCAGTAGATGAAGCACGATCCGGGCACCACTGGCTCCCACCGGGTGGCCAAGGCTGATTCCGCCGCCATCGATATTCAGTTTATCCTGGTCGAGCGTACCCAGCGCCTGCTTCAGTCCCAGTTCCTGCTGGCAATATTGATCTTCTTCCCAGGCGATGAGACAGGCCAGAACCTGTGCGGCAAAGGCCTCGTTGATTTCCCAGTAGTCGATATCATTGAGCTCGAATTTTTGCCGTTGCAGGATAGGGGTAATGGCATGGACTGGTCCCAGCCCCATTTGCGCCGGCGCCAGTGCCGACCATTGTGTATCCAGCAGTTGCCCCAGCACCGTCAGGTTATGTTCCTTGACGGCCTTTTCGCTGGCCAGTAACAGCAGGGCAGCGCCATCGGTAACCTGGGCACTATTGCCAGCGGTGACCAGGCCAAAGGGTTTATCGAAAACCGGTCGCAACCTGGCCAGGGCCTCGACCGATGAGTCACGCCGTAAGCCATCGTCGTGCAGGTAGACCTTGCCGCGGGTATCGTAGAGCGGTTCGATTTCATCGAGATAGCCGTTATCCTGGGCCGCGGCCAGCCGCATATGACTGCGTGTGGCGAAACTGTCCATTTGCTCACGGTTGATGCCAAAACGGTAGGCAAGATTTTCTGCCGTTTGTCCCATGGACAGGCCAACTACCGGATCCGTCAGTCCACGCAACAGGCCAATCACGGGTTTTAAATGTTTGGGGCGTAACTGGCCAAACACCTTGACTCGCTGGCCGAAGGTTTTGGCTGCAGTTAATGCGCCCAGCCAGGTGACCATGTCACTGTTATACAGTACCGGCGCATGACTCATGGACTCCACACCACCGGCGAGTATCAAATCCGCGCGTTTGCTGGCAATCTCCATGGCCGCGCAATCGAGCGCCTGCATGCCCGAGGCACAGTTGCGTTGTACCGTCCAGGCTGGGGTATCGTTCCCAATGCCCAGACGCAGGCCAACAACGCGGGCGATATTGGCCTCATCGGCGTTGGGCATGACACAGCCAAGGATTACTTCATCGATCGCCACTGGTTCAAACGGCTGACGCGATAACAGGGCGCGGCCGCAATTGACTGCGAGGCTGGCGGCAGGGAAAGGGCCGGGTTTGTTGCGCGCTTTCAGGAAGGGGGTGCGACTGCCGTCGACAATAAACACGGGACGTGCCGGTTTGCCACCGGTTCCGGTATTGCGTCGCGGACCTGAGCGGCTGTTGCTGCCGGGTTTGCGTGTCGTGGTACGGGGGCGACTACGCGATGTTGTCGCTTTCTCTTTAGTGGCCACAATTACTCCTGTGTGAAATTCTGGTTGAAGTCGTCGACCTGGATGACTTCCCAGCGTGCCTCTTCTGCCTCGCGAATCAGGCGGGCTTCATCGGCATTAATAATATTTTCCTGCTGGGCACGGTTGAGCATGTCGTCCATGATTTGATAGCCGGGTTGATATCCCTTGAGTTTCTTTTTCAGGCGGCGTTCCACGTGTTCCGCCTTGATGGTTTTTATCAGGGCATCCTCCAGGCGCGCGACCGTGTCATCAGCATTCTGTGGTATAAACAGGCCTTCTGTCAGTCGATCGCGGGCCTGCGATGGCGTGAGCAGGCATTCAGCAACGCGGTGGCCCAGCTTGTCGGCAGGCGGTTTGAAACGCAACCCTAATGGAAAAATAATCAGGCGCAAGCACATGGCCACGAATCGATTCGGGAAATTTTGTAGCAGACCGTCGATCGCAATCTGGATACGGTACAAAATGTGATCCATGCTCCATTGCATCAACGGAATGTCTTCCTTTAAATGTCCCTGCATTTCAAAACGCTTGAGTATTGCCGTGCCCAGGTAAAGATAACTCAGTATGTCGCCCAGGCGAGCCGAGATCTTTTCCTTGCGCTTGAGACTGGCGCCGAGCATCAGGAGTGTCGTGTCAGTCAGGACGGCAAAGGCAGCACTCAGGCGGGTTAATTTCTGGTAATAACGGCGCATGGGGGCGCTCGCGGACGTCAGTGCAAAGTGGGCACCACTGAGACCGTGCAGAAAGGCGCGGAGGGTATTGCTGATATAAAATCGAATATGCCCGAACAGGGCGCGGTCGAAGCGCTGCAGTGACATGTTCCAGTCAGCTTCATCCAGTGCGGACATTTCCTCAAAGATGAACGGATGGCTACGGATCGCACCCTGACCAAAAATGATCATGCTGCGGGTAAGGATGTTGGCACCTTCAACCGTAATACTAATAGGCAGTGCCTGATAGGCGCGCCCCAGGATGTTGCGGGGGCCAAGACAGATACCGGAACCGCCGATGATATCCATGCCGTCATTTACCACCTGACGCATACCTTCTGTCAGGTGATATTTCACAATGGCCGAGATGACTGATGGTTTTTCCCCCATGTCGATAGCGGCTGCTGTTAATACCCGGGCCGCATCCATCATGTAGGTGTAACCGCCGATACGCGCCAGGGCTTCTTCGATGCCTTCGAAGCGACCGATAGGCAGTTTAAACTGGCGCCGTACCCGCGCATATGCACCAATTGAACGACAGACCAGTTTGCCGGAGCCGACACTCAGGGCAGGTAAGGAGATGGAGCGCCCGTCGGCAAGACACTCCATTAACATGCGCCAGCCCTGGCCGATGCGTTCCTGGCCACCAATAATAAACTCCATGGGAATGAACACATCTTTGCCGCTGTTGGGGCCATTCATGAATACGATATTCATGGGGAGATGGCGACGACCGATATTCACGCCCGGTGTATCCGTCGGGATCATGGCCAGGGTCACGCCGCGGTCTGCCTGTTCGCTCAGGAGATGATCCGGGTCGTAGAGTTTAAATGCCAGTCCAAGCAGGGTAGCCACCGGGCCCAGGGTAATATAGCGTTTATTCCAGGTCAGGCGGATACCCAGGACATCCTTGCGATCCTGAAAGTTGCCACGGCATACGATACCAAAGTCCGGAATGGCGCCGGCATCACTGCCGGCCTCCGGGTTGGTCAGGGCAAAACAGGGGATTTCCTCGCCGTTTGCCAGGCGTGGCAGATAATATTCCTTTTGTTCGTCGGTGCCGTATTCGAGTAATAATTTGCCGGGTCCCAGTGAATTGGGCACCATGACCGTGACGGCAGCGGACACGCTGCGGGTCGCGATTTTCATCACTACCGTGGAATGCGCCAGGGCGGAAAATTCCAGACCACCGTAGGCCCTGGGAATGATCATGCTGAAGAATTTGTTGTCCTTGATGAATTGCCAGACTTCGGGCGGCAGGTCCATGCGTTCGTGCGTGATATGCCAGTCATCCAGCATTTCACACAGTTGATTGACCGGCCCGTCCAGAAAAGCCTGTTCCTCTTCGGATAATCCCGGTATTTGCAATTTACGCAGCTTACGCCAGTGTGGTTTACCGCTGAATAATTCACCATCCCACCAGACCGAGCCGGCATCCAGTGCCTCGCGCTCGGTTTGTGACATGCGTGGACTGACACGTCGAAACAGTTTCAGAATGGGAGACGATATCCAGCGCAGACGCCAGTCCTGACTGGGTTGCGCCTGCGCAGCCAGGCCGAACCGGCGGTGGTATGACAACACCCTTTCAGGCAGCAGTGTCAGTAATAGCCAGACAGAGAGGAACAGTTGCCAGCTCGCAGGCAGAACACTGGCGATGCCGAATACACACATCAGGCCAATTGCCAGCTTGCTGAGGCGCGGGCGTTTCATGCTGATGTCCTGTGGTCACATGTGAGGCGATATCGCAACACGCATACGCACACGGTTTGTTGCTGTACTTGATTGGACACGTGGTGCCTGGAAGATGTTTCACCGCCAGGGCGGAGGCAGGCGATGAAGGCGAAAGTGCCAGACACGATTTCCATCTCGTCTCCTTTGCAAATGTGAGGGCTTATGCCCGGTCGGTATTTTTATTTTTCCGTTCTTTATATAAATAGCGGATTATCAGCCGATGAACTTGAGCTAAATTCAAAAAAATGTCGTGTTTTTAAGATGTTAGCCTAGCAAGTTTGATGGCTTCTGCAAGCTGGGGTAGTGGGGTGTAAAAATGCGGTGAATATCGCACGCCCGTGCCACGGGCAGCGCAAATCACGTCAGTTGCCATCAGTTTTTTATACAGTTCATCTGCTGCAATGGTCTGGTGACGAAAGGTCACGATGCCGGACAGGCGCGAGGGGTTGTCATCACTGATCAGGGTCAGTTCCGGCGCTTGCTGGATCAGCTCCATTAAATAACACGTGCGTTCCAGCAACTCGGCTTCGACCTGGGGGATACCTGTCTCCAGTAATAATGACAGGCTGGCATGCAGGGCATGGATGCCAAGCATATTGGGACTGCCACACTCGAAGCGGCGGGCGTCGTTTGCGACCTGCCAGGTTTTCTGCTGAAAGTTACTGGCATTTGCTAGCATATGCCATCCGTATTCATGGAGTTTGAGCTGTGGTCGTATCGCCTCACGCACATAAAACAGGGCCACGCCTTCCGGGCCTAGCATCCATTTATGGCCATCGGCGACGACAACATCTGCCTGACATGCCTCAACATCAAATTGCAGTGCGCCAAGACTCTGAATCGCATCGACACAAAACAGGATGTTGTGCTCACGACAATGCTGACCTAATGGGGTCAGATCAAGACGCAAACCACTGGCATATTGCACCGAGCTGATTGATAGCAGGCGAGTCCTGTGATCAGTGGCGGCAATCAGTGCCTGCTCAGGTTCGCCGTCCTGCTGCAGGTTCACTTCGCGGAGTTCCACGCCGGCGTCGGCCAGTGATTGCCAGATCACTCGATTGGAAGGAAACTCCTGGTCAGAGATCACGATATTGTCGCCGGGCGACCAGTCAAGACCATAAGCCAGGAAGGATAAACCCTCTGAGGTGTTCTTGAGCAGCGCAATATCGTCACTGCTTGGGGCATTGATTAGTCTTGCCAGTAACTGGCGGGTCTGGTTTTCGATTTCCATCCAGCGGGGATAATGTTTTGCACCGAGTTGCTGATTTTCCCGGGCAAACTGACACACGGCATCAGCCGTGCGGCGTGGCCAGGGCGCGACGGCCGCGTGATTAAGATATATCAGACCCGCTTGTTGTGGAAATTCATCAGATAAGGGCACAGTAACGACTCAATCAATAAGGTAGGAAGATGAAATCGTTGATCCATGCAGGATGGTATGTATGCAGTGGACGTCCTGTTGACGGGCGTGTTTAATCGTAATCGGCTTCCCCTTCTTCTTCGAAACCTTCCAGAAGGTTGCTCCTGTTTTCGGGGTGCATGGGTTCATCAGTGTCGCCAAAATCATCACGTTCCAAATCATCATAGGGGCCGGACCAGTCTTCCGGTTCTGCGGCAAGTTCCAGGTCCATGTCGTACCAGTTATCGACATCCATTTCTTCTACTTCGGATTCGAAGTATTGAATCGCGACCGTGCCTTCATCTTCATCCAGAGCAACGACTTCAAAAGTTCGATCGGATTCCTGATCACGATACCAGTTGTTTACTACGGGGTCCAATTCAGTCGCCATGGCGTGCCTCGCAACATCTGTGGAAGTGATGGAATATATACTTAACAGATAGCAGATCAAAGACACCGATCAAGTGACTTTTGAGTAAACATGATTGTTATTTTTGATGAGTGAATACGGTAGCCGCGGTCATCGTACTGAGACAAGCTAACAAGGCTATCGCCGCTCACCTTGTGACAGAATCCACGCAAACGCCAGGCCCGCCATAAATGAATGATTTTGTTTAACTAACGGGCTGTCAGCAAAAATCGCACCATCGAACCTGTCATAGCGCAGGAACAGACCCAGCCAGTAACGACGGCGGAAACGGCGACTGGCTGACAGGGTCAGGCGTATACCACTGTAACCACCCTTTGCATCGTAGGCGGGGCGTGTCGCGGTCGCGTACTGCGGGTCAACCTGATAGTAATAGTCATGATAGGTTTCACTCGCGAATATCGGACCGGCGGACACGGCCGTGTCCCATTGGCGAAGATAGCGCAACTGTAGATAGGGCGAGAACACCAGGCCAATACTCCGGGTATGTCGGATATTCGTGGCAATCGCCAGTCGCACTGGCAAGGCCAGGCGCCATTGCAGGTTTCCGGCTGGATTCGTGTACAGGACATATTGTGCACGTGGACCCAGCTCGAACACCGGGTGCAGGTCTGGCATGCCCTGGCGCGCACGATCATCATGACTGTCGACCGGGAACGCAATACTGGTACTCAGATCGAGTTGTACGTTGTCACCCTTGTACAGGTAAAAGCGTCCACCTTCCCGGTCAATTTTCAGTCGCTTGCCTTCATAACGGACGTAGGGAATCGGGGCCACATAATCCTGGCGCTGATCCGAGCCGCGGTAGTGGGGAATGCTCAGACCACCGATGCCGATCCCCAGATCCCAGTGTGCCGTTGTATCCCGTGCAGAGGCGGGCGTGACAGTAAAGCTGGCAACGACCAGCCACGCCAGGGAGAAATAGCGGCAAAATCGGCGTGTTCCGGGTTGCCGCGGATCAGATGCGAGACTTTTCGAGGAAAAAAACAGCAAAATAAATAATGAAATAGGGCTGTAATCAAGGCTGGGGGACAACGGCACGAATTTTCCCTTCGAGTTAAAGTTATTAAAGTATGTTGCCGTAAACACCTGGGAAATGGACCTTTTTCACAGGACTATGCCGATTTTATAATCACAGAAATAGGGATGCGACATGCGTAAATTACTCTTATTAACAATTGGTTTTATTTTCATCACTCCGGCCCATGCGGACATGCTGGGGGTCCGGCTCTCCGGGGGGATGTTCAAGTATTCGCTTAGCGGCACGGTCCGGGACAACGCGGTGAGTACCCAGGTGTTTGATGTCAAAAATGACCTTGGCTGGAAGGATGAAACGAAAGGCATGGGCTATTTGTACATCGAGCATCCGATCCCGCTGATCCCCAACTTTCGTATCGGCACCACCAGTCTGCAGCTGGGCGGGACGAATACTTTAACGAAAGATGTTATGTATAACGGCACACAGTTCAATACAAACGATAAGGTAACCTCCGACCTGGATCTCAGCCATAACGAAATCGCGCTGTATTATGAAGTCATCGATACCGGTATCGACCTGGACCTGGGCCTGAACTTCAAGTTCTTCAATGGCAAGGTATTCATCAAGGATACCTCTGGAAAGACTGCAACCACCACCCTCAGCTCTACCGTGCCGATGTTGTACGGCGCGGTGACCATCCCGATTCCGGGGACCGGTTTCAAGCTCGCAGGCGATCTGACTACCACCTCCTACCAAAATGATAATATCACCGATTATATGGTCCGTGTGCGCTACGATACGGATTTTGCCCTGGGGGTTGAACTGGGCTACCGATCCCTCCATATTAAGTATGAAGATACAGGGGCGAACGAATATGCCAATCTGGACATGAAGGGTCCGTACTTAATGGCAACCCTGTCATTCTAGTAAGCGGCAAGGACTAGAAATATCGGAAGCCGCGGAGAGTTTTGCTCTCCGCGGCTTTCTCACTTTTCCTACGGTGATATTGGAAATGAGTGATAAAAAAGCACATTGGGAAGAGGTTTATCAAACCAGGTCGATCCAGGAGGTCAGTTGGTATCAGCACAAGCCGGAATTGTCGTTACAGCTGATCGCGCAGACCGGCATTACTAAAGATGACGCCATCATTGATGTCGGTGGCGGGGCCTCCACGCTGGTGGATTATTTGCTCGAAGCAGGGTACTCCAACGTTGCAGTGCTGGATATCTCGGCGCATGCCCTGCGACATGCACAACAGCGTCTGGGCAATCAGGCCAGCAATGTCACCTGGTTAGTCAGCGATATCACCGAATTTACTCCATCGGTTCGTTATAGCCTGTGGCACGACCGGGCGGTTTTCCACTTTCTCACCAACAAATCCGACAGGGAACGCTATCTGGCTGTCCTGAAGCAAAGTCTCCAGCCGGGCGGGCACCTGATCATCGCGGCTTTCGGCATCGGCGGTCCAACGCAATGTAGCGGCCTGGACATTGTTCAATATGATGCAGATAAACTGGCACGGGAGCTGGGCACCGGCTTTGACCTGGTCGAGGAAAAGGCAGAAGCACATCAAACGCCGGATAGTCGTGAACAAAAATTCGGCTATTTCCGGTATATTTACCGCCCAGATTTTGCCTGAAAATCTTCAGGATACCCGGAGTTGTGCAACGATCTGTCCCTGACCGGGATCACTGCAACAACCACTCTCATAATTTATATTAATGACGACGGAACAGTCCCTGTCGCGCGTTATCTAATTACGCCTTGGCATATGTATCAGTTGTGCTGATAATTTTTACATCAAAGCGTACCGGCAGGACCGAGCGGGCAATCCAGACGACGATTCAGCCCTTTGTTGAAAAGGATAAACATTGGAACATAAGAAATCTGCGGCTAACGGGTCAAAGACCAAAAAGCTCTGGCTTTTCGCACGACGACACCCTTACTTGTCCGGTATCAGCCTGCTGCTGGTGCTGAGCCTGGTGGCGTATATCTGGTGGTCTGGCAGACCGATACCGCCACGCTATATCACTGCACCGGTCACCCGTGGCCCGGTCGTCAAGGAAATCATCACCACGGGGGCCGTCAATCCTGTCGTGACCGTACAGGTCGGGTCCTATGTCTCCGGCATTATCAAGGCGCTCTATTGTGACTACAACACCGTGGTCAAGGCCGGCCAGCTTTGTGCCAAGATTGATCCACGCCCCTATCAGTTGACAGTGGAACAGCGTACAGCCGATCTGGCCAGTGCCAGGGCACAGTTGGAGAAAGACCGCGCCAACCTGGCTTACGCCAGGACCAATTATGAGCGGGACTTGTCCCTGCTCAAGGAAGGCGTGGTGTCACAGGAAACGGTCGATACCGACAAAAGTGCATATCACCAGGCCAGGGCGCAAATCACGCTGGACAAGGCAACGATCAAACAGCGCGAGGCCGCCTTGAATGCCGCCAAGGTGAATCTTGGATTTACTGATATCGTCTCGCCCGTGAATGGCGTGGTGGTGTCACGTAATATCGACGTCGGCCAAACCGTTGCCGCCAGTTTTCAGACACCTACCTTGTTCCTGATTGCCAAGGACCTGACCAAGATGCAGGTGGATACCAATGTCAGTGAATCCGATGTCGGTGAGGCAAAGGTCGGGCAAAAGGCCTCGTTCACCGTGGAGGCCTATCCGAATAAACCGTTCTGGGGCAAAGTGACTCAGATCCGGCAGGCCCCGATCACGGTGCAAAACGTGGTGACCTATGACGTGGTGGTGAGTGTTTCCAATCCCAAACTTGAATTGCTGCCGGGGATGACAGCCAATACGCGGATTGTTGCTGATGAACGCAAAAACGTGATGCGCGTGCCGATACAGGCGATTCGCTTTGACCCGGGCGGTCTGCAAAAAGCCGGAAAATCCGCCGAATCAAATCGTGACAGGAAAAAGACCAAAGGCAGCCAGGTCTGGGTATTGCGAGATGGCAAGCCGTATGCCATCCCCGTCACCACCGGCTTACGTGATACCACTTACGTGGAGATTACCGGTGGCAAGCTGCAGGTTGGCGATGCGGTAATCGTCAATGTTATTACCGGTGCAAACGGGAATGGTTCAAATCGCAGAAGGCATTTGCGGTTCTGATTATCAGCGCCAGGAGTTAAGGTATTTGTCTGAACCTATCATAGAAATTCGTAACGTCGTTAAAACCTACCAGTTAGGTGATGTCGAGGTGCGCGCGCTGCGCGGTGTCAACCTGACGGTGGAGCGTGGTGAGTTTGTCGCGATCATGGGTGCCTCCGGTTCAGGCAAGTCTACCCTGATGAATATGCTGGGATGCCTCGATCAGCCGACCAGTGGCGAGTATCTGCTGGAAGGCGTCGATACCGCCTCGCTGGACGAGCCGTCTCTTGCCCAGATTCGTAACCTGCGTATCGGTTTTGTCTTTCAGAGTTTTAACCTTCTGCCACGTACCAGTGCGGCAGAAAATGTGGCCCTGCCACTGTTCTATGCGCCACATGTCACTGACAGCGATGCCCGTGTGTTCGAAGCCTTGCGTGCCCTCGGCCTCGAAGGTCGGGAACACAACCATCCGAGCCAGTTATCCGGCGGCCAGCAACAGCGTGTTGCCATCGCGCGCGCCCTGATTAATTCGCCGGCAATCCTGCTTGCCGATGAACCGACCGGTAACCTGGATTCAAAGACCGCCAATGACATTATGGTGACCCTGCAAGCTTTTAATCGTGAGCATGGGCTGACAATCATCCTGGTGACACACGAACCGGATATTGCCGAGTTTGCTGATCGTGTCGTGACCATGCGCGACGGCAATATTATCTCCGATGATCGTCGGCCTGGCAGGGAAATCAACAAAGCTGAATCGCCAGAGATACCAGCCATCTCTTTAGAGAGCAATACAGACAAGACGGACAAGACACGTGATAGTGTTGCGTTTGCCCTGATGGCGCTGCTGGCGGCATGGCGGGCCCTGGCCCGCAACAAGATGCGTGCCGCGCTGACCATGCTGGGTATTTTTATCGGTGTGGCGGCGCTGATTACCATGGTTGCCGTCGGGCAGGGGGCCAGTGCCGCCGTGAAAGAGCGTATTGAAAGCCTGGGCACCAACATGCTGATTGTTATCCCGGGCGCGACGACCAGTAGTGGTGTCCGTGCCGGCTTCGGCAGTGCCTCTACCCTGACCGTGGCAGATGCCGAGGCCATTCGTCACGAAGACCCTGCCGTTGCTAACGTAGCATATCAAACTCGCCAAATAGGTCAGCTGCAGTACAGTAACAAGAACTGGAGTACCGAAATCCAGGGGGTGTCACCCAGTTACCTGGAAATTCGTAACTGGTCAGTCGTGGCCGGCCGCACCCTGACCGAGGAAGACGAACGTAATGCGGCGCGAGTGTGTTTGCTGGGACAAACCGTGGTCAAGAACCTGTTTGGACCATATGAGAATCCTGTCGGTGCCACGATCTTCATCAAGAATGTTCCCATCGAAGTGATAGGCGTGCTCGAGGCCAAGGGCCAGACCGGCTATGGTCGCGATCAGGATGACACCGTACTGATGCCGTTTACTACGGCCGAACGTAAAGTGATCGGAGTGTCTACACCTTCAACCCCGGAAAATACCACCAACAGTATCTACCCGGCGCCGCCAAACCCATTTGGTATCAAGCCGAAGCTTGCGGGTTATGTAAACATCCTCTTCGTACAGGCAATCAGTACCGCTGCCGTACCAACGGCGCTTAAGCAGGTCACCAGGACATTACGCGAACGCCATCATATCGAACCCGGTGATACAGATGATTTTGGTGTGCGCAACATCAGTGATATCACCGAGGCGGCGCAAAGCAGCAGTCAGATCATGGCGCTTTTGCTGGCGTCCGTCGCCTCGATCTCACTACTGGTCGGGGGGATCGGTATTATGAATATCCTGCTGGTTTCGGTAACGGAACGTACGCGGGAGATCGGGATCCGGATGGCCATCGGTGCGCGGCGTATTCATGTTCTGATGCAGTTCCTGATTGAGTCGGTGCTGCTCAGCCTTATCGGCGGGAGTGTCGGGGTGATTACCGGTGTACTAGTGTCGAAAATCGTCTCCACTGTCGCAGGCTGGCCTACGCTGTTGTCCCCCGTCGCCATGATTAGCGGATTTTTATTTTCTGCCGCAGTGGGCGTGTTTTTCGGCTTTTATCCGGCGCGACGCGCTGCTCGCCTGAATCCCATCGAGGCCCTGCGTTTTGAATAAGCGACAATCCAGGTTGCAATCCTTTTGCGCGAAAATGACTATCTCGCGTGGCGTGATGCTCGGGCTGACAATGGTCCTGATCAGTGGCTGTGCGGTTGGTCCGGATTACCAACGCCCAGCCGCACCAGGGGTGCAGCGTTATACCGCAACTGCCATGTCGTCAACGCTGGCGGCAGGGCAGGGCGAGGCTAAACAGACATTGGCAATTGGCGCGAACATTTCTGCGTCATGGTGGATGCTCTACCAGTCAAAACATCTTGACCAGGTATTGAACCAGGCAATTGACAACAATCCCGATCTCGCGGCGGCAAGGGCGACACTGGCACAGGCGCAACAAACCTTGTTGCAGGCGCGTGGTAGCTATTATCCGCAACTGGATGTTAATGCTTCTGCCAGACGCCAGAGCAGTAATAACATCAGTTCGAATACGGCGTATACCAATCTGTATTCCGTCGGCGCCAGCATTAATTACAATATCGACCTGTTTGGCGGTAACCGACGACGCGTGGAGCAGGAATCCGCGCTGTTGGCCTATCAACATTACCAACTGGCGGCGGCCTACCTGACATTAACCGGCAATGCCGTGACGCAGGCTATCACGATTGCCTCCATTCGCCAGCAAATCAGCACGGTAAATGACATCATTAAGGACGACGAGCATAATCTGAAGCTGGTTAAGTTGAAGTACAGGGCGGGTAAGGCGGCCCGCAGCGACGTGCTTAGTGCCGAGAGCCAGCTGGCCAATGACCAGGTGCAGTTGCCATCTCTTAAGCAACAGTTGAATGTGGCCCAGCATGCCCTGTCGGTGCTGGTTGGTAAATTCCCCGCGCAGTGGCCCGCACCGGAATTTAAACTTGATGAATTCAGCCTGCCGGCAACAATTCCATTGTCAGTGCCATCCGCGCTGGTAAGACAACGACCGGATATCCTTGCTGCTGAATCACAGCTCCATGCTGACAGCGCTGCCATCGGGGTGGCAGCTTCTCAGTTGTATCCGAATATACAGCTTTCCAGTACGCTGGGCGTGCAATCCCTCACGACCGCCAATCTTTTTCAGTCAACTAATAAATTCTGGAGCCTGGTGGCAAGCCTGACTGCACCGATTTTTCATGGCGGCGAACTCGCGGCGCAGAAACAGGCGGCGATCTATGCCTTCCGGGCTTCTGCCGCAAAATATCAAAAAACAGTGCTCAGCGCTTTTGCCCAGGTCGCGGATCAATTACGTGCCCTGGCCCATGACGCGGAGTTGGTTGATGCACAGAAAAATGCCATGGAGACTTCACTGGCGTCACTTAAATTGCAACGGCTGAGCTACGAGGCGGGTAAGGCAGATTTGCTGCAATTACTGGATGCGGAACGTGCTTATCAACAGGCCCGACTTGGTTACGCACGGGCACTGACACAACGTTTTCAGGATAGCGCAAAGTTATTTGTGGCCATGGGGGGCGGCTGGTGGCAGGTCAGGGATCTCGCCGATATGCCGCCGAAGGCGCATTCCGGCATGCAGCCGGTCGATGACAGGCAGACTACCGGGATGCACTAATCCGTATGATCGTGCTTGTGCAAATGTTCGCGAATGCGTGCCTTACTATCCGGCGGAAGAGTTTTGTCGAGTGGTAATTGACCTTCCTGCACGCCACGGCGCAGCGTGTTGCGCAGAAAAGACAGTTGTCTTTCGAAACGGCGACAGTTTCGGCACATCCAGAGATGGATACGAAGCGCAATGCGCTCACGTCGGCCGAGGTTACGGTCATGCTGCTCGGATACCAGTTGGCTTGCTTCTTTACACGTTAGCATTTGCGTGATCCTGCGGTTAACCCATACCGTTTTGTTCGAGACAGCGTCGCATGCCCAGGCGTGCGCGATGCAACATGGTCCAGAGGTTGCTGGCACTGATGGCTAGCTCCGAGCAGACTGTTTCCGTTTCCATCTCCCAGATGTCTCTTAATACAAACAGGCGCGCCGCACGCGGTGATAATCCGTCCAGGCAGCGTTCGATCATGGCCCAGAACTGTGTATCGTGCATGCTGTTTTCCGGGTTGCCCCATTCCGCCAGGGCATGTTGCCAGTGGCCATTGGCGATAAAATCCTGATCCACGCGTGTCATCTCGGCATCTTCCCAGGCGGCTTCTTCCGTATCGGGAGTGGTGGCCTGTCGGGACTGGCGCCGGAATTCATCGATGATCTTGTGTTTGAGAATCCCGATCAGCCAGGTGCGGACTGAGGCCTTGCCGTCATAGCGCTCTCGCGCCTGCAGGGCGGCGAGCAGGGTTTCCTGTACCGCATCTTCTGCCAGGTGTTTATCACGCAGGTGCAGGAGTGCAAACGAGTACAGGGCGTTGCCGTATTCATCCAGCCAGCTTTCGGCCTCGGCAATGGACATAAAATTATCCCCGGAGCAAAAGATTAGCCATTCTATGACTTATCGTCGACGGATCCCAGCCCCGGTTGCCTGGCTTACTGGATAAAAGCGCATCAATTCACGCGCTTATGATCGATATAATATTGCTCATGCCATTTTTTGCTAGTGCGTATCTGGCAGACCCGATGATGCCTGCCTGAACAGTCGACTGCGTATCCAGTAATCCAGTGACAGCTTGCCAGGTCCACGGACCAGGAATATCAGCAACAATAATCCCCAGTAATAATGATCCTTGAGACCAACAGCGGACAGGTCCGAATAGGAGATGACGGCAACGGCATTCAGAACAAACAATGCCGCGGTGCCGAAGCGAGCGGCCAGCCCAATCGCCAGCAGGATTGCACCGCCCAGTTCGACGGCTGTCGCCAGTACGGCAGCGATGTCGGGGGGGAGCAAGGGGACGGCATAGACGTAATTAAAGAGGGTGAGGGTACTGTCCCAGGTCGTAATTTTGGTCAGACCCGATTTCCAGAAAACATTTGCCAGCCAGAGACGCGCACCAAGATCGACGACCGGCGCCAGGAATTCCAGTCCGTAAATGGCTCGGGCGGCTAAGGTCGATAATTTACGAATGAATGTCATGTTGTTGCCCTCTTTTATCGGTTCGCTCGGGAGTGGTAGTCGATTGTTTGTGAAGTTCAAAATCGACCAAAACGTTATTCTGTATATAGGTGTTCACCGCAAGCTTCAGGCTGAATGTGGGATCCGCATGCATGGCCTGGGTGCAAGCCCTGGAAAAGGGTTCATGACGCGCAATTGTCGACAGGAAAGCCGTCTCGCCGGCAGTTAGTGGGTCCAGAACAATATGATCACCGTGCCGGGCGACGAGCAGCGACACGCCGCCCTTGTCGAGCTCGACGCGCGGATCCCCGGCGTAATCCGGCTGGTTAACTTGCCAGATATCATTAACAGGATACGCGGATTGCACCAGCCTGCAGGCAGGATTAAGTTTAAATCGCAGATCGCCGTACTCGCCGGGAGGTATCAAGCTCAGTCGTTGCCTATCCAGTTCAGCGGCATTACGGGCATGGTAGACAAGATGTATTGCCCATTCGAGTCGGGCAACATCAGGCAGGTACACGAGTGAGCTTGCAGGCTCGAATGCGGTCAGAAACTCGGCAAAATCGCCGCCGTACTGGTTTAGATCGCCAGCGGGAGAAGGATAGTCATGAATAAAATGCTCGGTTGTATAATTAAAAAACGCTTCGCCTACCAGCTTATTTATCACCGGAAACAGGGTGCGCAGGGCTTCCCGCAGGTTCGTGAAAACATTGTTGCGATATACCTCAAGCCCGGTTTTTACACCGATAAAGTCAGCACGTATCTGATCTGAGATATGCGCAGGGTCGTGCTCCAACAGGGCTTCGCAGAATTGACGCTGAATCTCATGCAACGTTGGCATAATGACCGTCCAGGATATGCTGGGCTTTTGCGGCTTCTTGCAACAACCGTGGCAGTGGAGGGATATCGCAATCCCACTCGATGAGCGTGGGTGTGGGGCCAAATCGTGCAACTGCGCGCCGGTATAATTGCCAGACTGCATCGCAGACCGGGGCGCTGTGTGTATCCAGTAAGTAGCCATTTTCGCGTATATGCCCGGCCAGGTGCATTTCGCCAACCAGTTCAACAGGAATGGCCTTGAGATAGGTGTCTGGATCAAAATGGTGATTGCTGGCGTTCACGTAAATATTATTGATATCGAGTAAAATTCCACAGCCGCTGCGCCGGGCAACTTCGCTGACGAAATCCCACTCCGGCATGCAGGACTCGTTGAACTGTAAATAACTCGACAGATTTTCAATTAAAATCTGGCGACCGATATATTCCTGCACCTGCTGGATGCGGGGAACGATGTGGTTTATTGCTTCCTGAGTGTAGGGCAGGGGTAAAAGATCATTCAGATAACGCTGGTCAATTGAATTCCAGCATAAGTGTTCCGAGATCAGGCCAGGCTGGTAACGTTCGTTCAGCATCTTCAGTTTATCCAGATGCCATTGATTCAGTGGATCGACCGAACCTAGTGACAGGCCGACGCCGTGCATACTTATGGGATAGGATTGGCGTACCTCCTCCAGGATGTCGTGAGGCTTGCCGCCATCGGCGAAAAAGTTTTCGCTGTGGATTTCTACCCAGGCAATTGCGGGCTTGTCGTCGATTACTTCACGATAATGGATGGAGCGAAGCCCGATCCCGGCGCGAACCGGGATCGAGCGTGTTTCATACTTGCTGTTGTGCAAGTGTGTCACGTTTACGCACCCGGGGTAGTGCTGCCGCCAACAATCTTGTCGCAGGTACCTTTGGGGACGACAAGAAAGGAGGTTTTGTCACCGTCTTTCTTGGATTGGCCTGCGCAGGCGTGACCAGCGGTTTTGGAGGCACAGTCATTTTTGCCGGCTTTGGCGATCCCGAAGCATTTTTCCATCGCGGGTTTACTGGCTGCCAGGGTGGCGCTGCTGACACCAGCCAGCATACCTACAGTCAGTACGCTGGCGATTGCGGAACGCATAATCTTTTGCTCTTTAGTCATGATAATCTCCAGTTCAGTCATTATGGTTTGATTGGTCGGTGAGGGATGGTTTTATTCCTCCCCTCGTTGCAGACGGTTGAGACGGGTTAACTATCCGAACCACACTGCAGGGATTAGTCGCGCCGACCCGGCGTTCCTTACAGCTGATGCCTGGAAAATTCACGAATTTTTGCCTGAACCAGAGGATAGGGGGAAAGGTATCGGAGGGACACCTGGATAGATAAGCCAGCGGGTGACTCAGAAACAGGTGTGTATGACGGCCACATTTCGATGCGAGAGTATATCGGCTTAAAGTAAAAGCTGATGGCGAGTTTTGAATGAGGGTTTTTAGCTTGCCAGCTATTGTGACATGTACTTATCGGCGATGGCCCGGATGGATAGTCACTGTGTTAGCGCATAAATGAGCGCAAGGTTTTCAGACGGTGGTTGCATACATAAAAGCTAAACCATTATTTAATTGTTTTATTTAGTGGTGCTATTTGACCTGATCAGCAGGACAGGGGTTTCTGCCAGACGCATAACGCCTTCTGCCACGCTGCCCAACAATACCCGGTTAAGTCCACGACGACCATGTGTACCCAGGACAATGAGATCAGCGTGCCAGTCCCCGGCCTGCTCAATGATGACCTCTGCGATATGTCGTCCTATACCGTTAATTTCCTCGAGATGTGAATCAACGGTAACACCCGCATCAGTAACAGTCTGGCTTGCCTGCTCAAGGAGCTCGCGTCCGGATTTGATCAGAAAATCCCAGGTGGGCTGGAGGTCAGTAAATTCGCCCGAATACCAGGAGGCGCCAATAATGTCCACGACGTGAATCAGGCGAAGCTTGCTATGCAACGCCTTGCCCAGCGTAATCGCTTCTTGCAGCGCTTGATTGGAGGTTTGGCTGCCATCAATGGCAACCAGGATGCGTTGATACATTCTTACACCTTATTGTTGTTTGCTCTGAAATCCCAGATAACCAATTTTGATAGGTTTCCTTAAAGAATGAAATATTTCATTGAGTTAAATGGCATTAGGTCTGGTTTTTGCTTGATGTGGATCAACTATTAGATGCACGAAAAGTGGTTAATTAAGCCCGGGCAACAGTGCTGAGCTGGCCGCATAGCGAAGATGTCATTTTTATGTCATTTACGTGATTTTGGTCCAATACATTTTGCATTAAATACCGGGAACAAGCGCCGCAATTGTGAGTCAACAAAAGAGCTGGTTGTTGTCATTAAGACCCCGCTATTTAATGAAAATTGAACTCTTATTGAAACGGGGCAGACAGGCCCATATAGAAAAACTGGGAAGCTACTCATTTAAAATGCCAGGAGAAAATAGCTATGGAACACCGACAGGCCCAGCGCGAATCGACGGAAATCACCGTAATGTTGAGCACTATCGATGGGGTTACACGTAAGGCGCAAATTAAGGACGTCAGTTCGCTGGGCGCCGGTATCGTCATTAATGGTGGCAGCCTGAGTCGCGGAACGGTTGTTGAGCTCAGATTGTCTTCAAAGGATGCCAGGCAAGTATCGCGTTCCTTTCGTGCCCATGGTTATGTGGTCAGGGCAAATGGAACTGAATTCGGCCTGCTCTGGATTGAAGAAAACCCGTTATCGCCCTTTAATGACAATCGGAAGCAGGACGACATCAACCCGGCCAATGAGTTAATGAGTGCATAACTCGTACTGTTTTACTGGCGATATACAGTGCTGAACTTTGCTGTTTGCTGTCACTTTGTGTCGAATAACAATAACTGGATAAGGTTATGCAAGGCAGTCTCGCACGACAGTTTCTCTATGACATGACTCTCGCGCGCGTGTTTGAACAGCACGCGGCTGATCAATATACCCAGGGTAACATCGGTGGATTCCTGCATTTATATCCTGGCGAAGAAGCCGTCGCTGTCGGGAGCCTGCGCGCTGCCGAACCGGGCGATTATGTGGTCAGTACCTACCGTGAACATGTCCATGCCATCGTCTGGGGGGTAGAGCCGCGCCGTGTCATGGCAGAGCTGTTCGGTCGCAGCACGGGCTGTTCCGGCGGTTATGGTGGTTCCATGCACCTGTTTGATGCTGAGCGCCATTTTTTAGGCGGGTATGCCATTGTCGGCGAAACCTTTCCGGTTGCGAGCGGTATCGGCTATTGGCTGCGCATGAATAATCGCCCGGAACTGGTGATGTGCTATTTCGGCGATGGTGCAACCAATCAGGGTACCTTCCACGAGAGTCTCAATATGGCCGCTCTGTGGAAGCTGCCGGTACTGTTTATCTGCGAAAACAACCACTATCAGATAGGCACCGAGATCCACCGTCATTCCGCTGTCCCGGAAATCTATCGCCGTGCTACGGCCTATGGCATGGATGGACGGCGGGTCGATGGGATGGATGTGCTGGCGGTGTACGAGGCAACCCGTACCGCGCTGGAGCACGTTCGCGCGGGCAATGGTCCGTACCTGCTTGAGTGCGAAACCTATCGCTACCGTGGTCACTCCATGGCAGATGCCGGGGCCTACCGTTCCACTCTGGAGGTCGCCGAGTTACAGGCGCGAGACCCAGTTATCGGTTTCAAAACCCAGGCACTGGCGGCCAACTGGTTGAGTGAAACGGAATCCCGGGAAATTGAACAGAAAGTGCATAAAGTCGTTGAAGAGGCTGTGCACTTTGCGAGCGAGAGTCCTCCGCCATCGGAACTGGCAGCCCACGTCTACAGCGAGCCCTTCTCGCTATACGGTACCTCGTCATGATACGCCAGCGGCAAGACAATGCGGGCTCGATCGGACCGGCACAGGCAGCGGCCGAATTGCAAGGCTGGCAGGCGCTGAACCTGGCGCTCGATCAGGCCATGGCGCGCGATGACTCGGTGTTTATTCTGGGCGAGGATGTTGGTTTGTTCGGCGGCAGCTATCGCGTGACCCAGGGCCTGTATGCCAAATACGGCGAGTGGCGGGTACGCGATACGTTTTGCAGCAGCACGCCAATGCCCCGGCGGAACTTTTGCAGCCGGCGACTTGACAGCTCCGACACGCGCTGGCCATGGACCTCGATGGAGCCGTTCTGGGGCCGCAGCTGGCCGCACAGCATTCGCAACGTCTGGAACATACCCTGATGAACGTCCCGGGACTGCGTATCCTGGCACCGGCAACACCGCAGGACGCCTATTGGCAGTTGAGCCAGGCAATTGCCAGCGATGATCCTGTGATCCTGCTCGAACACGAACTCCTGTATTTCAACAAAGGCCCGTTTGATGCCGAGGCAGAGGCCGTACCCATGCATGCCGCGGCCATTCGCAGGGCAGGACGGGATGTGACATTGATTGCCTGGCATCGCATGGTTGCGGTGGCATTGGAGGCAGCGGAGCAAATGGCCGAACGGGATATCGACGTCGAGGTGATTGACCTGCGCAGTTTGCGACCCATTGATTTGCCCTTGTTACGCGATTCCCTGGCGCGGACGCATCGTGCCGTTATCGTGGAAGAAGACTGTCGTTTCGGCGGGGCCGGGGCGGAGATTGCGGCGAGTCTGAGCGAAACGGCCTTTTTTGAGCTGGAACAACCGGTATTGCGGGTTGCCGCAGCCGACGTACCCACACCCTACAATGCCGAGCTGGAGCAGGCCTCGATCCCTCGAGTTGATGATGTCACCCACATGGTGCAACAAATGCTCGGACCGCGTGAAAAATAACCACCTGGCCTTTCCTGTCGGGCTTGCTTTAGATCAAAGAAATATTAAAAGAAATATTATTTGCGCTATGCTGAATTTATACTGTAAAGCAAAGGCCTATCTCAGGAGACAAACCAATGGCAGAAACTGACCTCAAGAAAGAAATGGAGCAATTACGTGCGGACCTCTCGAGCCTGCGTTCGGATGTCGCGGACCTGACCAAAGCCCTCAAATCCGCCGGCACCCACAAGGCTGAAGACATGAAAGATTCAGTTGAAGAAGAACTGAACAAATATCGAGAGGTCTTTCGGGCCAAACTGGATGAAGCACGTGCCAAAGGCTACGAAGCCAGGGACAAGATGGATGAACAAATCGTCACGCATCCGTACGCCAGTCTGTTGACCGCGTTTGGTGTCGGCTTCATATTCGCCAAACTGATGCATCTTGGAGAACGCCACTGAATCGGCTCGCTGATGTCGTCATCGCCCTCGTTGATCTGATCGAGGCGGAAGGGCGATCCCTGCGCCGGTCGGTGGTCCGCGTCGGCGTGGCGTTGGCGATTCTCCTGCTGGCTCTGGGTCTGGTCTTTGCAGGAAGCCTGTTATGCCTGTGGGCCGGATATGAATACCTGATTCCCGTGCTGGGACAAGCGACAGCGGCCTTGCTCATGGGGCTGTGTGCTATCGCTGTTGCGGGTGTGTGCCTATGGATAGCGAAAAGACTGACACACTGAGCCCGGAAGAGGCCAAGCAACGCCTGCATCAGGCAGTCGGTGAACTGGGTGTGCATGCCTTGATGAAACGGCACCCCTATGAATCCCTGGCCCTGAGTTTTGCTGCGGGGCTGGTCATGGCGGTATCAAAACCCATGCGCAACGCCATGCTGCGCATGTTGTCGCGGCTAATCTGAATATCAGAAGCCGTATTAATTTGCCAATCCGGTTACCTAATGCCCGGATCCCGCGTATGTAGAACATCCGGAAATTAGCCGGCATGCTTCAAAACAATATTTATCTCAGTTGAGCGGCTCGCGCCCTGCCTGTTGTCACGGCACAGATGCTGTGCCGCACAGTGGTTTGGCCTGACTGGTTATTATTTTCAGCAAGCTTCGGTTCTGGTCACTGACATATGTGAGGGTACTTCATGGGCGACTGGAATTTGCAGGGATATATCCACATAAATGAAACATGTTTGAGGAAACTGTGTCAATTATTTGCAGTTAGCGAAAAACGAGCAAGACAAGGGGCAGTATTTTTAAACGGGAAACAGATGAGTGACTGGCTAAACCGGATTTCGGTTGCCTGGTTATTCTGGCGTGATTGTTGCTGTGCGCCTGAACTGGTCCAGAGCCCTGTCTAGTTTATGGGGCAGCGCAAAGATTTTTCCGTTGTAGCAGGCAAAATAATTGCGCTATGTCAGTAAACGAAAAGATTGAATCAATACTCGTCTGATATATACCCCGTTCATGGGTATCCTTTGATATTATTTGTGAAATTAAGAATCTACTATGTATAACTTCTAGTACGTATAGGGAATGTCAGTCATGTCAACAAAACCCAACCCAAGCCTGCTGGACAAGGATGACGTCGAAAAGATGGATCCCCAGGAACTGTTCAAGACCCTGGACAGCTCTATGGAAAAAGGCCTTTCCAGCCAGGAGGCGGCACGTCGCCTGGAGCAATATGGTCCAAATGCACTGGAAGAAAAGCATGTTAATCCCTTCCTCAAGTTTCTAAGTTACTTCTGGGGGCCCATACCCTGGATGATTGAAGTTGCGGCGATCCTTTCGCTGGTGGTTCATCACTGGTCAGATTTCTATATTATTGGGGCCCTGTTAATCTTCAATGCCATTGTCGGTTTCTGGCAGGAATACAAGGCTGGCAACGCCGTCGAAGCCCTCAAGAAAAGTCTGGCCCTCAAGAGCCGCGTGCTGCGTGATGGCCAGTGGCAGGAAACTGAAGCCAAGCAGCTGGTGCCCGGCGATGTAATCCGTTTACGCCTGGGTGATATTATTCCTGCTGATGCCAAGCTGATTGATGGAGAATATATCAGCATCGATCAGTCGGCCCTCACTGGAGAGTCTTTGCCGGTGAGTAAAAAAGTGGGAGAAGTTGCTTATTCGGGATCGGTGGCGAAGCAGGGTGAAATGGTCGCCCTCGTCACAGGCACTGGCAGCAATACCTACTTTGGTCAGACCGCCAAACTGATCGAATCGGCCAAGACCGTCTCACACTTCCAAAAAGCCGTGCTGCGCATAGGTGATTACCTAATCTATCTCAGTCTGGGATTGGTGGTGTTGCTGATAGTGGTACAGCTTTTTCGTCATGCCCCCTTGCTGGAGCTGGTGCAATTTTCCCTGATCCTGGTCGTTGCCTCCATCCCTGTCGCCATGCCGGCAGTGTTATCTGTCACCATGGCGGTGGGGGCGATGGCCTTGTCGAGAATGAAGGCCATCCTGTCTCGCCTGGAATCCATCGAAGAAATGGCCGGCATGGATATTCTGTGCTCAGACAAAACAGGGACATTGACCCAGAATAAGCTGACCCTGGGTGAACCGATGCTATTGGAAGCAAAGGATGACACTGAATTGTTGCTGGCCGCATCTCTGGCTTCAAAGGCGGAGGATCAGGATGCTATCGATTTAGCGGTGTTAAATGGTTTCAAGCAGCCTGATAAGCTCAGAGATTTTCAACAACTCAACTTCGTGCCTTTCGACCCAGTGGGTAAACGCACCGAGGCCGACATAAAAGATGCAGCAGGCAAAACGTTTAAGGTAACGAAAGGCGCACCACAGGTTATCCTGGACCTGAGTCAGATCACCTCCCAGCATCGTAGTGAGATGGAAAATGCTGTGAATGATTATGCCAAAAAGGGGTATCGCACTTTAGGTGTGGCGCAGACAGACGAAAGCGGTCAATGGAAATTTCTTGGAATTTTACCCTTATCTGATCCACCACGTGAAGATTCGGCCGATACCATCGAGGATGCCGAACATCATGGGGTTGATGTAAAAATGGTAACTGGCGACAACCTGGCTATCGCCCGCGAGATAGCCGGAAAACTCCGACTGGGACAAAATATCCACGTTGCCACCGATCTTTTTCCCGATGAGAACACAACCACTGATCAGCAGAAAGCAGAACAAGTCGAACGCAGTGACGGATTTGCACAAGTTTTTCCTGAACACAAATTCAACATCGTTAGGGCTCTGCAGGAGCGTGGCCATATTGTCGGCATGACCGGGGATGGCGTGAATGATGCCCCGGCGCTTAAACAGGCGGATGTGGGTATCGCGGTCTCGGGTGCTACCGATGCCGCCCGGTCTGCGGCTGACCTGGTGCTGACCGCCCCTGGATTGTCGGTAATTGTGCGTGCCATTGAGGAGGCGCGACGTATCTTCGAACGCATGAATTCCTATGCAATTTACCGTATCACGGAGACCATCCGGATCATGGTCTTTGTGGTATTGGCTATGCTGGTATTCAATTTTTATCCAATCACGGCCATCATGATCATCCTGCTCGCCTTTTTCAATGATGTGCCCATTATGACCATCGCCTATGATAACACCCACCTTGATCCGGAACCGGTGCGCTGGAATATGCACCGGGTCATCGTGGTATCCACGGTCATGGGCTTAACCGGTGTGGCAGGCAGTTTCCTGATGCTATTCGTGGCAGTGGAATTGCTGCATCTGACCGTTGCCGAAGTGCAAACCTTTGTCTTTCTTAAGATGGCCGTTGCTGGCCACCTGACCTTGTTTATATCACGCAGCAAAGGCTTCTTCCTCAAAAAGCCTTATCCGGCGCCGGTCATGATCTGGTCAGCGGTGGGGACCAAGATAGCGGCCACGATTCTGGCCTTGTATGGTTTCGGTCTGATTCCATCCATTGGCTGGGAGTCTGTCGGCTTAATTTGGGCGTATTCCATCACCTGGGCGCTACTCACCGATGCGGCAAAGTTGGCGGTTTACAGGCACTTGGAGCACAGCAGTCGTCGTCACCAGAATTTTCTACGCCGTATTCATCAGCCGAGTACAGCGCACGCGGCAG
Source organism: Gammaproteobacteria bacterium (assembly GCA_037384645.1). Classification (GTDB taxonomy): domain Bacteria; phylum Pseudomonadota; class Gammaproteobacteria; order UBA6429; family Thiohalophilaceae; genus RI-92. The sequence continues at coordinate 15,853 of JARRNT010000015.1, read as the reverse complement.
CGACTACTACCAAAATTGCTGAGCGTAGCAGTAACGGCCGCAGAAAATAGCGTACTTGGGAAAGGCAGGGGTGGGTTAGTTGAATCCCACCAATACGGTATCAGGATGATGGTTTTTGCTAATTGTTTCGACTACATCAGGACGATGTTGGGGGGGCAATGAGAAGGT
>JARRNT010000015.1:0-15639 GCA_037384645.1 Gammaproteobacteria bacterium | reverse complement strand
CAATCATGAGTGGGTAGGGAGAATATTCAGAGAAGCTGCCGGCGGGTCTGGCGTGCTTCACGCCAGACGTGCTGAGCCTGAAATACGAAACTGTGGATAATCGTCCTGGCTTTAATCGTGTATAACGATGTGCCGACTATCTGTGTCGATATCCACTACCTGTCCTGCAGCGTGTGCGGTAGTTGCCAGTTGAGCCAGTTCAGGCAGGTCGTTATCTTTCGCCAATGCCTTAAGTATGCTCTCGGCATTGCAATCAATGTGATTCCCGGCTTTGTTGCCGTCACGACAGCCACAGGCAGATGCATCAATTTTCATTTGGAAGTCGTCAGGCATTTTCAGGATAAGTGGTTCGGCATGATGAATTTGAGCCTCTGCCTTTTTAGCGCTGATCGCACCTTGCCACTTGAGTACAGGAATATTGCCGTAATCCCTCATGAGTCTACTCCTTTCTTTATTAGTTCAATAAATCTATGTGTCAAATTCTATTTAAAGTATAGAACAGTTTTGATTGTGAAAGTTGCGGTCCGCTAAGACAGCATCAGTTTGAGTTGCTCGACATGATATCCCTGTAGCACACTGGTTTTATGCCTGTCATGCCTGGGTTAGACTAGATGCCTGCTGTGCAATAGTCTGTAACTAGTATTAAACCAAACCTTCCGATGGCAATAAACCGAACTCATGTCAAGTCGACCATGTTGCGCGCCTTGCGACACCGTAACTATCGGCTATTCTTTAGCGGTCAAAGTGTCTCCCTGATTGGTACCTGGATGACGCGCCTGGCCACGGCCTGGTTGGTCTGGCGCCTGACCCATTCAGCAGAAATGCTTGGTTTGATTGGATTTGCCGGTCAGGTACCCAGTTTTTTATTTGCCAGTATCGCGGGAGTCTGGGTTGACCGGCTTAATCGGCATCGGCTCCTGACCCTGACCCAAACCCTGGCAATGCTGCAATCATTAACACTGGCAACCCTGGTGTTATCGGGCAGGATCGAAATCTGGGAAATTTTTGCCCTGCAGATCTTCCAGGGGGTCATAAATGCCTTTGATATGCCGACCCGCCAATCACTACTAATTGACCTGCTTGATGACCGCCGTGACCTGTCCAATGCCGTGGCCCTGAATTCGACCATGGTAAATGGCGCCCGTCTGATTGGTCCGACACTTGCGGGTTTAATCATCGCCTCGATAGGAGAGGGCTGGTGTTTTCTGATTGATGGCCTGAGCTATCTGGCCGTCATTATTTCTCTGTCGCTGATGCATCTGAATTTGCAAGTCCGTACCGGCAAGCGTAAACGGGTTATTCATGAGTTGTATGATGGATTTCGGTATGCCTTCGGGTTCAGTCCGATACGCGCAATCCTGTTATTGCTAGCATTGTTCGGTCTGGTCGGTATCCCATTTCGCGTATTGATGCCGGTAATTACGACACAAAGCCTGCAGGGCAATGCGCACACGCTTGGTTTCCTGATGGGGGCCATGGGTATTGGTGCCCTGGCGGGCGCCTTGTATCTTGCCTCTCGTGCCAGCGTGGTGGGACTTGGTCGCATGATTCCAGTAGCTGTAACCATATTTGGTATCAGCCTGATCGGTATCGGTTTATCGCATTGGTACGCATTCTCATTATTATTGATGGTGACAACCGGGTTCGGTTTTATGGTGCAACTCGCCGTAAGTAATACCCTGTTACAAACCCTGGTGCGGGAGGAAATGCGTGGCCGCATCATGTCCTTGTATACCATGGCATTTATGGGAATGGCTACGTTCGGCAGTTTGTTAGCTGGGACGATTGCCGGAGTGATAGGCGCGCCATTCACACTAGTGATTGCAGGTGTATTCTGTATAGCGGGTGCCCTCGGCTTTGCTTACAAATTGCCGATGCTGCGGGAACATGCCCGCCCGGTATATATCGAAAAAGGCATTCTGCCACTTGCCGATGAAAGCCTGCGTGAAGCGACCGCGCTGGAAGAAAAAGTGGAATAGTCAGGATATCCACTCTGGCTAAAAAGTATGTAACAAGATGATGAAAAGTTTGTCATACGTGTACATCCTTGATTAATAATCAAATGGAGGTGCACCATGGAAAGTAAACAACGATGGCAGGACTGGATTAATCTGATTCTTGGAGTATGGTTGTTTGTCGCCCCGTTTTTTGGTCTCGTCGCCCTCAGCAGTATGCCCGCCTGGAATGGCTACATCTTTGGCGTCATTATCGCGGTACTCTCAATCTGGGCTCTGGCCCAGCCCAGGGCATGGGAGGAATGGATCAACCTGGTAATCGGCGTGTGGTTGATCGTGGCACCATTCATATTGGGCTATACAGCTTCCACGGCCATCATGTGGAATCATATTGTTATTGGACTTATAGTGGGTGTTGACGCCCTTTGGGCCGCGCTGGCCAATCCACGACCGATGCAGCATGCCGGATGACCTGCGCTGCAGGTGATTAGTACTGTCTCAGTCTAACTGATCGAAACGGGCGCCAGGTGTAATCCCGGCGCCCGTTTCGCGTATAGCGATTGATTATGCGGGTTTATGCGTCCAGGAGGCACACCAGCCGTTGGCGTTCACCAGTTTGCCCGGGAAAATCTGGCAAGGGCGCCAGGTACCTTTATTGGATTTAATAAACATGCAGTTATGACAAAATTGCTTGTCTGCTGGCATGTCGGGTTTGCTTTTTCGTGGCGCCTTCGTCGCATCCTGATGGTAATGCAGGGCTTCGGCAGTAGGATCGCTTTCCGTGAGATGGGGTAACCCGGCGGCTTCTGCCTGTGCAGCGAATATTGTGTTCAGTAGGGGGACACCGGCGAGTGCGGCCATACCGCCAAGGAACAGACGACGTTTGTTATCTATATCTGACTTATCGTTCATTTGCTTCTCCTAAGTCAATTAATTGCACTTGACGTATTTTTACTCTTTCCGATCGCGCAATCCTGCTAACGAACAGGTTGCCGGATGCGACAGGATAAAGGAAAAATATGTATTGGTAATACGTAATAAAATGACATCCTGTAGTGTGAAAAATTCAACGCTGAAACAACAATTTACCAGAAAAACGTCTCATTACATTGATCAAGATCAGGGGCAACTGCTAAGCCGGCCCTGATCGGCAGGATTCATGGTGGAGAAGTGCCCGGACGCAGTTTACAAGTCTTTTAATGGTGCATGGCCCATGGCAAAGTCGGCATAGCGCATTTCATTGGCATTGAACCAGGCAAACTCGGTCTGGCGAAATTTGTTCCAGTGTGCGTAGACCTTGCGCCATGTTTTGTCCTTGCTGCTCAGCTCCTGGTAGATATCAGTCGCGTGATTGCTCGCTGCCTGCATAATGTCGTTACTAAATGTCTCCAGGTGTACACCTTTTGCCAGCAAATCCCTGAGCGCCTTTGGATTGCGTGCATCGTATTCTGCCAGCATGCTCTGGTTGGATTCGGCGGCTGCAACGCTAATGGCATGCTGATATTCCTTGGGCAATGAATTCCAGGCCTTGCGATTGATGTACAGCGATAACTGGGCATTGGGCTCCCACCAGGAAGGGGCGTAATAATATTTTGCGACCTGGTAAAATCCCAGTTTCATGTCGTCATAGGGGCCAACCCATTCCGTGGCATCGATCACACCGCGCTCCAGCGCGGGATAAATTTCGGCGCCTGCCAGCGTCTGCACATTCACACCCATGCGCGCCATGATTTTGCCGCCAAAACCGGGTATGCGCATCTTGATGCCATTTAGTGATTTGAGATTCGGTACGGGTTTGCGGAACCAGCCTCCCATCTGGCAGCCGGTGTTGCCGCCTGGCAGGGTCAGGATATTGAAGTCGGCGAAGACTTCCTTGTTTAGTAATTCATTGCCACCGGCCTTCATCTGCCAGGCATACTGTTGCCTGGCATTAAAACCAAAGGGCAGGGTGGTGTCGAAGGCCAGGCTGGGTGCTTTGCCAATGTAATAGTAAGAAGCTGTGTGCCCCATTTGAACCGTGCCCTGTGAGACCGCGTCGAAAACCTGCAAACCGCCGACAATTTCACCCCCGGCATAGGTCCGGATCTGAAAACGTCCGCCGGTAAGTTCGCTTACCCGTCTTGCAATGTCTTGCGCACCGCCATAGATGGTATCCAGGCTGACTGGCCAGCTGGCAGCCATGCGCCAGTGCAGACGCGGCGGGGCAGCGTGAACAAAGGGAGCGGCGGTGATACCGGCACCGGCTGCAGCACCGGCGCCGGCTTGCTTGAGGAAGTCTCTGCGTTTCATGTTGTTGTGTCTTTCTATTTGATTAATTGATCTAAATCGGGGCCGGCACGAATGCCAGCCCCGATGGACTTACTTGGAGCCTTGTATTGAAGTCAACATTCTCTGTGTTTCATCATAGCAAAGTCAGCATAATGCATTTCAGCGACTGAGAACCAGTGGAACTCAGTTTTGCGGAACTTGTTCCAATGGTCATAGACCTTGCGCCAGGTCTTGTCCTTCTTACTGAGGTCGTTATAGATATCCTGGGAGTGATCGTATGCAGCCTGCATGATGTCTCGGCTGAAAGTGTGCAGCTTCACGCCCTTGCCCAATAACTCCTGCAGTGCTTTCGGGTTGCGGGCGTCGTATTTCGCCAGCATCTGCTGGTTGGCCTCCGCCGCAGCGGTTTTGACCGCATACTGATACTCTTTGGGCAGAGAATCCCAGGCCTTGCGGTTGATGTATAGCGATAATTGCGTGCTCGGTTCCCACCAGGCTGGTGCATAGTAGTTCTTGGCGACCTGGTAGAAGCCAAGCTTCTGGTCGTCATAAGGACCAATCCATTCGGTGGCATCGATCACACCACGTTCCAGCGCCGGGTAGATTTCCGCCGCGGCCAGGGTCTGAACGTTGACCCCCATCTTGGCCATGATTTTGCCGCCAAATCCGGGAATCCGCATTTTGAGGCCCTTGGGGTAAGCACATTGAAGCTGGAGAACACTTCTTTATTCAACAGGTCGTTGCCGCCCGCTTCCATCTGCCAGGCATACTGCTGGCGGGCGGTAAAGCCGAAAGGCAGGGTGGTATCGAAGGCGAGGCTCGGCGTTTTGCCGATATAGTAGTAGGACGCCGTGTGCCCCATCTGTACCGTGCCCTGGGATACCGCATCCAGCACCTGCAGCCCGCCGACGATTTCACCGCCGGAATAGGCGCGTATCTGGAAACGGCCGTCGGTGAGTTCACTCACCCGTTTGGCAACGTGCTGGGCACCACCAAAAATAGTATCCAGGCTCACTGGCCAGCTGGCGGCCAGGCGCCAGCGCAATCGGGGAGATGCTGCATGGACGTAGGGGGCAGTGGCTATGCCGGCGCCTGCAGCGGCACCAGCTCCTGCTTTTTTGAGAAAGTCTCTTCGTTTCATATTCTTATTCCTCTTGAGGTTAAGAAACAATCCGCCTTCCCTTGAGCTTATGCCCCCAACAGGTGGACAAGGCCCGGGAACACGATCATAAGCAGTAAGCCGATGAGCTGAATCACGATAAAAGGGACAACACCGCGATACATCTGGCCCGTGGTCACTGCGGGGGGAGCAACCCCTCTTAAATAGAATAGCGAAAATCCGAAGGGAGGCGTCAAAAAAGACGTCTGCAGATTCATGGCAATCATCACCCCGAACCAGATCATATCGAGCCCGTAGTGCTGGGCGGTGGGGGCCAGCAGTGGCAAGACAATGAAGGCAATTTCAAAAAAGTCGATAAAGAAGCCCAGAACGAAGATCACCAGGTTTGCGATCAGCAAAAACCCGAGTTGGCCACCTGGCATGCTGGTAAGAAAGCTATCGACCCACAGGTCGCCATTGAAACCCCGAAACACCAGCGAGAAGGCACGGGAGCCTACCAGGATAAACAGGACCATGGAGGTCAGGCGAGTGGTGACATCCATGGTCCCAATCATGGTTTTAATTTGCAGCCGACGATTGACCAGGGCGAGCAACATGGCCCCGACCGCGCCGAATGCACCGGCCTCGGTGGGGGTGGCGATTCCAGCAAAAATCGATCCGAGTACGGCCAGGATCAGGAACAGCGGCGGGATCATCACCAGCACGACACGCCTGGCGAGGTCAGCACGGCCTTTTGCCCGGGCTTCAACGGGCAGGGCAGGGGCCGCCCTGGGTTTGAAAATGGCGACGCCGCCGGCATAGGCAGCATACATTCCAGATAGCAACAGGCCGGGTATCAGTGCGCCAAGGAACAGACTGCCAACCGAAACCCCGAGCTGGTCGCCCAGTACGATCAGGACAATACTCGGTGGGATGACCTGGCCCAGGGTCCCCGAGGCCGCGATGATGCCGGTGGAAAGTTTATTGTCATAACCATAACGCATCATGACCGGCAGCGAAATCATGCCCATGGCCACCACCGTGGCACCGACCACGCCGGTGGCGGCGGCGAGCAGGGTACCCACCACGACGACTGACAGGGCCAGTCCGCCGCGCAAGCGGCCGAATAACTGACCCATGGTCTTGAGCAGGTCTTCGGCCAGGCCGGATTTCTCCAGCATCGTCCCCATAAAAATAAAAAACGGCACGGCCAGCAGAGTGTAGTTGTCCATGATCCGGAACACCTGCTGGGGCAGGGCCTGCATCCAGCTGAAATCAAAGTAGCCCAACCAGATACCCAGCGGGATGAAGACCAGAGCCGTGCCGCCCAGCGCGAAGGCAACCGGAAAACCGCTGAACACGAACAGCAGGGTCACCAGGAACATGACGCCACCGATCCAGTCGACACTCACAGGCTATGTTCCTTGTCGTCCTCAACGGACTCTTCATAGATGGCGGGGCGAATACCGCGCACGACGGCAACGGCCTTGATCAGTTGTGAGATGCCCTGCAGAAACAACAACAGGAAGGCAAGCGGTACCACGGTTTTAATCGGATAGCGTGGCAGGCCGCCTGGATTCGAAGAGGTTTCAAGCAAGTGCCAGGAATTAATCACCCAGGGCAGGGACAGCCAGAACACCATGGCACAAAATGGCAGCATGAAGATCACGATTCCAACCAGATCAATCCAGGCCTTGGCTTTTGGCGTTAGCCGGGATTGCAGGACATCGACCCGGACATGACCGTCTTTTTGCAGGGTGTAGGCAGCGCCGAGCATGAAGATGGCACCGAACAGATACCACTGCAATTCAAGATAGGCATTGGAGCTGAGATTGGCGCCGAAAAAGCCACCGAGATAGCGAACCGAGGCGTTGTAGACGCCAATCAGGATCATTATCAGGACCAGGACAAACATCAATTGCCCAATACGGCGATTGATGGCATCGATAAATTGCGCAATCTTCAGTAAGCGGTGCATCTTTAGTTCAACCGTGACGGAACGAGATTGTTTTTCTACTTCTTTTGTAATGACCTGAAGCTAACTGGCATGGTGTTGAGCAACAGTGTGTTGCTCTGACCAATCAAACTATAGTCTCCAGTAGCCTGGCTGCACAGCAGTTTACCCGAAAAGTATTTTATTCACGAGATATTGCTTAGTTAGCATGATCTACATCATGGTGGTTGCTACGTCGCCATATGATGCTTCTTGGTATGGAATGGTGTTATTTGTGGTATGTGCGCGAATTTGTCGACCACCAGATGCGCTGGCAGCGGGAGTGGGTAAGTCGGCTACTCACCCGGTATCCTGGTTGCCACGGTGTTTGAATCTTCATCATGATTACACCGATATCATTTAACAGGATATGGGCTGAGTGCGGGACTCGTCGGGTAGATACGAACGAACTGTGTATAAATGCGAAAAAGCAATAAGTTATAATAAACAATAAGATATGATGTATAATTAAGGTTAATTATGAATAACTGTCCGGCTTTACCGTAGAAAAAATATCCAAATTAGACTTGGCAGATGATCTAAATTTAGATAATATTGATAATAGTTCTCATTAACGTATATGGAGCCTTTGTGGAACACGCTGCTTTCCTTAGCTATCTGACACCCGGTGAACGCGTCTATATCCAGGATATACAAGCCGACGAAAGTACCCGACAGCGCCTGCATGCCATGGGTTTACATCGTGGCCGTGAAGTCCAGCTGATTCGGCGTGCGCGTTTCGGTGGTCCGCTCCAGATTCGTGTGGGCAGTGTCACTTTAATATTAAGACGTCGCGAGGCAGGGTACGTAAAAGTCTCACGCTGTCTATGAGGACGGTTGCCCTTATCGGCATGCCCAACACGGGCAAGTCGACTTTCTTCAACCGCCTGACCGGCGCTTCCACGCGTACCGGTAACTGGCCGGGTGTCACCGTCGACCTCAAATCTGCCAAGATCCTGCTCGGTGCCGAGATGGTTGAGGTTATCGACCTGCCGGGTATTTACGACCTGCAGGGCTATTCCGACGATGAACGCGTCGTCCGTGATTTTCTCACGCACAATTCCGTCGATCTGGTTTGTTTAATCCTGAATGCCACTCAGCTCGATCACCAGTTGAGCCTGGCGCTGCAGTTTTCGCGGCTGGATGTGGATATGCTGGTCCTGCTCAACATGGCGGATGAAGCCAGGCAGCTTGGCATGCAGATCGACACGGAGTTGCTGTCCAAGGTCCTCGGTAGCGAGACGCGACTGTTGAGTGCACGTCGCGGCGACGGTTTTCCGCAGAGCAAGGATGCCATTACCCAGCATTTGCGGCAGGCGACACCAGTACAACTCGGGGCGGCTGTCTCTGACTTCGGGATCATCGATGCCCTGAGTGGTGAGGTCGAGGCGCTGTATAAACGGAGTGTCCAGGCACCGAGCATTTTGACACCCGGGATTACCGAACGCATCGATCGCGTGTTGCTACATCCCTGGCTCGGCCTGCCGCTGTTTTTCCTGTTTATGTTTCTCGTGTTCCAGGCGGTGTATACCCTGGGCACACCGCTGCAGGACGGTGTTGCCTGGTTGCTGGACGGTTTCAAGCAGGTTGCCCTGGAGCCCCTCGCACCACACATTCCAAGGGTGGTGTACGGCCTGCTGGTGAATGGCGTCTATGATGGTGTCGGTACAGTGGCCTCTTTTGTGCCGGTAATTATCCTGTTCTTTTTCATGATGTCGCTGATTGAGGATAGTGGCTACCTGTCGCGTGCAGCTTTCCTGATGGACAACCTGATGTCGCGCCTGGGTCTGGACGGCCGTGGTTTCGTCATGCTGTTAATGGGCTTTGGCTGTAATGTGCCGGCCCTGATGGGCACGCGCGTGATGCGCAGTCGTGCCCTGCGCCTGCTGACCATGCTGGTCATTCCGTTTTCATTGTGTTCGGCGCGCCTGCAGGTCTTTGTCTTTATGACCACGGCCTTGTTTACGCCCCACCAGGCTCCACTGGTCCTGTTCAGCCTGTATATGGTCAGCTTCCTGGCAGTCCTGCTCAGTGCGTTGTTAATCAAGGGACGCTTACACAGTAATGAACCCTTCGTGCTTGAACTGCCGCCGTACCGCTTACCGCAATTGCGCCAGGTCTACTTTCGTGGCTGGCACGAAGTCCGTCATTTTTTACATCGCGCCAGTAAATTTATTATTGCCGGCGTGGTCATTGTCTGGTTCCTGACGCATTACCCCGTGGCTAGCCCACCGGGCGGGCCGGATAGTTTTGCCGGCATGCTGGGTCAGTTCCTGCAGCCGGTATTAAGTCCCATCGGTATCAGTGCACAGATGGCGGTAATTCTGGTGTTTGGCTTTATCGCTAAGGAAATCGTGCTGGGTTCACTGGTTGCCATGACCGGGCTGCAGGGAGCAGCGCTTTCTGGTTATCTATCAGGGCACCTTAGCTGGGTCCAGGGCTACAGTCTGATGTTATTCATTCTCTTGTATACGCCGTGCCTGTCCACGGTGGCGACCATGCGCAGTGAATCGCGCAGCCTGCGCTATACCGCATTCAGTGTGGTCTGGGCGCTTGGCGTGGCCTGGATCTTCAGTTTCGCCTTTTACCAGATCGCCCAACGCTTCTGACTTATTGTTGCTGGCGCACCAGTTGCTTGCGGCGCCAGTGCAGATACAGTGCCGGAATCAGGTTAGTGCTGCGGATCGCACTCCAGATCAGTCCGCCAAAAATTACAATCGCCAGCCCCTGTTCCGGGGCAGCCCCTTCACCGATACCTAAGGCTGTCGGCAAGGTACCCAGTACCGCGGTCATGGCGGTGAGCAGAATAGGGCGAAAGCGGACCTGAATTGCCTCGTGCACTGCTTCTTCCAATGGCATTCCGGCTGTCTCGTTACGTCGGGCGCGATCCAGTAACACGATACTATGCCGCAGGCCAAGACCGATCAGGGTCAGGAATCCGATCATGCCGGTTGCATTCAGGCCAACGCCGCTGATAACCAGGGCCACTGTCCCACCGGTTAAGGCCAACGGGATTTCGAGTAACAGTAGGCCGGGAATGAGCAAACCCTCAAACTGCAGCAACAGGATCCCCAGCATAATAATAAAAGCGACCAGTGCGGCCAGCATCAAAGTAAACGCGGCGTGTTCCAGATTCGCGTCCAGACCGCCAAAACTGATGCGATAGCCGGCAGGAATGTGCAGACCTTTCAGGGCCTGTCTCGCGGCCGTCGCGGTACTGCCCAGTGGTCCATTGGGCGTTGCCAGGATATTCAGGACACGGGTGCCGGCGATGTGTCGTATCTGATTGGGGGTTTGTAGTAATGCTATCCGGGCGATTTGTTCAAGGGGTATCCATCCATTCCTTGTTTTAATGGGCAACGATCCCAGTTCGTGTATCGATTGTTGTGGCGCACCAGCCAGGCGCAGGTATAACTCCAGCGGGACATTACCTTCAGGTACACGACTGATGATCCTGCCACCGATTAAGGGGTCAATTTGCCTGTATAAAGCCGCGGGAGTTAACCCGTGTTCTGACAATACCCGTGGTCGCGGACTGATCTGCATTTCCGTAATGGGGTAGCCATCGTTATTGAAGACATCGCTCAGTGCCGGAATCCGGCGCAGGCGCGCCGCTATTTTTTCTGAGAGTTGGCGTAATTCTTTCAAATGGTTACCGAAGATATGCAATACGAAGGGTTGCGGCAGACCGGACAGGCTTTCGCCGACACGTTCGATGGTGGGGGTATCCACCGCAAACTGGACACCAGGTGTGCGGGATTCATGGCGTATGCGTTGGGCCAGGCTATCCAGACTGTTTACACTGATACCAGGTTTCAGCACGACCTGGATTTCTCCTGCATAGGCAGGTTCTGTATAGCTGGTTGAGGAGTCGGAACCGATGCGGGCATAGACATGCGAGACGGCCGGATCCTGTAGCAGACGTTGCGAAATCTGTTGTACGGTCTCGCGGGTATCGGTTAATGAACTGCCCGGCGGCAGGGTAAAAGATTCGAGCAGTACGCCTTCATTCGGTAATGGCAGAAAATTTATCGGTACCAGCACCAATCCTACGAGGCTGAGCAGCAATACCGCGAAGGTGATGCTCAGGCTCATCCGCGGCGCGATCGACACCCAGTGAAATAATTTTGCATTCCACTGCATCAGCCAATGCAGCAGGCGTGCGCCACTCGTGGTTCCAGTACTCGGTCGGGCACGCAAAAAGCCCAGGCCCAGCGGGATGAGTGTGAGGGAGACCAGCAGCGAAGCCAGCAGGGCCATGACCATGGCCAGAGAAAATGGAATAAAGAACAGGCCAACCAGTCCGCCGACAAACAGCAGGGGAACATAGATGGCGATATTGGTCAGTGTGCCGGTGATATCCGGTATCACAATGTTCTTAAGGCCATTGATAATGCCCGACCAATGCCTGTCACCGGCTTCCCAGCAATGATAAATGCTCTCAAGCACGATGATAGCATCGTCCGCCAGCATGCCGACTGCGACAGACAGGGCGCCCAGCGTCATCAGATTCAAATCCTGACCCAATACGTGCAATGCAGCGATACCCAGTAATAACGACAAGGGGATGCTGACGGCCAATACCACAATGCCGCGACCGGCACCGAGTATCCAGAACAGGAAAAAGACAGCCAGCACGGCGCCAATCAGCAGATTGCGCCCGAGGTCCTTGCCGATCAGGCTGACCAGGTGTCCCTGGTTGTAAATACGGGTCCAATGAACACCTGCCGGTAACTGTGAGCGGGGGTCATCCAGTGTTTTTTGTACTGCCCGGGTAACGGCAAGTGTTGATGCGCCGGGTTGCTTGATGATCGTTAACGCAACACTCGTTGCCCCGTCGAGTGTGGCGGCATTATGGATCGGCACCGACGTGCGCACGATGTGGGCTAATGCCTGTAATGGGATGGTACCGTGTGCTGTCGCTACTGGTATCTGTTCAAGCTGATTGATATGTGTCGGTAAATGCCGGACCTCAATGAGAACATCATTGTGTCCAAGGCTGATAAAACCGGCCGGTTTGAGTACTACCTGGGAGCGGATGGCCTGCATTATTGTGGTGATGCCAACCTGGTAACGTCGCATGGCGTCGAGTTCTGGCTGGATCCATAATGCCTCGGTCCCGGCGCCATAGGTATGTACAAATTGCACTCCAGGCAAGGCACGTATTGCAGGGGCAATATTTCCGAGCACGATACGTTTTACCAGGGCAGGGGAGACACCTGCGGGTATGTCGGCCGAATAGTCAGCAACTTCATTAATTGCATTACCCATGATTTCGGCATTTGGGTGTGCCCGGTGGGGTAAGCTGGCGCGGGCACGATCAATGGCACTATTGACGGCGAGTAAATCGGTCTGTGCTGAACTGCCCGCAAGGAAGCGTGCATCGATTTCTATCGTACCATTGCCCATGACGGAGCGGACGCTGCGCAGCGAGGTCAGTGACAGGATCTGGCTTTCCAGTGGAGTAACAACCAGGTGTTCGAGTTCAGTTGCTGTCATGCCCGGTAAATGGGCTGTCACGCTGATCTGTGGATAGTCAAACTGCGGCAATACTTCGACTGGGGTATGAAAGAATGCGTAAAGTGCATATAGCAAAACTGCCCCGAGTACGAGCAACCACAGGACTGGACGTTGCAACACGCGGGGTATCGTGGCGGCTTCCTGCATGCATCAGTCCGGCGGCATATATGACCGGGCTATGCCACGGTGATACCGAAGAAAGGCGTTTTTTACCACAACTTTTTGCCCGGGTTGCAGACCATTGATGATGATAGTTGACCACCCCTGGGCAGAACCGGGAATGACCTGCTGTGGTGTGTCACCTTTAGGGGTGTGTAGCAGCACATACCAGTGACCGTGATCCAGAATCAGCGCGGATGTCGGCACAGTGACCCGTTGCCTTGGGGGACCGACCAGGCTGAGTTTTCCCCATTGCCCGTTAATCCAGGCTGAGGGTGTTGGTTTTTCCGGCATTAATTCGATTGTTCTTCCCGTATCCTGGTTGAGATTAGGCGCAATGGCAACGACTTTGACCGGAATTGCCTTGCCGTGATTTGTCGGCAGAAATAGCCCGGTCATGCCAATGCGTACGTGCTCAATCGCTGAGCCATAATATTCCGCCCGTAACCAGAGTTTATTCGCCGGCAACAATGTCGCGATGGTTTCATTGGGAATCGTCTGTTCGCCATTGCCCGCCTGGACTGACATGACGGTTGCGTCTACTGGTGATCGTAATTGTTGCATGTGCTCGGCCTCATCAAGCTGGGCCTGGGCGATATGTACGGCAGCATGGGCAGATACCAGCTCGCTTTTAACAGCGTCGAGTCTTTGCCGCGTGCTCAGCTGGGCTGAAAACTTATGCCGAACAATCCTGACTACCTGCAGGGCAGCTTTCTCCTGTGCCTGTGCGCTGCGAAGCGCTTCCCGGCGTTTAGTCAGCAGCGAGGAGATACGTGGTCCACCAAGTTCGGCGAGCACGTCACTGGCGTGCACGTTGTCACCCGGAACTATATTCAGGTGGCTCAATGTGCCGGGCACGAGGGCGCGAACCTTAATCAGGGCAACCGGGACTATCTGGCCATAGGCAGTCAATTTTCGTGATATGGCGTGAGCCTGGACAGTCACGAGATCATCGTGAAGGCGTGTGGCAGCTGAGGTCGGAGCGGTTACGGACACAAACACACAAAGGCCGGTGAACCAAATGGCCATGGGCCGCGGGATAGAGCGCTTATTATTGGCGTAGAATCTGGACATCGGCTTTTATTATTATGAATCTATCCTGGTTTGCAAGGATTAATAATGAAGTTATACGTTATATTTTTCATGTGGTTATGCGTAATTTGTCCACAAATTATTCTTGCTAAATGCTCAGATAACAAAAGTATCTTGCAAAGACAGACATCGAGTTTGACTAATGATTCAGCTATTGATACGTGACATCTCGATTCTGCAGAGTACGCCAGCAGTTTAGCGTAAAGGCTACCCTGGACCAGGGGGCAAATGGAGGACATCATACGAGAAGTGATTGTGGCCTATGGTCAACCGGAGGGTTATATTCGCCTGGTGGTGACGCGCGGCGAGGGTGCGCTGGGTATCAACCCTGTAAGCTGTAGCAAACCGGAATTCATCGTCATTGCTGACAGTCTGCAGATGATCAGTGCTCAGTCCCGTAGAGAGGGTATTTCCGCAATTATCGCTTCTGTCCGTCGATTGCCACCGGATACACTTGATCCGCGTATCAAGAGCCTCAATTACCTTAATCAGATTCTTGCGCGAATTGAAGCAAACCGAGCAGGGGTTGAAGAAGCGTTGATGCTAAATCGGCAGGGCATGGTGGCAGAGGGTACTGCGGACAATATATTCGTCGTGCGAGATGGTGAATTGCATACACCCCCTGTAACAGATGGTGCACTCCAGGGGATCACAAGAGACATCATAATGCAGCTTGCCCGAGAAGCGGAATTGGTCGTGCGAGAGTCGAGTTTGACACCGTACGACCTGTATACTGCGGATGAATGCTTTCTTAGCGGAACCGGGGCCGAATTGATCCCGGTGCGTGATATTGATGGTCGTCAACTCAAGCAATGTCCCGGACCGGTTTACGAAAAATCACGATCGGGTTATGAAATATGCTGGGCTGACGATCTCTCGTGATTTTCTCTGAGCTAAAATCATGGCATGACTGCAATCTTTCGATAGCGTAGTCGGTACCGGTGAGCTTAAATATCAAGTCGTTTCCTTCACCTATCTTTATGGTGCGCCCCTTTCTTATCATTTTTAATATGTAGTTATTTTTATGACCTAAATTTATTACAAAACCGTGAGGCTGCTTTTCTAATACGCCGGCTTTATACTTGCCGATTATCCGGTTATCGATGCGTATATTAACAAACGTTATTGAGTTTTCTTTTAGCTCCCATTTTGGATTATATAATATGATAAAAAAGCTGGATGCATCAGTAATGTTGAACGCTAATACATCACCACTTGTATACTTTGTGTATATGGAACAATACTCAGTATGCCCATACTCATTAACGTTTTGCATGCCCGTCCAAACGCCTGCGTTAAATTGAACTTTTTTGTCTGCTGCATGAGCGAGGCTAACGATGATAAAAACGCAAATAAAAAATAAAACTGGCCTAATTTTTAAAAGATATAAAAGCATTTTTATACATACAAATTAGGAGGTGATATTTATCAGTTTAGTCACTATATATTTTGCTGCCACTTTTATATCTTTTAAAAATTAGGCCAGTTTTATTTTTTATTTGCGTTTTTATCATCGTTAGCCTCGCTCATGCAGCAGACAAAAAAGTTCAATT
>JARRNT010000014.1:0-63728 GCA_037384645.1 Gammaproteobacteria bacterium | reverse complement strand
GTTCACTATTTAGTTCAAGCAAACGTTCGATACTGAGCTGCACATTTCGATTATTCTGAATTTCATGCCAAGGGCCACGTCGCAGCGCCTGCCCAAACACCAGGCGCAAATCACGGGCGGCCTTGCTGATCTGCTGGCATACGAGTTCAACGTCACGGCTTTCGTTGATATCCTGCAGGTATGCACTCTGCACATCGGCGGCCAGATCCACAAATTGCTGGCTGCTGATGCCCGTGCCAAAAAACTGCGCCGCCACTTCTGCCAATTGATGCGCCTCGTCGACGATGAACACGTCTGCAGCAGGCAGGATCTCACCGAAGCCTTCTTCCGACAGGGCCATGTCCGACAGCAACAGGTGATGATTAATCACGACCAGTTCGGCAGCCTGGGCTTCGCGTCGGGCCTGCATGACGAAACAGTCCTGGTAATCACGACACTCGGCTCCCAGGCAATTATCTGCCGTGGATGTCACCCGAAACCACACCGGATCGCCCTCGGCAAAGGCATCGCTTTCTGCAATATCACCGCGTGTAGTATGCCTGGTAAATTCCTCTAATTGCTGCAACTTCGGTATCAGCTGGGGTTCTTGCTGATGCGCCAGTTCCTGGGTCTTGCGCAACCGATCCAGACAAACATAATTAGCCCGACCTTTGAGCAGGGCCACACTGACAGGAATGTTCAGCGCCCGTCGGATAAGTGGAATGTCGCGATGAAACAACTGGTCCTGCAGATTTTTCGTGCCCGTGGAAATGATGACCTTGCGTCCCGAGCAGATGGCTGGCACCAGGTAAGCGAAGGTTTTACCCGTGCCAGTGCCCGCCTCAACAATTAAATCGTGCGGCACTGCAATGGCATCGGCGATCGATTGCGCCATGTTTTGCTGTTGTGTACGCACGGAAAACGCCTCGAGGTGGCGGGCAATCGGCCCCTCCGGACCAAGAATTTCCGAGACGTTATCCAGCATTAATCAGAGTTCATATATAGATGACGGCCATGATATCTCTTCAGCGAATCAGGGCTTCCACAGTGCATCTGCCTTGCGCTGAGCCTCCCTGGCACCGGCCATGTCGCCCTGTTGATAGCGTGCATGAGCAATTATACGCCAATTATCCGCTTTTAATTTCTTATCGCTACCGGCAAGGGCATTGGATTTTGCTGCCAGCCCCATCGCCTGATGAAATCGGCCCTGGTGCAGGCGCAGCTTTGCCAGGTAATTCCACAAACTTGGGTTACGAGGCTCGATTCGCACCGTGCGTTCCAGCAGGACTTCTGCGCGCTGTAACTGGCCGTGTTGCGTAGCCTCGCGCGCCTTGTTCAGAAGGTCCACGACCGCTGGCGAGGTTTTGGCTGACGGATAAATCAGCTTGTTTGCCGACTCATGAGGAACTTCTAGTGCAGGCGGACGCGTTGTCGTACAGGCAACGGGTAACAGGCTACACAGCAACAACACAAGCAGGCGCGCTTTTGACATTATCGAAATAACCTTTTAAACCAGTTTACCGTATTGTTTATCCTGCTACGGATACCGGTTGAGCAATTAATGGTCTCAGTCGGCGCAGCCCCCGGTAAGAACGCCAGCTGTACCGCCCCCGGACATTGCGCATCGGTCAGTGACCGCGACTTCAGATCTACCCAGTGTACTTCAAGACCTTCGGAACTTTCAAAAGACAATGATTTTGGCAGCATTCGGGTAAAGATATCACCCCACAACAACAAGGCACCACTGCTTCCAGTGAGACCAGTCGGCGCATTGTCGTCGGTTCCCATCCAGACCACAGCCACGTGCGAGGCATCAAACCCGGCAAACCAGCTATCCCGGGTATCATCTGTCGTGCCGGTCTTGCCGGCAACTTCAACACCGGGCGCCAGTCGTTGGCGCAATGAGTGGGCTGTGCCCTGTTCAACGACCTGCACCAGACCACTGTCGAGCACCTGGATCAGGTTGGAATTAAATGCCTGCTGTACCTGGATGGGGTAATGGCGCAGTGGCTGACCATCCGGGCCCAGGACTTCGCGAATCGCCCGCAAGGGACTGCGAAAACCATCGGCAGCCATGGTCTGGTACATCTGCAATACCTCCATCGGCGTCATCACCGAAGAACCCAGTAACATCGCCGGGTAGGCCGGGATGTCACGCTGAATACCCAGTCGATGCAGGGTATCATTGATTGCTGGAAAACCAACCTGCATACCAAGGCGCACCGTGGCCTGATTGTAGGAGTGACTGAGCGCAGTCACCAGCGGTACCACCCCATGCGATTCGCGATCATAATTTCTTGGCGACCAGACGCTGTTACCGCGGCCCTTGAGTGTAATTCGACTGTCGTCGATTGGTGTTAGCCAGTTATATTTGTCTTTTTGCTCCAGTGCACTCAGATAAATAACGGGCTTGATAAGCGAACCGATCTGGCGCGAGGCATCGAGTGCACGGTTATAACCGGCAAACAGGGGATCTGCGCCGCCGACCAAGGCCTTGATTTCGCCACTGGTCACACTTGCAACGATGGCAGCGGCCTGTAATTTGCCATGTAGGTGACGCGCCCTATCCAGCTGTGCGGTGCGCAAACGCACTGACTTCTCCATGTCACGCTGGATAAGGGGGTTCAGCGTGGTAAATATCCTGAGTCCTTCCGTTGTCAGATCCTTGTGCTGATAGTATTTCAGCAACTGACCGTGCACCAGCTCCATAAACGCAGGATGGCTTGAGGTTGCCACGTGACGTACCGGCACAACGCGTATCGGCTGACTTTTTACACTGTTCGCCTTATGCTGATTGATAATATTCTGCGATACCAGCATATCCAGAATACGGTTACGACGCGCCAGCAGACGTGGCATGTGTTTGACAGGATTATAATAAGAAGGCCCGCGGATCATCGCGACCAACGTGCAAATCTGGTTGAGGTTCAGTTCTGAGATCGGTTTATTGAAATAAAACTTACTGGCCAGCCCAAATCCGTGGATTGCAAGCGCCCCATCCTGCCCCAGGTAAACTTCATTTATATAAGATTCGAGAATCTCATGCTTGCTGTAATGCATTTCCAGCAACACAGCCATGATGACTTCATTGAATTTACGCCAGAGTGTACGCTTGTTACTCAGGAAGAAATTTTTTACCAGTTGTTGCGTCAGGGTGCTGCCACCCTGCACGGTAGCCCCCGCACGTATATCAGCCAGCAATGCCCGCACCATCGCACGTGGGTCAACGCCGTGATGGCTATAAAATTTTCTGTCCTCTACGCCAATCAGTACCTTGGGCAGAGCTGTCGGCACGTCCTTAAGTTGGACCAGGATGCGGTCTTCTTTACGTGCGGGGTAAATACCGCCAATGTGTACTGGGTCGAAGCGAACCAGGGAAACATCCTGATTTTCGCTATTACGTATAGATGTCACCTTATCGCCATCAAACCTGACGAAAATATGACGAGAGGGTTCACGACTGTCCCAGAAAGTGAAGGCACGTGTCACAATATCGTATTGATTCCCGTCGCGCTGAAAGCTACCCGGTGTAGCCGGCGAAGCGGTATGCTGATAGTGCAGCATTTTCATTTCTCGCTGCAGATCATCCGGTCGCATTGCCAGGCCCGCGTACAATTCCAGCGGACTGGCATACACCTGGGCCGGCAGGGCCCAACGCTTTGCCTCAAATTGATCGCGGACGACATAGTCCAGATAGACACAGTAGCCGGTAAAGACCACGAGCAGGCCAAGCAACACGTGCCACCAGCGTAGAGCCCTTGGGCCGGATTGGGATTTGGCTTTGCGTTTGACGGGGCGTTTGGCGGGGGCCGATTTGGTTTTACGTTTACGGGTCTTGCGCACGATGGATCACCTGAGATGCAACGCGGGCATTGTACAAAAGAGTGGACCGGTCGTGGCGGAAAATGCGAACAATTTGATGAACTTCACGCAGCGCCAATTGACTGATGTGTCAGCATGGCCAGTCTATCCCCACGGGCGATTGGGGTACGTGGGACACATCGGTAAGCTAGACGACCTCGTTAATTATACCGGGCTGGCTGGCTAAGAATGTTCCGAGGTAGCGGCGATTCGCCTCCCTCCCCCTGGTGGAAACCAGGGCCGACGCGCTAAAGCGACGCCGGGCATGGCCATTTGTTCGCCAAAATCCGATGAACCGATGTCTTCCACGCCGCGCTGGCGCTGCCTGGCGGAAACCGGCTCGCCAGCCATGCGTGTAACCATTTCCGGCCCGTTACGGCCACAGGCAGCCTTCAGCACAAGCAGAGGCAGCCTGCGGAGAAAGACTCGAATTGATATGCACGAGATCCATATCTGTAATTTTCCGGCATCACTATCACACATAAGACGGCCTCCGCTATAACAACAGTATATTTACGGTATTTACGGACACGATCGCGCACCTGATATTAAGAAACCAATTTAATAATACTTAATAATCATTTGATTAATAATAATATTTTGCGGTTTCTAAAATTTGGTCTAAACTGAAGTGAAATCCTTAAAAAAATACATCCGTGAAACGCCCAAACTGTTATTCCGTCAGATATTCTGTCCTTGTGCTTGTTCTTGTCGGCCTGTTGGGGGGCTGTAGTACTCCGGTTACCTACTATGAGCACTCTGCGGCGGCCCAAAAGCCGGCCAGACTCCACAAGGAAGTCGTTGATGTCGCCAAGGCAATGCTGGGTATACCCTACCATTATGGCGGTGATACCCCGCGTCAAGGCTTTGACTGCAGTGGGTTGGTTTACTATGCCCATTTACGCGCTGGTGTACGCCTGCCCAGAACATCTTATGGCCAATTCCGGGTAAGTCGTCCTGTGGCCCTGCGTAATTTACACCCCGGTGACCTGGTCTTTTTCAGTACACGTCGAGACCGGGTCTCCCATGTCGGTATCTATATCGGGCGACATGAGTTCATCCACGCGCCTGCCCGTGGTCAGGATGTCACCATCGACAAACTCAGCGAACCGTATTGGCATCGTCACTTCGTGCGGGGCGGCCGGATACTCTAGATATCCCGCGTCTTGCGCCATTTTGGTTCACTCCAGGCCAGGCCGTCATATCCCTATGTTTTTGCTAAGATATTGAAAGATTTATTGGCTTTATCAAGCATTTGTCTAACGAAAAAGCATAATTTCTCGATATACTTATTGATCAGATTATATCAGGGAGAAACTGGTGGCAGCCAAACCATTACGTATAGCCAAGGCACGTCGACAAGTCAGCATGTGGGTACACCCGGAAGGGCTGGTCAAGGGTGCAATTTTTGTTACTGTAGGTCAGGATAACCAAACTCAGGAAGACCCGCGCTATGTACTCAATGCCGATAAACCCTTTCTGGTATTGCAGCGAGAAAACCCCGAAGAAGTGCGTTTTTATAATCGCACCTCCATTGTCAGGGTCGAATATGAAGGCGAAAAACCTAATGATGAAAATGCCACGACAATCCCCTGCCGGTTAAATTTAATGGATGGTTCCATGTTAGAAGGAGATATCATCGAAGTGCTGCCAGCCGACCATTCCCGGCTGTATGATTATCTCAACCAGGGACAGGAGCGTTTTATTCGTTTGTTTACGGATGACTCACAGGTGTGCATGGTCAACAAAAATTACATTATTCAGGTAACCACCACGAAAGATAAGGCGACAAAAGTCTGATTCTCACACTATGAGTTTACTGAGCGGCATAAAGACGAATAAGGCGATTACGACATTACTGGAATCGGATAATCCGAATGATCCGGCAGTGGTCTCGGCAGTCCACAAGATCAAGGAAATCGGGCACAATGCCGTGCCACGTCTGATCGATGCCCTGCTCGATTCACCCGGAAACAAGATAATCGAGCGCCTGCTGGTTACACTACTGGATAAAAAGTCACTACGTGAGTATGTCGACGCACTGACAGATACCAATCGTAACCTGGTGACCAGTATTGCCCGCATTATGGCAAGCAGTAACAACTATGACCCCAATCAATTGCTGCCCTATCTGGATGATCCGGAAATCCCCAAGAACATCCTGTTACAGATCCTGATCGCCAAAAAGTCCCGCTTGAATTTTCGTAAAGTCATTGGCTTGCTGGAAAAAGCGGACAAGAACAAGCGTACCATGGCGTTTCACCTGATTCACGCGATTGCAACTCCTGAGATCATCCCTTTCCTTATGCAATATGTGGATGACCCGGAACTGTCTACCCGCCTGCAAACCATACGCACCCTGTCACAGTTCAATAATGACACCGTCAGACATGTCCTCATCAAGGCCCTGTCTGATCCCAACAAGATGGTACGACAGACTGCTCTCGATGGTATCAGCAGCCACAATATTGTCGTCCCGGTTACGACCATCTGCCCGTTGCTGCGGGATCCGGATATGACCGTTCAGAGCAAGGCCATCGAGGCCCTGATCCGTCTCAAGGATCCGAGTACTGTCATGCACCTGATCGAAATTCTCAACGACGATTCAGAATATGTCAGACGTGCGGCCGTTGAGATACTCAATGAAACGGCTGATCCTCGCGCCATTAAAAATCTGCTCAATGCCATGCGCGACTCCGACTGGTGGGTACGCGTACGTGCTGCCGATGCGTTGGGGACGATCGGCGGCCCCCGGGTCGTTGAAGCCGTACTCAGCTTATTACAGGACAAGGATGAATTTTTACGCCGCACGGCAGTGGAAATTCTCAACTCGGTCAAGGATGAACGTGCCTATTTTTACCTGGTTCAGGCCCTGGCTGACGAAGACTGGTGGGTAAGAGAACGTGCCGTAGATGCCCTTGGCAAGCTTGGCGACAAGCGTGCAATTCCTGAATTGTTTACCACGATGGAACGGTTTCCGGAGTCTACGCATATTATTGTGCAATCACTGGTCAAAATCGGCGATGACGATATTGTCCAGCAGCTCCTACAAAAAGCACACGAGGCCTCCGGCGAGCTGCGTAAGGAAATGCTGCTGGCCATCAGTGAATTTGCCAAAACAGAGGAGCTGGACCAGAATACGTCTTTACAGGACGTCAAAACCCGCCTGATGAACCAAAGTGATTTGCAGAATGCGACCCACGATGCCAGCCTTACCACGCTGACAAACCAGGAATTACCCAGGGTAACACCTGGACGCAGCGAGGATAATAGTGCAGGTATTCTCGATCTGTCTGCATCCAACGCCAATGTCGAGGTAGCACAGGTATTTGACGCCACCAAGTTTACGCCAGGCTATGTTATCGCGAATCGTTACCGGGTTGAAAAACAGATCGGTAAAGGTGCCTTCGGTGTCGTTGTCCTGGTTACCGATATGATGGTCAATGAGGAAATTATCCTCAAATTCCTCAATGCCCATATGTCATCGGATGAAAACATTATCCAGCGTTTTATCCATGAACTTCGCTATGCACGGAAAATTACCCACGAGAATATCATTCGCATTTATGATTTCATCACATTCGGGCGTTCCTATGCGATCTCCATGGAATATTTTGAAAGCCATTCCATGGCTTTTGAAATCAAAATGAACAAGAATCCAAATACCGCACGGATGCTCAAAATATTCATCGACATATGCAAGGGTGTCGGTTATGCCCATTCCCGCGATGTCATTCACCGCGATCTCAAACCGGCGAATATTCTGATCAACGACAACGACGAAGTCAAAATCGTGGATTTTGGTCTGGCTGCCGCGGCCAGTTCCGCCGATTCCCGCATTACCCGCACTGGTATCCTGGTTGGCACGCCTACCTATATGGCGCCGGAACAGGTCCGGGCCAGGGCCATCGACCAACGTACCGATATCTACAGCCTGGGCGTCCTGCTTTATGAGGTCTTTGTTGGACGCGCCCCCTACAAGGGAGAAGATCATCTGGCCACCCTATTCCAGCACGTGGAAGGTAAGGCTGTACCCCCTCACCAGGCCAACCCCAAGATCTCGGAATCCCTAAGCAATGTCATTATGAAGGCAATGGCGGTCGATCCGAATGCGCGCTACCAGAAAGCTGAAGACTTGATGAAAGACATCCAACTATTACTTGAACAAGAGGCCGCCTGATGTCAGCACGTATTAATGCCTTTTTGAAACTCGGTCGCCAGCAAGGTGCATCGGATATTCATTTTGCTGTTGGCTCGCCGCCCCTGATTCGGCTTTATGGTGAACTTACACCTATCAAGTATCGCGATCTTACCTCTTCCGAGCTGGAAGAGTTAATCAACGAAGTACTTTCCCCCATTCAGTTGGAGCATTTCCAGAAGGGTGAAGACATCGATCTATCATACGAGGACCCAGAGATAGGCCGTTTTCGTGCTAATGTATATCACAAGGTCAGCGGTGTGGGTGCCGCATTTCGTGCTATCGCTTCCCAGATACCAACATTTAAGGACCTCGGCTTGCCACCGGTGATAGAAAAATTCCTGCATGCCACCCAGGGATTAATTCTGGTAACAGGCGCCACCGGTACGGGAAAATCGACGACCCTCGCTTCCATGATCGACTGGTTAAACGCCAATCGCCGATTCAATATCATCACCCTGGAAGATCCGGTTGAATATCTGCACAAGAGCAAGCAGTCATTGGTCATTCAACGCGCTGTTGGTACACATGTCAGCAGTTTTATCGAAGGCCTGCGCGCTGCATTGCGCGAGGACCCGGATGTCATCCTGGTAGGTGAGTTACGTGACACTGAAACCATCAGTATGGCGATGACTGCCGCTGAGACTGGACATCTCGTGCTCGGTACCTTGCATACCAATAACGCGGTTAAAACCCTGGATCGGATAATCGATGCCATGCCGACGTCACAGAAAACGCTGGCGAAATCCTTTCTTGCACAACATCTGAACGCGGTTATCAGCCAGAAGCTCATTCGATCCGCAGACGGGCGCAGTCGCCGGGCAGTCCTTGAGATCATGATAAATAATTCGGCAATCGCCAACCTGATATTAACTAACAAGGTATTCCAGATCCCGTCGATTATCCAGACCCACCGTGATGACGGTATGCAGCTTCTGGACCAGGCCCTGCTTGATGCTGTACAAAACAAACTAGTGGATCCGGATGACGCCTATGTTCATGCCAATGACAAAAAGCTGTTTCAGCGGTTTGTCACCAACCCTGAATTACTACCTCAGGTCAATCTGGCGGTCAGCTAGACTATGCAGCGCATTCACACTTTCATGGATATGGTGCTCAAACAGGGCGGCTCTGACCTGCATATCGTTGCCGGCAATCCACCTCGCATTCGATTACATGGCATCGCTTACAGCATCAAATACCGCGAATTAACCCCGGACGATGTTCACGACCTTATCGACGATTTAATCCCTGAGCAATGTCGCGAGGAATTCCGTGAAAAAGGCAATACTGACTTTGCCTATAATTACAGTGACAGGGCTCGCTTTCGTGTCAATGTCTTCCAGCACACCGGCGGTCTCGGTGCAGCACTCCGGGTAATCCCCACAAACGTTATATCGATGAACCAGCTGGGCCTTCCCCCTGTTCTGAAGAATCTCACCCGCCATCGCAAGGGATTAATTCTCGTGACCGGACCAACAGGCTCCGGTAAATCCACGACGCTCGCATCAATGATCGATTTTATTAATAATGAACGTCGTGGCCATGTCATCACCATTGAAGATCCTGTTGAATTTATATACAAAAGCAAGCAGTGTCTGTTTAGCCAGCGTGAAGTCGGGACACATACTCCCAGTTTCTCACGCGCATTGCTGTCTGCATTACGCGAAGATCCGGATGTGATTCTGGTCGGTGAAATGCGCGATCAGGAGACGATCCATCTCGCCTTGACCGCTGCTGAAATGGGCATACTCGTGATGGCGACCCTGCATACCAATGGCGCCGCCGCATCAGTCGATCGTATTATCAATGCCTTTCCGCCGGGCGAAGAACCATACATTCGCACCATGCTATCCACTTCTCTTATCGGCGTAATTTCCCAGCAACTGGTCAGGCGTAGCGACAACAAGGGAAGATTGCCTGCAATTGAAATCATGATCAATAATACGGCTGTATCGAACTTGATCCGCGAAGGAAAAATTGATCAAATCGAAAACGTCATTCAAAGTGGCGGAATGGTAGGTATGCAACGAATGGACACTGCGCTTACGCGGTTACTGGATGCCAAACTCATTTCACCGGAAGAGGCTTACTTCAAATCACGCAATAAATCAGATTTTGCGCATCTTATTAAAGATGTCGATTTACTTGAAGAAGGCGCTCTTGCTGCTTCAGATGGCTCTCAAACAACAACTTAATGCATACAAACCTGGGTAGTGCGCAGATGGCTAAACTTATCATGACTCTTGATGGCGCGATTTTAAGGGAATATCAGATCGATAAGGACAGCATTAGTATCGGACGTAAGCACGGTAACGACATTCAATTGAATGACCTGACTGTTAGCGGCCGTCATTCCATGATCACCATCATGAATGATAAAACCTATGTCGATGATCTTGGCAGCACCAATGGCACATTACTCAATGGCGCCAGGGTGGCAAAGTCCCTGTTAAAGCATAACGATTTGATACAGATCGGTAACTATCAATTCACTTATTTTGAAGACGATCAAACCGAATATGAACCCACCATGTTTCTGCGCGCCGAGATTGAAGATACCCAAATTATGCAGACAAATGCGCCGAAGTCGGGAAATATCAAGGGCGAACCCCTGGCCGGAGTAAAAATACTCAATGGCCCCCTAAAGGACAAAGTGCTGGAACTGCGAAAACCGTTTAATACGCTAGGATTTAATGGCATAAAAATGGCTATGATCGCTAGAAATATTAACGGCTATACTATTTCTCCCATTCATAACAGCAAATTACGCCGCGCCAACGACACGCCCAGTATTAATGGAAAAATGCTGGAAACTGAAAGCCAGACATTACGTAGCAACGACATCATCGAATTAGCTGGCACACAAATGCAGTTTTTCTATATAGATTAAATTCCACACAACGACATTGCGAATCCTGGCCATTGCTTTGCATTTGCTATGTAAAGCACCAATAGCATGTGTTGTACAGATGAAGATTACCTCTGTTTGATTTCATACAGGCCTGCCCTGTAAGCATATGCCAGTTTGAATCAAACGACCAGGCGTAGCTCAGCACCTGGCCATTTGGCGCAGTCGACCTGCTGCCATTTAGATAGGCCGTGTAGGAATCAGGGCCATTGTTGCAGGACAATTTCAGGACTGTCGAGATATAGGTTTCCCCTTTCAACAGGGTCTCGCACACGGGCCCCGCATCTGCCTTCAGCACGAGCGAACCGGGTGTCGGGGACGAGGACTGGGACTGAGAAGTTGATGCGTTGCTATTGTTTGTCGAAGACGCAGAGGAACCGCCGCCACCGCAACCCGCAGCAAACAATGCGAAAAACGTAATCCCTGTAAACGCGATTAGCGACAGAAACCGCCCCGGGAACCCTCGTTCCTGGTCCGCCATAGAATCCCCAAAGATTTCCCCAAACTTGGTTCTTACTATGTCCGTTTTTCACTATTTGCGACGCTGGTTCAGATCACAGTTTGAGAATTTAATCGTTTTTACCTTTATTTATAGTGCGGATTCACAAATTATGCATTAACTCTCAGCTGACTGTGACTCCTCGATAACATCAACTAGTGTTTTATTTTCCAGGCATTGTTCGCTCATTTACGTTAGCTCGGGTGGAGCATTTACTCAGCCTTGAGTTATCTGACTGCCGGGAAGCGAGCGCTTGATATCCCCCCTTCGAAGCCAATACTATATAGTGAGTGTAAGCAATGCTTTCCGGACTCAATCATCAGGGTAAACATATGTGTGGCATAGCGGGGATTTGGGGCAACGTCGACGAAGCAACAGTCAAACAAATGCTGGCGGACCAGCGCCACCGTGGGCCCGATGGTCAGGGAGTGTATGTTGATGTCAATCGCGGTGTGCTGGGCCATACCCGACTGGCCATCATGGACCCGGCCCAGGGACAACAACCGTTACACAATGAAGCCCGTGACGCGACCCTGGTCGTCAATGGCATGATTTATAATTACCCCCAATTGCGCAGACGCCTTGGGCAAACCCATCAGTTCGGCTCCAATAGTGACAGTGAAACCATCCTTCATCTCTACGAGGAGCGGGGCCTGGCCACCCCCAATTCACTCGATGGAATGTTTGCGTTTGCGATCATCGATGATGAACGCCTGATCCTCGCGCGTGATCGCATCGGCATCAAACCGCTCTATTATGGCCGCAAACACACCGCCTCGGGCACGGAAACCCTCTATTTCGCCTCGGAAATCAAGGCCCTGGCGCCACTGGTTCAGGATGTCAAGGAATTCCCTGCAGGCACGATATATGACTCCGCAAGCGGGTTTCATACCTATTATACCGTGCCCAATCAAATCCCCCTGGAACTGGATCTCGACACCCATCTGAACCGGGTCCGGCAAACCATCGAGGCCGCGGTGAAGAAGCGACTGTTGAGCGACGTCCCGCTAGGCGCCTTTCTCTCGGGCGGACTCGACAGCAGCATCATCGCGGCAGTTGCCAAACAATACATGCCGACTTTGCACACCTTTTCGGTGGGCATCGAGGGCTCACGTGACCTGGAGGCCGCGCGACGTGTTGCCCGACATATTGGCTCCACCCACCACGAATACGTTTATCGCGCCGACGAGGTCATCGAAACCCTGCCGGAGATCATTTATCAGCTCGAATCCTTCGATCAGGATCTGGTCAGGAGCGCAATCCCTACCTGGTTTTGTGCACGCATGGCCTCGGAACGGGTGAAAGTCATTCTCACCGGTGAAGGCGCCGATGAGCTATTTGCCGGCTACGCTTACCATAAGCGCATTACCGAGTACGCCGCCCTGCATGACGAACTGCGCCGTTCCGTCAGCCGCTTACACAATATCAATCTGCAGCGGGTGGACCGCATGACCATGCGCCACGGGATCGAGGCCCGCGTACCATTCCTGGATACCGATGTCATCGCCATGGCCCAGACCGTCCCACCGGAGTTAAAGTTACTGACCGATCCCGATGGCCGTCGAATTGAAAAATGGATCCTGCGCAAGGCCTTCGAGGACCTGTTGCCAGCGGAAATTGTCTGGCGCAACAAGGAACAGTTTGACGAAGGCAGCGGCATGACGGATCTATTGCCTGCAATCATCGAGCAGGCAACTGTCGGTCTCGATGCGAAAAACTATCAAACCCAATTCAACGCGGATCGCCTGCGCTCACGGGAAGAATGTTTTTATCACCAGGTGTTGAGACAACAATTCGCACAACCACAGGCGGTATTGGCCAATGTCGGGCGCTGGTCGCTCGACTGAGACTGGCACATAGCCTTAGCGACTCGATTTGTTTAAGTTCCGGGCTTAGCTCGGATATTGTGGTCTCCTGTCACAGGAAAACATGTGCAGATTCAAATTGGCTGAGACAGCCTCCAGCGCCTTGATACCGGCGATACTGTTACCATGTCGGTTGAGTTTCGGTGAATACACGGCAATGCCCATTTCCCCTGGCACAACAGCGAGGATACCCCCACCTACCCCACTTTTTGCCGGCAAGCCGATGCGGTAACTCCATTCACCGGCATAATCGTACATGCCACAGGTATACATCACTGTCAGTAAATCACCGACATATTCCTCTGCGATGGCCCGTTCGCCGGTGAGCGGATTGACACCGGCATTGGCCAGGGTGGCCGCCATGGTTGACAGGTCATCACTGTTAACCAGGGCACTACATTGCAGCAGGTACAGGCTCAACGCAGCATCCACCTCAGTTTCCAGCATCCCGAAATGCCGCAACAGGTAGGCAATGGCCTTGTTGCGGTCGCCCAGCTTGATTTCTTCATGGTAGCTGTGCATGTCAATCTCAATGTCACGGCCGATATAGCGTTGGTACATGGCCAGCACCCTGTCGAGCCGGTGTGCCCTGCCGTCGCCTTTAATCATGGCAGTGGTGGCAATCCCGCCGGTATTGACCATCGGGTTATGCGGGCGCTTTGAGCGCTGTTCCAGCCGGATGATCGCGTCATAAGGATTGCCTGTCGGTTCCACATCGATATTCTGTAACACCGTCTCTCGTCCCTGGTCCTCCAGGGCCATCCCATAGGCAAAGATTTTTGATATCGACTGGATTAAAAAGGCGGCATCGTGATCACCCACCCGATATCGCTGTCCATCTATAGTGGTGATACTGATAGAATACGCATCGGGATCAATTCGCAGATAGTCGGGCGCGATATTATAGACATGCCCCTCGGCATCATCCTTGCCAGCAGCATGAATCCTGGCGAGTAAACAATTAATATCATAGGCCTGATGACTGACATTCGCCTGACGGACTGGCGCAATGCATGTTGGCAGCACTTTACTTGCATCGGGCCTGAACATGTGCAGGGATAATTGCCGGGACAGGGCCTCGCATACTTTCACTCCGCGCACGCTCTTTTGGTGAACTTCATTTAGGGGTGGCGAATAGACGGCAAAACCGAAGTGCCCCGGTACCACCACCAGTATGGCTCCACACAAACTGCTCTTGGCCGGCAGCCCAACCCGATAGGCCCATTGACCGGAAAAATCGTACAGGCCACAGGTCTGCATCACTGACAACAGTGTCTTTACCTGGTCATCGGACATAATCCGCTGGCGACTGCCCGGTTGCACTCCGGTGTTGGCCAATACCGCAGCAATCCTGGCCAAATCCCGGCAATCCAGTAAAATACTGCATAAGCGGTGATATAGCTCAAGTATCTCGTCTACCGGACCCTTGATCATCCCGCGACTCAGCAGCAGATAGGCGAGTGCCCGGTTATGGTGATCCTGCTGACGACGTGAATTCAAGGCTTGTTGATCCAGCATAATTGGCCTGCCCAGCATGCGATAAAGCAGTTCGGTAATTCTGGAAAACCGCGTGTCTATGCCATCGCCAGCAAGCATATCCAGCGCCACTAAGGCACCGGCATTCATAAACGGATTGAGCTTATACTGCTTTTGATCGCCGGAATACAGCATGGAATCAAATCGCTCGCCGGTCGGTTCGACGCCGATTTTAGCAAGAATAGTTTCCGGACCATGGTCAGCCAGGGCCAACGCCAGAATCAGCAGCTTGGCGATCGATTGCGCTGTAAAGGCAAGACGACTGTCGCCAGCTTCTAGGATTTCATTATTTTCGGTCACTGCGCACAGGCCAAACCAATCCGGATCGGCGTTCGCCAATTCAGGCAAGTGGCTTGCGACGCTACCATCGTTGTCACGCCGATGGATGCAATACAATTCCTGCAGACACGCCTGCAATAGACCGAGGCGATCAGGTTCCGCATAACAATCGTTGGTCACCCCGGTCCGCATGGTTACCTCACAGGCTATACAGTCATATCATATCTACCAACCATGGAGCCGTACCCCGGTTAGCGCTTATCATAATTTTTTAAAGCTTGCCTGGACATAACACTGGCATAACCTGTGCCAATCACCATCCTGCAAAAAACACAATAAAGTCCTGAACTTAAGAATACGATGGAGGACGAACTTCACACTGACACAACATTATGCGCCATGGCTGTGCGTCGCGGAAACAAGACGCACCCTATTCGGGCATATCCCGACCCCACGTCTATTCAGAGCATGCCAACATGGCATTGTTGTAACAACGTCACCCCCATTAAATTGACGGATATCAATGCTAAAAGGCAGCAGGTGTGCCATGGTTTACCAAGTAAATTCAAGAGGTTGTAATAACACCGCGCATAGTTGATTAAGGAGACGATTTTGGCTGACAAAAATGCCACATTTTCGTTAAAGGATTGCGCATTGGTTGCGCTGGGCACGGGCAAAAAGGCGCGCCTGCTCCAGGAATTCAGAAACGAACTAGCCGAGATCGATCCGACAAGCATCTATCATCACTTCTGGGGCGGATTGTTACAACCTCGTTTCGAGGAGCGTGAATATAATAATGATTTCGCCGCCTGGGTCCGCCATGCCATACATGATTCCGTGCTGGCGGAACGTCTTGCGGTACTGACACCCACCGCCTATCCCGACATCGAGGCCCTGCGCAGCGCGATCCTGGATTTAATTGATGCCCGGCTGGACGAAGTGGAATATTTGTTTTTCGTGCGCGCCACCCAGCAATTTGAATTTATTCGCTCGCAAATCGTGGTCTTTGACAGTCATCAACAATTCGCGCAACCGGCGGATTTGGCGGCGGCACTCCCCAGCCTGTCTACCAGCAGCATCTTTTACCATTTTATTGATGCGCGCCGGCGCACTCCGGATGGACAGAACGACTTCTGTGACTGGCTAATGGCGTTTGATGACGAGTACACGGAATTATGCGCAAAGCTGTCTAGCGTTGATCCGTTTTTTGGTAGCCTGGGTGAATTACGTATCCGCTTGGCGCAAATATTTGCGGCACATTTCAAGGAAAGTTGAGTATGAGCCTGTTGGATAGTTATGCCGAAATTGTTGGCGCGGAAGTCATTACACATTTGCGCCAGCTTGCCGCCCCACTGGCCGGGGCAAAAGTCGTGCATGTCAATTCCACCCGCACTGGTGGCGGCGTGGCGGAGATTCTGACCAAGTTGGTACCCCTGACCCAGGAGCTCGGGATCAATACTCAATGGGAAGTCATTTCCGGAGAAAGCGAATTCTTTGATTGCACCAAGGGCATGCACAATGCCATGCAGGGCAATCGGCTCCCGCTCGGCGAGAGTCTGTTGCGGATTTACCGGGAAACCAACGAACGCAATGCAGAATCATTACGGCCGACTCTGGAAGCGGCAGATTACGTGTTTATCCACGACCCCCAACCCGCCCCGCTGCTCAGCCTGTGCCCCAATCGCAAAGGCAAGTGGATCTGGCGCTGCCATATCGATGCCAGCCATCCCTACCGGCCGGTTTGGAAGTTTCTACGTGATTTTGTCGCCCCCTACGATGCCAGCGTCTTCTCGCTGGCCGCCTTTGCTCAGGAACTGCCCCATCCACAGTATCTCATCCCGCCCAGCATCGACCCATTGAGTGAGAAGAACATGGTGCTGGAATCCGGTGAAGTCGAAGGTATCTTTGACAAATACCAACTCGACCGGGACCGGCCACTGTTAGTCCAGATCTCGCGCTATGACCGGTTCAAGGACCCCCTCGGTGTGATTACGGCTTATAAGATCGCCAAATCCTTTCTCCCGCATTTGCAGCTGGTGTTGGCTGGCGGGGGGGCGACCGATGACCCGGAAGGCGAGGCGGTGCTGAATGAAGTCGAAGCCGCCGCGAAAGGCGACCCGGATATTCATGTCCTCTTGTTGCCTGCGGACGCTCACCGTGACGTAAATGCCTTACAGCGTGCCGCAGACATTGTGATTCAAAAATCGATCCGGGAAGGCTTCGGCCTCACGGTGACAGAGGGTCTGTGGAAAGGCAAGCCGGTCATCGGCGGTGATGTCGGCGGCATCCGCTTGCAGGTCATTAATTATCACACCGGTTTTCTGGTCAATACCCCGGAAGGGGCGGCGCTACGTGTTCGGTACCTGTTAAATCAGCCTGAGACGATTAAAGTCATGGGTGATAAGGCCAGGGACTTCGTGCGCGATAATTTCCTGATCACCCGGCATTTGCGCGAATACCTGACCATGATGGTGGCCATCACGAATGGCGCCAAAGAACGCATCACCTTGTCCTAGGTTGCCTTGATGCAGACCCTCAGGCGCCAGCAACACATGCCGTTTGGCACCGAACTGCAAGACGACGGCAGCGTCAGTTTTCGACTATGGGCCCCGGCCGCCCGGGTGGTGGCAGTGTGTTTAGGCGACAGTCACAACGCCTCCTCCCGTGAAAACACCGTCTTGCCCATGCAAGCCGGTGAAGATGGCTGGTTTCATATCACGACCAGTCTGGCCCGCGCTGGCACCCTGTATCGCTTTCGAATCAATGAGGAGATAGAAGTACCTGATCCGGCCTCCCGTTACCAGCCGAATGACGTGCACGGCCCCAGCGAGGTGATCGATCCGACTGCCACAGTCTGGCACGATGGCGCCTGGCATGGCCGCCCCTGGGAAGAAAGCATCCTGTATGAACTACATGTGGGCTGTTTTACCTCACAAGGGACGTTCTCAGCAGTCGAACAGAAACTCAATTACCTGGTAGACCTGGGGATCACGGCGATTGAACTGATGCCGGTCGCCGATTTTCCAGGCGCGCGCAATTGGGGTTACGACGGCACGTACCTGTTTGCACCGGACAGCCGCTATGGCCGCCCTGAAGATCTGAAAGCGCTGGTCGACGCCGCCCATGCCCGCGGACTGATGGTCATCCTCGATGTGGTTTACAACCATTTCGGCCCGGAAGGCAATTACCTGCACCTGTATGCACCGGACTTTTTCACCGAGCACCACCATACCGCCTGGGGCGCCGCGATCAATTTCGACACCACCCATAGTTACTGGGTCCGCCAGTTTTTCATTCACAATGCCCTGTACTGGCTCGAGGAATATCACTTTGATGGGTTGCGGTTGGATGCGGTGCACGCCATCATGGATGACACCCAGCCGGACATTCTGTGTGAGCTGGCGCAACGCGTCCAACAGCAGCTGGGCGAACACCGTCACATCCATTTAATCCTGGAAAACGATCACAATGCCGCCCACTATCTAAAAAGAAATCGCGAAAATCAACCTGCCTGGTACGTGGCGCAATGGAATGACGATATCCATCATGCCCTGCATGTCCTGCTGACACAGGAGACCGATGGTTACTACCAGGATTATGCGGATGCCCCCTTGCCTCATCTCGGGCGTTGTCTGGCAGAAGGTTTTGCCTATCAGGGCGAAGTCTCGGCTTATCGCCATGGCGACCCCCGTGGTGAACCCAGCCAGGACCTGCCCGCCACAGCATTTGTGTCATTTTCACAGAATCATGATCAGGTGGGCAATCGGGCCTTTGGCGAACGGCTCGATGTGCTGACCACACCAGCGCAACGCCACGCGGCACTCGCCATCCTGTTGCTGGCACCCGCGCCTCCGCTGCTGTTTATGGGACAGGAATGGGGATGCACCCAACCGTTTTTATTTTTTTGTGATTTTGGCCCGGAGCTTGCGGCGAGCGTTGTCAGCGGCAGGCGTAACGAGTTCGCTCGGTTTGCGCGCTTTCATGATCCGGCCAGTCGGGAGCTAATACCCGACCCTATGTCGGCGGAGACTTTTACCCGCTCCCGGCTTGACTGGCAGGCTATCGATGAATCCGAGCATCGCGATTGGCTGGCACTGTATCGCAAGTTACTGACGCTACGACAACGGTCTATCGTGCCTCGGCTTCGTCAGCTAGCCGGCAACACGAGCGACTTTCAACTGTTTGGCGATACCGGACTGAGCGTACGCTGGACACTGGGTGACGGCAGTGAGTTACTCTTGCAGGCTAATCCTGGCAATCTGCCCGTCACGCAATCAGATAGACCTGCTTACCCCTTGCTCTATTCCACCCACGCTAATCCTGTCATGTCGGCGGAAGCACCGCGCTTACCGCCCTGGTCAGTTGCCTGGTATCTGCAAAACTCATGAGACCACCTCCGCCACCTACCGCCACATACCGCTTGCAATTCAACCGGGATTTTACCTTTGACGATGCAGCTGACATTATTCCCTACCTGCACCAGTTAGGCATCAGTCATATTTACGCCTCACCCTATCTGCGGGCTCGCGCCGGCAGTTCACACGGCTACGATATCGTCGACCACAATGCACTGAATCCGGAAGTTGGCGACGAGAACAGTCTCAACCGATTGGTGGCAACCTTGCATGCGCACGGTATGGGACAAATTCTCGACATCGTACCCAATCATATGGGTGTCGGCGGGGATGATAATCACTGGTGGCTGGACGTCCTGGAAAACGGCGAGTCATCCGTGTATGCAGCGTATTTTGATATAGACTGGCATCCAGTTAACCCGGTTTTGCATAATAAGATTTTGCTGCCTTTTCTTGGCGATCATTACGGCAAGATTCTGGAGCAAGGAGAATTACAGCTCAGGTTTGATGCCGAGAGTGGCGCTTTCAGTATCTACTATCATGAGCACCGTTTCCCGGTTGATCCTCGCACCTATCCGAAAATCCTCGGCTTTGAGCTGGATACGCTCTCTAACGTCCACGGGGCAAGCATGCAGTGTCGCAGCGATATCGACAGCTTGATCGCGGATTGCAATTCCCTTCCTCGCCGCACCGACCTGGCACCGGAACAACGGCAATTGCGCCGCCAGCACGCCACCACCTGTAAACATCGCCTTGCCGAACTGTATAGCCGGTATCCGGGCTTGCGCAATTTCATCCACGCGGCACTTTCCAAAATCAACGGCACACCCGGGAATTCAGTTAGTTTTGACAATTTACATCATTTACTGGAGGCACAGGCCTACCGGCTTTCCCATTGGCAGGTCGCCACGGACGAAATCAATTACCGGCGCTTTTTCGACGTCAATGAACTCGCCGGTATCCGCATGGATAACAACGAAGTCTTTCACACTACCCACCATATGATCCAACGCTTTATTAACAACGGCGATATAGATGGTGTTCGCATCGACCACCCCGATGGCCTGTCTGATCCTTTCCGTTATTATACGGATTTATGCAGCCTGACTTCGATATCTGAACAAAATAAATTATCTCCAAGACGCTTATACATTGCCGTGGAAAAAATTCTGGCCAGTTACGAGAAACTGCCGAACGACTGGCCTGTGACAGGCACCACCGGCTATGAAGTCGCGCACCTGATCAACAGGGTATTTAGCTATCCAAAGTCTGAGCGAAAACTGACGCGGCTTTACACCCGATTCATTCGGCAACACCTCGATTTTGAAGAACTGTTGTATAATTGTAAAAAGCTTGTCATTACCAGCATACTCTCCAGCGAACTGACGGTACTGGCCAATCTTATCAGCAGTATTGCCCAGGACAATCGGCGAACACGGGACTTTACCTATCAGGGCTTGCGTGCAGCACTTGGTGAGGTCGTCGCCTGTTTTCCGGTCTACCGCACCTATATCAGTCCGGACCGCTGCAGTGACGACGACCGCCGCTATCTGCAGTGGGCCATCGCCCAAGCGAAAAAACGTCACCATGCCGGTCAGATCCTGATTTTTGATTTTATTCATGAGTTGCTTGGACTGTCTCAACTTGACAGCTACCCGTCTCGCACTCGCCACAAACTGTTGCAACTAACCCAGCGGTTTCAGCAGTATACCGCCCCGGTTATGGCCAAGGGCCTGGAAGATACCGCTTTATATATCTACAACCGGCTGGTATCGCTGAATGACGTCGGATTTAACCCGCGCACGTTTGGCATTTCCATTAATGCCTTTCATCTTGAAAACCGGCAACGCAAGGCCAACTGGCCGCTAAACATGGTCACCACTTCAACCCATGATAGCAAACGCAGCGGGGATGTGCGGGCACGCATTAATGTCATCTCCGAAATGAGCGAGGAATGGCAGCGGCACCTGTCACGCTGGAGCCGGATCAACCGCAGCAAGAAGCGCCAACTCGACAGCGATTCGGCACCATCACGTAACGACGAGTATCTGTTATATCAGACCTTACTGGGGACCTGGCCACTCGAGTTGTCCACAGAAAGAAGTCTGGAGAGTTACACCAGGCGTATCAGTGATTACATGCTCAAAGCGACCAGAGAGGCAAAAGTGCATACATCCTGGATTAACCCCAATGATGACTACGAACTTGGCGTGCGTGAA
Source organism: Gammaproteobacteria bacterium (assembly GCA_037384645.1). Taxonomy (GTDB): domain Bacteria; phylum Pseudomonadota; class Gammaproteobacteria; order UBA6429; family Thiohalophilaceae; genus RI-92. The sequence goes on along the minus strand of JARRNT010000014.1, from coordinate 42,026 downwards.
TTTATCGAGAAATTACTAAGCCGCCCCGAGCACAATGCCTTTCTCGCGGACTTTATCCCCTTCCAGCGTCGTGTCTGCCGATTCGGACTACTCAATGCCCTGTCACAAACCCTGCTCAAGTTAACCATCCCTGGCATACCCGATCTCTATCAAGGTAATGAATTATGGGCCTTTAACCTGGTCGACCCCGACAACCGGCGTAAAGTGGATTACCCGCACTATCACGCGACCCTGAATGCACTCATCGACGCCTGCCAAAATGTGGATAATTTATCCACAGTTTTGCGCGAGCAGCTCGAACACCTGGAAGATGGCTGGCTCAAACTCTATCTTGTCTGGAAAACCCTGGCATTTCGCCGGGAATACCCGCGGCTCTTCGCTGAGGGGGAATATATTCCGCTGGACTGTACAGGTGACAAAGCCGAGCATATCTGTGCCTTTAGCCGGCGTCTGGAGGCTCTGGAGGTCCTGGTCGTGACATCGCGCTGGTATGCGCGGCTCATGCAGGATCCCGAAAACGCCCCTCTTGGCTCTGCGGTTTGGGGCGATAGCAAGGTCCAGCTCGGAGAGCCACTGTCACCCCGCCGCTATCGCAATCTTCTCACCAATGAAACCGTGCAATTACGCCAAGAGGATGGCACAAGCTGGTTATATGCCGCGGATTTGTTCAGCCTGCTGCCATTTGCCCTGTTAGTGACGGAATCCGACGAAACCACTATGTAACAGTTACGGGAGCCTACTCGTCATAACCCAGGCCACGGCCGCGGATGTCACGTGCGAAATAGTCTGACCTACCCTTGGGGATCACCACCACATCTTGTGGCGTGACATGGTAACGTTGTTTATCCGCCTCTCTGTCAAAGCCAATGACCGTCCCCGGCCCGATAACGTTATGTCGATCAACGATAACCCGGCGTAAACGACTGCCGCGACCGATGCGCACATAGTCCATGATGATGCATTCATCCAACTCGACATCTGGCTCAATCACCGTTTCGCGCCGGATGATACTGTTGCGAACCATAGCCGTATCCAGCAGAGCAGCGGTGCCAAGTAAACTATCATTGATGTGGCTGTTGAATATATGTGCAACGGGCCCCTGATAGTGACTGGAATAAATCGGCCATTGCGGATTGAAAGTATCGAAATTTGGTTCCCGTCCCAACACGTCCCGATGCGCGTCAAAATACGCGTCAATCGTGCCAATATCACGCCAATAGCCGATTTCTTCATAGGGTTTGATCCCAGGGATTTGATTCTCACAAAAATCATAAGCGTAGAGACGATGTCTACGCATCAGTCGTGGCAGGATCTCGCGGCCGAAATCTGTTTCACCACGCGCATTCGCCTCCTCCAGGGCTTCCAGCAATATGTCGGCACGAAACAAATAATTCCCCATGGACGCCAGCGTATGAGTTGGTTTTGCTGGTAACGGTTTACCGCGCGCCGGCTTTTCCTCAAAGCCGTGAATACGCCGCTCTGCATCCACATCCAGGATACCGAATCTCATGGATTTTTCGAGTGGCACTGGCAAAGCGGCAATGGTGATATCTGCTTCATGCTCATGATGAAAGCGTACCATTTGACGCACATCCATACGATAAATATGGTCTGCGCCGAAGACTGCCACCAGATCCGGACGATGGATACGCAACAGGTTAATACTTTGATAGACCGCATCGGCCGTACCGCGAAACCTGATGTTATCATCCTGCATCTGCGGCGGCACCACCGTGACAAACTGATCTCGCAACAGTGGCGAAATGGTCCAGCCTTTGCGGATATGCTCGATTAGTGATTGGGGTTTGTATTGCACCAACAAGTAGATAGATCGTATATCCGAATTAATCAGATTACTGAGGACAAAATCCACTATCCGGTATCGGCCACCGAAGGGGACGGCCGGTTTGCAGCGCTCATTGGTGAGCGGGCGAAGTCGCTTACCCGCTCCTCCGGCCATAACAAAGGCAACAATCTTGTCCTGTAGTCGCCGCTCTTCCATTCCGTTCGGCTCTCTTAAATCATATAACTTATGTCATAAATTCATATATGCTACGATAATTTTCTCAGATACTTTATAACGACCATGGTATGCGGTGGGACGGCATAGGGACTGACTGCTGGCGACTGCGCAGAATTCGACACATCAGCAGTGGTGGTATCAAGCACGATTCGTGGTAGTTCATGCTCCATGACCGTTGGCAAGTTAAACTGCACCTCTGCGCCCGCGGCATTCAATATGAGCAAAAAGGTATCATCCGGCTCGCTCTCGCCTCGTTCCGTCAAGTGGTAATGTCCGGCCTTACCGCTTATTAGCAGCGCCATACTATGCAAGCTCTGATCGTGCCAGTCCTTATCCTGCATTTCATTTCCGTCGAATTTTAGCCAGACGATATCCTTGGTATCGGTACCGGGGATTTCGTTACCATGGAAAAATCGTTGTCGGTGCAGCACGATGTGATCTCGACGAAGTCGAATGAGCGCCCGGGTGTATTCAAGCAGGGCCTGCCCTTCTGTTGTGGTGTTATCCCAGTTTAACCAGGCAAGCTCATTGTCCTGACAATAGCCATTATTGTTACCCTGCTGGCTGCGGCCGAATTCGTCACCCGCCAGCAACATGGGCAGCCCTTGCGACAGCAGCAAGGTCGCCAGCAGATTCCGTTTTTGCCGCTCGCGCAAACTGACAATATCCTGGTTATCAGTTACCCCTTCGGCACCGCAATTCCAGCTAAAGTTATTATCACTGCCGTCGCGATTCTCTTCCAGATTGGATTCGTTGTGTTTATGGTCATAACTCACCAGGTCATGCAGGGTAAATCCGTCATGTGCAGTAACGAAGTTTACACTTGCCCAGGGACGTCGCCCACGACGGTCAAAGATGTCACTGGACCCGGCCAGGCGTGAAGCCAGCTCCGGCAACTGACCACCATCACCGCGCCAGAACCGCCGGACACAATCCCGATAGCGATCATTCCACTCAGCCCATTCCGGCGGGAACCGACCGAGCTGATAACCACCGATTCCGATATCCCAGGGCTCAGCAATCAGTTTTACTGTGGCCAGCAATGGATCCTGGGCGACGGCATCCAGAAAACTGGCATGCTGGTCGAAATCACTGTTCACCCTGGCCATGGTAGTAGCCAAATCAAAACGGAATCCATCGACATGCATTTGATCTACCCAATAACGCAAGGAATCTGTGACCATACGCAATACGCAGGGGTGACTAAGCTCAAGGGCATTACCGGTGCCGGTAAAATCGTTGTAATAGCGCGGTTCATCCTGCTTCAGGTAGTAATATGAATGATTGTCGATTCCACGCAACGACAAAGTGGGACCCAGCTGATTGCCTTCGGCAGTGTGGTTATAAACCACATCCAAAAACACTTCGATCCCTGCATCGTGCATAAGTTGCACAAATGTTTTGAATTCACTGATATCACCTACGCCAAGATATTCCGCATGTGGCGCAAAAAAAGCAACTGTGTTATATCCCCAGTAATTCCCCAACCCCTCTTCGACCAGGCGCCGATCATGTAAGAATGCATGCACCGGTAATAACTCTACTGCCGTGATACCGAGTTGTTTGAGATAATCAACGATATAATGATTTGCCAGGCCGCCAAAAGTGCCACGCACATCCACAGGGACTTGTGGGTGGCGCATGGTAAAACCACGCACGTGCATTTCGTAGATAATCGTTTCGTGCCATGGCTGCGTAACCGGCCTGTCCTGCCCCCAGGTGAATGCAGGGTCAATGACTTTGCATTTTGGCAAATAGTTTGCGCTGTCACGCTTATCGAATGACAAATCCTGCTTTTGATGTCCGACGGTATAACCAAACAGCGCATCATGCCATTTGAGGCTGCCACTCAAGCTTTTTGCATAGGGGTCGAGCAACAATTTATGGTGGTTAAAGCGATGACCGTTTTTGGGGTCATAGGTGCCATAAACTCGAAAGCCGTAGAGTTGGCCTGCCCGCACGTCTGGCAGGTAGCCATGCCAGATCTCATGGGTATATTCCGGCAGAGTGATACGATCAAGCTCTCGTTTCCCGTCCCTGTCAAACAGACATAACTCTACCCGTTCGGCATGCGCAGAAAAAAGGGCAAAATTCGTACCGGTTCCGTCCCAGGTTGCACCCAGTGGAAAGGGCTGCCCAGGCCAGACTCGCTGTTTCTGGGACACTATCTCTACCTGCTTTTCATTTTTGGGAAGTATAGAGATACCAAGGAGAAGCATGATTGCCCTGGATCAGGAATCCGGCAATTTATGCTTCAGAACAGGTCAAATAACCCGAGGCAAGGGGTAAACCACCTAATTATTATAAGGTTTAGTCCGCCATACCTGACGGTTAATTCGAATGCCTATCTGCAGGTAGACAACCTGGCATAAGTGGCACCCGAAAATCGCAGGCTGCATTTGCATTTATTGCATTCTCCCAGGCAATGGATTGAATGCATATAATCATATTGATTACGCGCAGCTCAGGCATTATCTTCGCAAATCAGACCTCGTTTACTGGACCCAAATCAATTACATTACACCCAGAGCAACGCTTATTAATAAGGTTCAGTTTACTTACCAGGTAAGGTATTTAGAAAGCAGAACCTTGAGATAAGGTGCATAGGTTAAAATCGCACCTTGCTGGAATCCTGATGCGTTATAGGCATCAACAACCTGTTGAAATATTGCTTCGTCCTGCGGTTCTGCCTGTAGCATTTCGAGTGATTTCAACAGCGGCTGTATATCACCTTCGTTGAGATAGGTTTTCAACATCACAATATCTTCACCAACGCGTTGTGCATTAACAGGCTGAAAGCCAGGTTTCTGTTGCCTGCCACTGTCATCAAATTCCGGCGGTTCGTCATAGACATTGTCCCCCGGGGCTGGCGGTTGGGTGTCAGGCAAAGATTCACCCTGGGCACTGTTCAAAGGTACGGACTGGGCCAGTATGGCGCGTTGCAATGCACTGACAAAGGCGTCGAATTGCTCTGGATTCGGCTTATCCAGTAAAAGAGAAAACACGGGCTTTGATGTAAGGCCATCACAAAATGCCAGCTCACCATCATTAACCACTGGCTCGGGATTTAATGTCGATAAAGCAACGGTGAGCTTCTCTTTGCTAAAGAGCGATTTGATATTGACGCACACAACATCATCAACAATTTCGAAAACCCTGTCGCCTTTAAATAATTGTTTTTGTGTTAACAACATAAATGCCTGTCTATTCTGGCCGATTATTTGAAATAGGGGTCAATAAGTGTTGTATTAAAATACAACCCACCAAGCCCTTTATCATTAACCAGGTTTTTAAACTGATCACCACAGTAAAGATTGTAGGCAAAATGACTCTGCACGCAGAAAAGCAACTGATCCTCAGGAATATTCTTCTCATTAAATGTCAGCGTACGAAATCCAACAGGCTCCTCTTCGAAATATTCATATTCAGATTTATCGACATCAATGACGCTTTCCGGCAGACGAGCCAGGACATTCAACAGGTAGCAGGTTTCAGATTCCACTTCGACCGGTAGCAACTCTCCATAAGGCTGTAATAATTCACCGAGATAGTCATAAGCCTTTTGATTGAGGATCAGCATATCGGCTTCCCAGGTGCTGACATCCGGCAGCGCCCTGGCGGACACGCCAGGATAAAATTTGCCTTTGATCGGTTTCCATGCATGTTGAATCGGTTTACCCAAATCTGAAAGTTCGTATTCCTCGCCGAGTTTATTCAGAAAGTCGAAATTATCCAGCTGGAAGCGCATGTAGTGCTCCAGGTCTGGTTGTATTCGGTAATATTGTGTCACGTTATTAAATCCTGTTCAGTGTTCGTTATTTAGTCCGGTTTGTTGGCGCCATTCCCGTCAGCGTGTCGTGGGTTCCTGATTGGCACGACGTAGCTGGGCTTCAACTCGTGCGCTATCCATAATATGTTTGTCGACTACTTCAGGATATAAAGGATAAAAGCGCTCGACATCAAAAACGAACTTGCACGCTGCCTGCTCCAGTCGTTGCCGTACAGACCGCGACAGCCCCTGCATCATCAATAATCTCGGTGCCAGACGTTCGATATATCGATCACATAGCTGTTGCTCTGCCTCGTTGTCCCAGTCCTCGCGTATCAAACATGGCGGAAAATGATCATGGGCCGGTTCACTGCGCTTAATCCAGACTGCCTTAGGGTTCGCGCCCGCTCGCTCTTCGATCAGTTTCTCCAGGCGATAATTTATAGGCGGCACATAGACGTCGTCTGTTGATTCCGGCGTTGCATCCTGTGTCTGGATCGCAAGTTGAGATGCCGGCATGGCTTGCCATATCGGATGAGGTGCTGGCCGCGCCAGTTCTTCCTGGTAGATGGCTGTTTGCAACAAAGCCAATGGCGCTTCGTCTTCTTTATCCAGCAACCAGTATTCAAAATGATCCGAAGCAGCTAACGGGATCTGCGCCGTGCTAAGCGATTCGCAAAGCATATCAATATGCGCATGCGCTTCATCAGGTTGAAGATAGGTGTAGGCTGGTTTGGTTTTTAACTGGTTTCCCTGAAAAGTGGCAACCAATGTATAGTCTGAATCGGAAAGGGTATTTTGATTTTGGCGCTGAGATCTTGCGCTATGTGAAAGCGCGTAATGGATCGCCCAGCCTTTTCCATCCAGACTCAACGCACGCACATCACCCAGTTCGGCAAGCTGGATGACGCCAATAAAAGGTAATAACAGTTTCCTGGAGTACATTCTGATCATGAGAGAAACACCACCCTGCGAGTCAGAATCAACTTAACTGACGCAACAAACGCGACAGTCACCAGATTGTTAATATTACATTGGCGATCGGTAACGATAGAAGTCGCCGCGCGAACCTTTGATGTTCGCGCGGCTGGATTCCTTAAGCCTGCCTGCCTTTATGGTTTTTTAGGCGTGCTGTACGGGACTTCTTTCTGGAAAGCCTGCCAGGTAGTCGTATACCCAACGAAACCTTTTTCATTAGGTGCATTTTGAGTCGTGGTCAAAAAACGTGACTGACCTTCTGGAACTTTTGGTCTTTCTTTTTTAGGTGCGCTCATAATATTCACTCCTGAATGGTTAAAACTAGGGAGGAGTTAAAATCAATATGTCAGCCCCTCCCGCTTAACTGACTTAATCTAAATCATTTGCGCGTATAGTGCGCCTTCTTCGGTATCACATGCCGCACACCACCCTGCGGGTTCTCCACATCACCCTTGTAGCGTGGAATGATGTGAATATGCACATGATAAATACTCTGCCCGGCGGCCTGGCCAACATTGACGCCAATGTTATAGCCATCGGGCTTGAATTCTTCGTCCAGTAACTGGCGTTCCTCTTTGATCAACTCCATACAGGCGTTAATCTCTTCCGGCGTCAGATCGAAAAAATCAGCGACATGACGACGTGGTATCACCAGCGTATGGCCAGGACTCACCGCATAGGTATCACGCGCGCTATAAGCCAGTTCTTTTTCCAGCGACACCCCACGCGGGTCCTTACAAAACAGGCAAGGGTTGTTCGGGTCTCGCTTTTTTTCCTGTGTTGCTTCAGCCGACAAACTTCAACACCCTTCGCCTAAATAAAGTGAAATCCTCAAATTATTTCAACGGTACTTTAACAGTACCTTCAACGTTTGGTGCTTCTCTCTCAACCATGCCGCCGTACTCCAACTCTTCCGGAGTGGCATCACGAACGTCCTTGATTTCAAGTCGAAAAATCACCTGTCTGCCGCACAGTGGATTATTGCCATCAATAGTGATGGACTTTTTATCCACTCGGGTCACGATAAAGGTTTTGGTCTGGCCTTTATCGTTTTCCATTAATATTTGCATGCCGACTTCACGGTACTCTTCCGGCACGTTTCGTATATCTTCAATCACCACCAGGGATTCGTCCCTGGGGCCATATAATTCATTACAGTCGATCGGCACTTCAATGACATCACCAGCAAGCCTGCCCTCAAGCTCAGCGGTCACGGCCGGTGCCAGCACTTCATTCACCCCGTGCACATAGCCAATCGGATATTCGATCTGTGTCAATACTGTTTTACTGTCTGCATCAATGACCTGGTACATCAACTCAACGTACTTACCATTGGCGACAGCATCTTCTATTTCAGGACTCATTTTATACCATTCAAATCCGTATTATTTAAAACGTGTGTAACTGGTATCTGCATCAGAACACGGATGCGCCAAAAATCCTGATTTCACCTTTTTCGTAACCCAGAACCATACGGCCCAGCCATTCACCTTCTTTCTTGGTGCTGCGAACACGGTATAACACGGTAACATGTTCACCGCGGCGAATCGTACCGAGAAAATCGTAATTGGGATCCAGGTTTCGGGTCAGCTCACTTTTCGCAAACTGTTTGCCGACTTCGACCTCATTGAGCCCCAATAACAGATTATAGGAAAACTTACGGATAAACTTGCCGTATTGTCCTTTGTTGGAGTATTTGATCAGGTCATCCCACATACCATGGGCGACTGGCAACAACTCCTCGTCAGACATATGAATGATATTTGGCTGATCCGCCAATGATTCATTCGATTCATTTGATGCTTCAGATGTCATATTCATTCTTCAGGTGTTATCAGCAAAACACCAGCAACTCCGAAAAGTGAAGTTGCTGGTGTATCCGTACCAACGGTGCTGGCTAATTAGTGGCCTTTAGCTTTCAATTCAGCCAGGGCCTTGTCCTCGATGTCACCGACCAGGTGATACAGCGGAGCTTTCTCCATTGTGTACTCACCTGTCTTCGGATCACGACGAGAAACGGTCAGCACGTGCCAGTTATCATCATCTACCTTCAGCTTGTCGCCACGGTAGTAATAACCAGGCCAACGAGTTTCCTCACGGAACAAGGTGTGCTGGAACACGGCTTCAGATGTGCGGTGACGGTGTTTAACTTCCCATGCACGAAGTAATTCGTGAATGTTTTCCGCTGCAATCTTCTCAAGATCTTCCTCAAGAATTTTCATCTTCTTCAGACCGATGTTCAGCAACTTGTCGTTGGTCATGTAGTTAACCGTTACACCACCACAGTACTCATCCATCAGCTTTTGCAGACGGTCAAGTGCCTGACGTGGGTTGATGTAGTTAGGGTTAACCGTACCAGCCGTGATCTCGTTACGGAATGTTTTGTAGTGTTCCATCGGCTTGTAGACTTCTTTCCGACGACTCTCAATCTGAGCGTCAGAAACACGGATACCTTCTGCTTTACCGTCATCGATATATTTACAGGCAGCTTTCGCAGCCAGACGACCTTCGGTAAACGAACCAGAAGAGAACGCGTGAGGTGTACCACCAACGGCGTCACCGGCACCGAACAGACCTTCAACCGTGGTCATACGGTTGTAACCCCAGAAGTATTCCTCCGGAGATACGTCTTCCGGGCCTGAGCACCATGCGCCGCAACCGGTCGCGTGTGAACCCATAACGTAAGGCTCTGAAGTGGTCAGTTCCGGGTTTTCGTACTTGGGATCCACGTCAGTGGCGGCCCACAGTACGGCCTGACCAACGGTCATACCCAGGAAGTTGTGCCAGCCAATCTCTTCCAGATGCGGATCCTGGAAGGCTTCCATGGTCACCATGTGGATTGGACCACGACCGGCGTTTACTTCGTTGATTAATGCGTGGTTACGCAGACAGGTCGGAATCGGACGATGGGTAGCGTGTGACGCTTCCGGGTCCAGATATTCTTTACCCACCATTTTCTGCAGTTCAGGGAACCACTTTGATTCGTACTCTTCACCATAAGCATTCTGCGTATAGGTTTTCAGATGCAGGAAGTACGCACCCACCGGACCATAACCGTCTTTGAAACGTGCCAGTACGATACGGTTTTCCATCTGAGTCATCTTCGCGCCAGCTCCGATCAACAGACCGTAAGCTGAACCTGATGACCATGGTGCGTACCATACACGACCCGCACCTTCACCCACTGAACGTGGCTTGTAGATGTTTGACGCACCACCGGCACCGACGATAACTGCCTTGGACTTGAATACGTGGAAGTTACCGGTACGAACGTTGAAACCAACAGCACCGGCAACACGGTTTTCCTTGGATTCGTCCATTAACAGGTGAGTCACACAGATACGGTTGAAGACCTTATCCGCAGATTTCTTGGCAGCTTCTGCAACCAGTGGCTTATAAGATTCACCGTGAATCATGATCTGCCAGCGGCCTTCACGCAGATATGAACCAGTCTTAGGGTTACGCATGATTGGCATGCCCCACTCTTCAAACTGGTGTACTGCAGAGTCTACGTGACGCGCCATATCAAACAGCAGGTCTTCACGCACCATACCCATCAGGTCGATACGCGCATACCGAACGTGGTCTTCGGGATTGTTTTCACCGAAACGTGTGCCCATGTAGCAGTTAATCGCGTACAAACCTTGCGCTACCGCACCGGAGCGATCAATATTGGCTTTTTCAGCAATCACGATCTTTTTGTTCTGGCCCCAATATCTGGCTTCGAAAGCAGCACCGGTACCACCAAGGCCCGCACCGCACACCAGGATATCAATATTGTCTTCGACGATAGTTTTGTAGCCCATTAGTAGTACACCCCTGCTTTCATTTGTAATCCGTTAGACTCCAGAGTGTGAATATCACCGTCGTCCATACGAATGTATTTTGGTTCGTTAAACAGTAACTGGCTGTCGCGCTGTTCCTGAGTCGGCGCAGGCACTTCAGACAGCTTAGGAATGTGTTTACCCCAAGGCTTGGTGGTAATCGGTGCCAGCAGGTCCATGTCTTTTTTGCCGTTGCGGAACTTGATGCGCCAGGCGATAACGCCTTTTTCCTCATCACGGTGTACGCGAACTGAGTGGCCGAGCGGCGCAAAGTCGGCATAACCACGACAGTCAATGGCGTGCATCGGGCAGGCTTTCACGCAGGAGTAGCACTCCCAGCACATGTTGGGTTCGATGTTGTAAGCACGGCGAGTGACTTTGTCGATGTGCATGATGTCTGAAGGACAAATATCGACACAATGACCACAGCCATCACAACGTGTCATATATACAAAAGTAGGCATTCTCGTTCTCCTTATTTGGAATTAGTAATGGCGTGGAAGCTCACGCTTGATACCAAGACCCATATACGGGGGATTCTTACCCATATACTCCGGAATATCTGGGAATTTTGCGTGTACTGCAGGATCATTCAGATCGTAGTCAGCAGGCAAATTCTCTCTTGAACCATCGGCTTTGGTAACACGTTTTTGGAAAGCTGCAGCAGGCTTGAAGAACATGTGGGCAAACTTGGACCACAGAACGGTGCTAAACAAGGTCGTGCTGCAAATGATGAACAGAACGAAGAACAGCATGCCCCAACCGGAAGCATTGCGTGTGAAAGACCATATCAGTGCAAACGTGGCCATCGTAATCAGTGAAACGATGAAGATGTCTGCCTGACGCAGCTGGTACCACTTGATGCCTTCTGCAGCAACATCTACACGGATGAAGAACCAGAACCAGTAGCCGCCAACGGCAAGCATCGCGGCGCCAAGATGCCACAAGAACGGCAAAGTGCCGGAGGTGGTATCCACGCCGAAGATCATCATGGCAGTCGTCACGACGAAAATCACAAAACCATACATGGTCAGCAGGTGAGAAATCCGGCGAGGGGTATAGCAGAACTCGGAAGAAGTGATGATTTCACTGAACACCGTCTTGATCAGCATACCGAATTTTTCGCCACCGCTTACATTCCGCTTGGCAGCCTTTTTTTGCTTTTCTGCATTTTCGAAAAAGTATTTGGCACTTTTCTTGTGCATCATGTCCAGAATTGTACCGAGCACAACCAGGATAAACATAAGAATAATGTAACCCTGCATGACGCCCGGAGATATTAATCCTGATAGTGCAGAGAAGGGGTTAGTGGTCAACATATCGGACTCTTCCTCTATTTATATCTGTGATTATTTACGTTGAAAGCAAGCACGCTCAGACAATTCCTCCCGTCACTTTGCTCGTGTTTTTTGCGGCTACAGCGGCGGATGAACGCTAGAACGGTATCCCAAAAATCATAGCCGTAAACATGTGTTCACCGCCCAAATGACCTTAGTCAATGGCGGTGATTGATGCCATCAACCACTGGTATTCGACGCGGGCGACAGTGTATATCGAGTCACATTCTTAGCCAAGTGGAAATACGATAGTTTCCCGTGTTTTACACACCTTCGGTGATGCGCCGAAGCGTCGCAAGCACAGCCATGTACAGCGTACACCAGGCAGTCCAATGCGCTTGTAAGCCATTGAAATACTTATATTTAATGCGCAAGCGGCACTGTTATAAGCCTACTTTTTGAGCAGGTTCTTTCAGAATCATCCATTCGGATCTTATGCGCAAATAAAAAGATTCAATACATATAAGCAGATATTAATGTTTTGTCTGGCTGGAAACAGTGTTTTATAAGCATCTTCTTAATCGTAAGCTGTCTTTTCGACTGATTCTCCCTGAATAAAGCGCATCCACGGTGACAAAACATACAGGCAGACCCCGGAAACAGGCTTCAGTCAGTCACTTAGTAACGTCTGTTTATTGCTGATGTCGGATTATATTAAGAATACATCTGAAAATTTGGTTAATGATAATAAATCCAGCTATATGTAAGTATTGGGTGATACCTTGAACTGCTGAGAATTACGCAGACTTTCTAAGTGCTGCGCATAACTGTATTCACCATGACATGGAAAAAATGTTGATGAATGGGGGGATATTCCAGGTTACACATGCACAACCGGGGGTAAGTTGCCATCCCCTGGGGAGTTGGCCCCCCGTCACTGCCGTGAAAGGACGCCTTAACTTACTAATTTATATTCTGTTTTTGGCTTGTATACTTGAAACGTGCCAATTTGCTTTTGTTATCCGGGTTATACGCATTTTTGTAAAATACTGCGTATAACTCTTTCTGTTTTATTGAATTATGGAATGTGTTCCAGAAAGTACTCGTTTTCTGGCCCCCCTTCTTTGATCAGCATCTAGATGTCCAAGGTCCCCGTAGATGAAGTTTGCACAGATATCGAGGCAGCTATGCATAGGAACCTACAGCTTCTGTAATAAACAGGAGAAAATTTTCTATGTCGCTCTTAAAACCAGATTTCAGGGTACCTTCGCGTACTGGGAATATTGTTTACCAGTAGCGCGACTAACAAGAGGATTAACGGACCCAAAGTTGCAGGTATCAGCACGTATAAGAAACCGATCATGTGTATTTTTTGTGAACCGATCACCGCTATCAGCGCAGTAGCGCCACCCGGTGGATGTAAAGTACGGGTTGCATGCATGACAGCAATCGCCGTTGCTACCGCCACTGCCTCAGCAGCCCACGGGTATTGATGCAATAATTTGAAAGTCGCCACACCTACAATGGCCGAGACCACATTTTTTATATAGTCACTAAAACTCACAACAGTTCCTCCAGATGGAAAGCCTCGATAAAATCCTTGCGCAATAACAATCCACGCAGGCGACCATCAGTGTCGACCACCGCCATACTCCGTCCTTCATGCTGATGGAAGGCCTTGATTATCTGGAAGAACCCCGCTTGTTCGCCAATGGTGATCGGTGTTCCCATCATAGCTTCACTCACGGGAGTCTCATGGCAACGATGACTGAATCCATTGACATCATTTATCAGTCGCAGCAATAGCTCCAGGAAAGTATCGGCTTTAAGGCGACGCAGGAAATCGGTTTCCGTCAGCATGCCCACCACCAATCCGTTGCCGCCAACAACTGGCAGACTTTTCAGACCCTGTTTGGCCATGGAGGCAGCAGCCTGGTCCAGTCGCATATCAGGAAGTAATGCTTCTATGCCGACGCGCATGAGCGTGCCGGCACGCACACCGCCGAACAGGCGTTGCAGTGCATGGTGATGGGCAAGATGGTAAATTTCCTGAAAATCCGCGGTGCTGATATCAATGTACCCAGATATGTGCTGCATGGCATCCTGGATGTCTTCATCGGTAAGCTCTAATTCGGGAAGGTCATCGCCACCCGCGTGCAGAGCCCTGGTTTCGAATTCAGCATTATCTGTCATATCGTTTCTTTATTTTTTGAGTTTTTTGATAAGCAGCATACAAAATGCATCTCACTTATTCACACGGGTATTGCCGTGATAACCTTATTACCCATACCACCAAGCTATTAACGTTTATACATGTATTTATAATACATGTATAATAAATTATATACCAGGCCACGACAATACCTCTTTCAACCAGCCGGGTTAGCGTATTACGGATGACACTGCGAATAATCCTTTAAGCTGAAAGTGTGCTATTCTATATATCTGTTCAGACCGCGTCGGGTGTTACCGTGTTTTACCACAGGAAATGAGATCTGTTTGACAGGCATCTCACTACAGCATTCGAAGCTACTTATTGATAAATAAGTATTTTATATACTCATTATTACATTGACATAATTCTTTCTATGCAGTTAAAGCGCTACACAGACTATTCCCTACGAGTCCTCATATACCTGGGCATCAATCCGGAGCGAGTAGTAAGTATTAATGAGATTGCACAAGCCTACGGCATCTCCCGCAATCACCTTTTAAAAGTTGTCATAGGATTGTCTGAACAGGGTTTTATTGAAGCCTATCGCGGTAAGGCCGGTGGCTGGCGGCTTGCGTGCAAACCACACCAGATAAACATTGGCAAAGTCGTTGAATACATGGAAGACCAGGGGCCGGTAATTGACTGTCATGAACCAGAGTGCCCCATCCTTCCCGCCTGCAATCTCAAACGGGCATTACAGGTCGCGCAAACTGCCTTTTATCAGGCCCTTCGACAATATACGCTGACGGACTTGCTGGATAAGAAAGAGGATAAACTCACTCGCCTACTTTCGATTAATCACAATTAGCAAAAATACCGATCCTGTATCTACTCAGGTTATTGTTATCGACGAACATGACGCGCAAGCCAAGTATACCACCGTACACTACCGCATAGATTAATAACAGATAACCCAGCCTGTTCTGGTCATCGATTCCGTAACTGATGCAGTACTCCTGCGGTGCAGCCATATACAACCAACCCAGTCGCAGCAAAGTGGCAATCGCCTCCAGATGCAGAACTGCACGTAGCAACCATGGCAGATGCCGCCAACACAATACCAATGCCATACCCACAAGCGGTAACGTTAGCCACTTCAAGACTGACACCATCGGCTCATACAAACTCGCATCCAGCAACCTTGGCAGCATCCATAGCATCATGCTAAATAGCACAAACCATATCAGGCTATAGCGATAGCGTCGCCCCCACTCTGCGACCCTGGGCCATATACGAAGCAAGACCAGCGATATACATATAATCAAAGAAGGTATCAATACCCCCATATGCGTTGTCATTCCAGCTTCCAGCCAGACACGCAAATCCAGCAGACAAACATATACCAGCACAAGCAACACGAAAATGCGCTTCACGTTGCGGCTACCGTGCGGGGTAGCAGAGCACCCATCGGTTATCGCCTCAACAGATTAGAAACAGGCGCGATACGCGACGGTCAACCCGTCACAAAATCACAGCTTGTGCCCACAGAACAAGCTCACCAGGTCGCGCGTTATCTCAAGCTGCGCGCTGCCGGTCATTCCCGAGCATACGCGAAATCAGAATCAGGTCTGACACTTGTGGATACCACACTCATCGGTATCGAGTGGAATGCCTTAACTTACGCGGGTCATACTGTCTGGAACGTGCGCAATGAATTTCACCGTGGCGGTATCCTGCAACATACGAAGAAAGGTGGGTATAAGGGTAAAACCAAACGACGCCCCCGAAGTGAGTGGGTTATCAATCATGATACGCATGATGCACTGATTACGACTGAAGAGGCAGAAACTCTGCTTGCGCAGCTTGAAGATAGCCCCATGGCCAAGGCGAGACGCACCCCTGCGACTTACCTACTGACGGGCGTACTCAAAACCCCAGCTAATGATTCCTGGTACGGTGATAGCCGTCGGTTTTATCGCACTAAACCGTCAAAAGGTGGTAAACATCGTCGCGTCGACCTCATCAGTCTTGAAAATGCAGTGGTTAACCAACTCGTACAGGATTTAAATTCGACGGCGTTCGTGAAACGTCTCATGGAAGAGGCCAGGAAGCAAACTAACGACGCCCAAAGTGACCGGGCTCAACCCTTGCGAGTCGAGGCGGACAACCTGAGTACACAAATTTCCCGGGCAATGGATATCGCGCTTCAGATGTCTGATCCCGCACCGGCGCTAAGAAAAGTGGAAGAGATAGAAGCGCGCCGTAAGTCGGTTTTGGAGGAGATTAGCCGACAGGAAGCCGAGACCAATTCGTCCACCTCACTGGCTTCTATCACGGAAGCTGAGGTCTCGCGAATCCTCAAAGATACCACCCAAAACATCAAGAAAATGGGCAGAGAGGCGCTGAAAGACAGCCTGATGGGGCTAGTTGATCGCATCAACTTAGACCCCGACACACTCGACTGCGCGATCCATTATCGGATCGCCGTCGGTTGTGGGAATAAAGTGGCGTCCCCAAGGGGAGTCGAACCCCTGTCGCCGCCGTGAAAGGGCGGTGTCCTAGGCCTCTAGACGATGGGGACGTTTTGAAACGTAGCCTAGGTCTAACTAACTCTATTTTTTGTCCCGCGGCGATGGTCCCAGTAAGGTGGTGACCATACCCGCCAGTAGCAGGACAAAACCTATCGGCACCAGGCCGATAAGAAACTTTGCCTGATCGTCGTTACCCATAAACATGAACGTAAATCCGACTATCAGTCCAACTGCAATCAGGCCAATTCCAATATATATTGCAAATCGTCCAGCCTGGTGCATGTTGCCTCCGGGGCACTCAATGTTCTGCCCCGCAGAACTTTGGTGGAGCTAGGCGGGATCGAACCGCCGACCTCTTGCATGCCATGCAAGCGCTCTCCCAGCTGAGCTATAGCCCCAAAAACGAAGCGCGCACTCTACTCAAGTCGCTGCGGGATGTCAATAACTTCCTGCCACCATTACCTGATTTTTTAACTAAAAATCAAACGGTTAGAAATTATCCCTTTTGCTGCTGCCGTCCCCAGGTATCGCGCAGGGTCACGGTGCGATTGTACACCGGTTTTTGCCCGTGGACGTGCATTTCGTCCAGGCAAAAATAGCCTTCGCGCTCGAACTGGAACTGCTCGCCGGGGCGGGCGCCGGCCAGGGACGGCTCCAGATAGCACTGGCTCAGGCTGTGCAGGGACTCGGGATTCAGGACCTCGCGGTAATCGGTGCTCTTGTCGGGATTGGCCTGGCTGAACAGGCGGTCGTACAGGCGCACTTCCGCCGCGATGGCGTGTTTGGCCTCGACCCAGTGAATGACGCCCTTGACCTTGCGCCCTTCCGGGCTCTTGCCCAGGGTGTCCGGGTCGTAGCTGCATCGCAGTTCGATCACGTTACCGTGGCCGTCCTTGATCACCTCGTCGCAGCGAATCACGTAGGCGTTGCGCAGGCGCACTTCCCCACCGGGGACCAGGCGCTTGAAACCCTTGGGCGGGGTTTCCATGAAATCGTTTTGATCGATGTACAGCTCATGGCTGAACGGCAGTTCGCGTTCACCCAGTTCCGGCTTTTGCGGATGCTGCGGCGCGCGTAATTGTTCGCTCTGGTTTTCCGGGTAATTGCTCAACACCAGCTTGAGCGGGTTGAGCACGGCCATGCGCCGCGGGGCGTTGTCATTGAGGTCCTCGCGGATACAGTCCTCCAGCACCGCCATCTCCACCGTGTTATCGGCTTTGGTCACACCGATGCGGCGCGTGAACTCGCGCAACGAGGCCGGGGTGTAACCGCGCCGGCGCAGACCGGCAATGGTCGGCATGCGTGGGTCGTCCCAGCCGTCGACGTGGCCCTCGCTCACCAACTCGGTCAACTTGCGTTTGCTCATGACGGTGTATTCGAGGTTCAGGCGGGAAAACTCGATCTGTTGTGGGTGGCATGGCACGTCCAGCTGGTCCAGGAACCAGTTATACAGGGGACGGTGGTCCTCGAACTCCAGCGTGCACAGGGAATGGGTGATCCCTTCCAGCGCATCGGAGAGACAGTGGGTGTAATCGTACATGGGATAGATGGCCCACTCACTGCCGGTCTGATGATGCACTACGCCACGGCGAATGCGATAAATCGTCGGGTCACGCAGATTGATATTGGGAGAAGCCATGTCGATCTTGGCGCGCAGGACCCGGCTGCCGTCTTCGAACTCTCCGGCCTGCATGCGCTGGAACAGGTCGAGGTTTTCCGCCACGCTGCGATCCCGGTACGGGCTGTTTTTACCCGGCTCGGTCAGGGTGCCGCGATACTGGCGGATCTCCTCGGCATTGAGGTCATCCACGTAGGCCTTGCCCTGTTTGATCAGATCGATCGCAAACTGGTAGAGCTTGTCGAAATAATCCGAGGCGTAATACAGCGCCGACCACTTGAATCCCAGCCACTCCACGTCGCGCTTGATAGCCTCGACGAACTCCAGGTTTTCCTTATGCGGGTTGGTATCGTCAAACCGCAGGTTACAGCTGCCATGATAATCCACAGCAATGCCGAAGTTGAGGCAAATCGACTTGGCGTGTCCGATGTGCAGGTAGCCGTTGGGTTCCGGCGGAAAACGGGTCGCGACCTTGCCGTCGTTTTTGCCCGCGGCCAGATCGGCATCGATGATCTGGCGAATAAAATTCGTCGGGGTTTTGCTTTCTTGTGTCATTTGGGTTCCTGTTGCCGCCGTAACCCGGCGGTGTCCATGTTATTTTTCCGCCGCGTGGCGCTCGATGTATTCCAGGGCCAGCTCGATCCGTTGCAGGGTGCGGGTCTTGCCCACCAGGTACAGCGTCAGGTCCAGTCCCGGTGAGGGCGTGCCGCCGGTCACCGCCATGCGCAAGGGCATGGCGACCTTGCCCATTTTCAGGCCCAGTGCCTCAGCGGTGCCGTGCACTACCTCGTGGATCGTGCTTTGTTGCCAGTCGACGATGTCCGTGAGTTGTTGTTGCAGTCGTTGCAGCACCGGCGCCGTCTCTTGCTTAAAGTGTTTGCCAGCGATCTTATGGTCGTATTCACTGAAATCCCTGTAAAAGAACTGGCAAATGTCCGCCAGCTCTTTCAGCGTCTGGGCCCGTTCTCTTTGCGCTGTTACGATCTCGACGAGATCAGGCCCGTTACTCGGGTCGATGCCCAGCTTACCGAGATGATAACCGAGGTGATGCGCAATGTACTCCGCCGGCTTGTCCTTAAGGTATTGCTGGTTGAGCCATAACAGTTTGCTGACATTGATACTGGAGGCCGAGTTATTGACGTCATGGATGTCGAACAATTGCAGCATCTCATCCACGGAAAATACTTCCTGATCGCCATGTGACCAGCCCAGTCGCACCAGGTAATTCAATAAGGCCTCCGGCAAAAAGCCATCTTCACGATACTGGATCACACTGACAGACTCACCGTGCACGCGCTTGGACAGTTTGGCGCCATCTTCGGCCAGGATCATGGGCACATGGGCATAGACCGGGACAGGTGCACCCAGGGCCTGCAAGATATTAATCTGTCGCGGGGTATTATTTAGATGGTCGTCGCCGCGAATCACGTGGGTAATCTGCATGTCATTATCATCCACGACCACGGTCAAATTGTAAGTCGGTGACCCGTCGCTGCGCTGGATGATCAGATCATCGAGTTCCGAATTCTGAATGACGACGCGACCACGAATCAGGTCGTCGATGACTACCTGTCCGTCCAGTGGATTTTTAAACCGCACCACGTGCGGCTCATCCTCGCTAACTTCGCTATGGCGGCAGTGACCGTCATAGCGGGGTTTTTCCTTGCGCGCCATTTGCGCCTCACGCAGGGCATCAATGCGCTCCTTGCTGCAATTGCAGCGATAGGCATGGCCCTCATCGATTAGCTGGCTAATGATGGCTTTGTAGCGATCAAAACGCTGGGTCTGGTAAAACGGGCCTTCGTCGTATTCGAGTCCCAGCCAGGTCATGCCTTCGAGGATGGCATTGACCGATTCTGTGGTGGAACGCTCCAGGTCGGTATCCTCGATACGCAGGACGAACTGGCCGCCGTGCTTGCGGGCGTATAACCAGGAAAACAGGGCGGTGCGGGCCCCGCCAATGTGCAAATAACCGGTGGGACTGGGGGCAAAACGCGTGCGTATCGTCATAGGGAGCTAATCTGGCCTTTACTGCGGATATTGAGGTCGGGTATTTTAATCTTTCAAATCAGAAATATACAGCATCGACCCAATGAAACGGTGAAAGCTGTATTACTCGAGACACGGACGCACAATGATGCCCGCTGACGGCGACACAGCAGCAACACCGTGGCACGCCCTGCCGGTGGAAGCAACACTGACCCGGCTGGGGAGTCGCGACACCGGCCTGACCAGCGCGGAGGCCCGCGAACGGCTGCAACAGTATGGCCCCAATCGCCTGCCGAGCGTCAAACCCCGCAGCGCCTGGCAACGCTTTTTTCACCAGTTCCACAATGTCCTCATCTATGTCTTGATCGGCTCCGCGGTGGTCACCAGCTTGCTGCTGCACTGGCTGGACACCGGGGTCATCGTCGGCGTGGTCCTGATCAATGCCCTGATCGGCTTCATCCAGGAAGGCAAGGCACAAAAGGCGCTGGAGGCCATCCAGCAATTATTGTCACAACATGCCACGGTGCGTCGAGATGGTCACATCTCAACCATTTCTGCCGATGAAGTCGTCCCGGGCGATATCGTCATGCTCCAGTCCGGCGACAAGGTCCCGG
This sequence comes from Gammaproteobacteria bacterium, assembly GCA_037384645.1. Taxonomy (GTDB): domain Bacteria; phylum Pseudomonadota; class Gammaproteobacteria; order UBA6429; family Thiohalophilaceae; genus RI-92. Next base: position 21,248 of record JARRNT010000014.1, on the reverse strand, counting down.
CGGATTTGCGCCTGTTTCGGGTCAAGGACCTGCGCCTCGACGAGGCCATGCTCACCGGGGAATCCGTGCCGGTGGGGAAAACCCGCGAGCCGGTCGCGGCCGATGCGGTCATTGGTGATCGCCGCTGTATCGCTTACTCCGGTACCCTGGTCAGTTACGGCCAGGCCTATGGCGTGGTGGTCGCCACCGGCGATCAGAGCGAGATCGGACGCATCACCCGTCTGCTGGGCAAAGTCGAACGCCTGACCACCCCCTTATTGCAGCAAATGGCCCACTTCGGCAACCTGTTGACCTTCGCCATTGGCGGGTTGACCTTGTTTACCCTGCTGTTCGGGGTGCTGGTGCACCATTACCCGGTCACGGAGATGTTCCTGGCCGGAGTCGGTCTGGCGGTCGCGGCCATCCCGGAAGGACTGCCGGCGATCATGACCATCACCCTGGCCATCGGGGTCCAGCGCATGGCCCGGCGCAATGCCATTATTCGCCGGCTGCCGGCCGTGGAAACCCTGGGCGCGGTCAGCGTGATCTGTACCGACAAGACCGGCACCCTCACCCACAATGAAATGATGGTGCAGCAAATCGTCACGACCGAACGCCGGCTGACGATTACCGGCAGTGGCTATGATTTTCACGGCGAATTCCTGGAAGACGGCGCGGCCATTGACGCCCTGCAGGAGCCGGTGCTGGCGCAGCTCCTGCGTGCCGGGATGCTGTGCAACGATGCCCACCTCAGCTTCGACGCGGAACAGTGGAAACTGCACGGAGACCCGACCGAAGGTGCGTTGATTAGCGTCGCCAGCAAAGCCGGCCTGGACAAGATGACGCTGGCCGAATCCCTGCCCCGCAGCGACGTGATCCCGTTTGAATCCCAACACCGCTACATGGCCAGCCTGCATCACGACCACCAGGGCCACGGCTATATTTTTGTCAAAGGCGCGCCGGAGAATCTGCTGGCCATGGCGCACACACAACAACGCGGCGACCACATTGAGCCCATTGATAAGGCGTTTTGGGAAGCCCGCATGCAGGACATGGCCAAAGCCGGGCTGCGCCTGCTCGCGATCGCGAGTCAACCGGTCAGCGCCGACCAACGCACCCTGGCCTTTTCCGATCTCGACCAGTCGGTCACCCTGCTGGGCCTGGTGGGGATGATGGACCCGCCGCGAGACGATGCCATCGAGGCGATAAAACGCTGCCTGTCCGCCGGCATCAGCGTCAAAATGATCACCGGCGATCACGCCATTACCGCCAGTACCATAGGCGAGATGATGGGGTTTACCGACGCCGACGGCGTGCTCAGCGGCGCCCAGATCGATCATCTGGACGATGCCACGCTGCGACAAACAGTGACAGACATCCATATCTTTGCCCGCACCAGCCCAGAACACAAACTGCGCCTCGTCAGAGCCTTGCAGGCCAACGGCAACATCGTGGCCATGACCGGTGACGGCGTGAATGATGCCCCGGCCCTGAAACGCGCCGATATCGGCATCGCCATGGGCCGCAAGGGTACCGAGGTCGCCAAGGAATCCGCCGAGATGGTGCTGACCGATGATAACTTCGCCTCCATCGCCGCCGCGGTGGAAGAAGGCCGCACGGTCTACGACAACCTGAAAAAAGCCATCATTTATACCCTGCCCACCAGTGGCGGCGAGGCCCTGACCATCATTGCCGCGGTATTACTGGGCGCCGCCCTGCCCATCTCGCCGGTCCAGATCCTCTGGGTCAATATGGTCACCGCGGTGTCGCTGGCGCTGAGTCTCGCGTTTGAACCGGGTGAACACGACATCATGCGCCGCCGGCCACGCCCCCATAACGAACCGCTGTTGTCGGGCTTTCTGGTCTGGCGGGTGGTGATGGTCTCGCTGGTGTTGCTGGCCGGCACCTTCGGCCTGTTCTGGCAGACCCAGGCTGCCGGTTACAGCCTGGCCCATTCCCAAACCGTCGCCGTCAATACCCTGGTGATGTTTGAAATATTTTATTTGTTCAATACCCGCTATCTGCTGCTGCCGGTCTTCAACCGGACCGGGTTATTCGGCAATCGTTATGTGCTCTACGCCATTGCAATCCTGATCATGCTGCAACTGTTGTACACCTATTTGCCGCTCATGCAGTCCCTGTTTGGCAGCCGTGGCTTGCTCGCCATGGACTGGCTCAAGGTCCTGGCCGTGGCGATGTCGATCTTTCTGCTGGTGGAATTTGAAAAGTTTGTGATTCGAAGAAGGCAGCGAGGCCATAAGCAAATTTGAATGCATTATCTTGTCGCGCAGTACGACGACTTATTTCTCCATCGGATTTAATGCAAGCGTTCCTTCCCCCTTCGGGAGAAGGACAAGATGAGGGGAAATGAAATCGGATGACTTTATTCCCCTAACCCTCTCCCGGTGGCAGAGGAAATAAAGCCGGCGCTTCTTGATTGCAGGCTTAATCGATTAACTCAACCCGCCAGTTTACCATCCACAAACGCCGCCAGTTCGGCGATGGTCTGATAATCAAACATGTCAGTCACATCCACCACGCCGGGCCAGACTTCGTCGATTTGCTGATGGATCTCGGTAAGGGTCAGAGAGCTGATGCCGGATTCAAAAATATTGTCCTGCACGGTCAGCGGCTTATCCTTGATCGCTTCATTAAATATCGTTTTGATGCGATGTTCGGTTGCAGTGAGATCACCAAGGTCCTGCACATGTGCAGCATCGAGTTGTGAACGAATCTGGGCAATGACCTCCGCGAAATCGCCCTCGAGATACGCATCACCGAGTAGGCGGCGTTGCAACTTGCCGCTGGTGGTTTTAGGTATTCGGTTGACGGGAATGACCTGCGCGACTTCCAGCCCGGTTTGTTCATTGATATGCCGCATCACATCGCGCGCAATCCCGACAAAGTCATTAATATCCGCCCGAAACAAAATGAAGATCAATAACTCGTCAGATTCGGCATTGGGCTGGCGCAATCCATAGGCCACCACCTTGCCCAGCTCCAGTTCCTGTAACTGCAGTGCGACTGTCTCGATATCATGCGGATAATAATTCATACCATTGGAGAAGATAATATCCTTTTCACGACCGGTAATGATTAGTTCGCCTTCGTTACTGAGTAGTCCCAGGTCACCGGTGTTAAGCCAGCCGTCACCAGTCAGGGACTCGCGGTTGGCATCGTCATCCAGGTAATAACCGGCCGTCACGCTCGGCCCCTTAATCTGTACCAGTCCAATATGGTTTGGTGGCAGGGACTGGTTGTTTTCATTCGTAATCTTGATTTGCATGTCCTGTACCGGCTTGCCCTCGATCGCAAACCCCACGGCGTCCGGGTGCGAGTCGGATACTTCCTTGATGACATCGCCGAGGCGCATAGCATGGCGGTCAAGATAGATGGCACGAAAGGGTACACCCTGTGCCGGGAATGCCACCGCCAGGGTCGCCTCGGCCAGACCATACACGGTAAACATACTGCTCTCCGGTAACCGGTAAGGCACCAGTGCAGCGAGAAACTGGCGACACAGATCAATGGAGATCGGCTCGGCGCCATTGTAAATCACGCGGACGTGCGACAGGTCCACGCTATCCAGGGTCTTGCTGCCCAGGGCCTTGAGAAAGTGCTTATAGCCAAAATTCGGGGAACAGGTCACCGTGGCCTTCAACTCACTGACCTTTTCCATCCACAACAGGGGGCGACGACTGAACAGGTCAGTGGGCATCAGGCACTGGCTCATACCGACGGCAATCATGTTCAGGTGAAACCCGAGCAGTCCCATATCATGGGTCAGCGGCATCCAGCTCAGGCTGATGTCATCCGGGGTATAACCCGCACCCTGCGCAATCGCATTGAGATTGACCAGTACGTTGTGATGCGTCAGCACCACGCCCTTGGGTTCGCTGGTGGATCCGGAAGAAAACTGGATAAAGCAGGTGTCATCCGCTTCTGGGCTATGATGCGTGCCACGATGTTCGTGGTCCTCCATCAGGTTCGACAAAATCGTTTTGCTGCGAATGGTCTGCATTGATTCATGCAGACTGTAGTCTTCGGCAAAATGATTCAGGCGATCCAGATTTTCCTGGGTTGTGTATAAATGCGGACGTTCCAGCTTGGTAAAGACCCGGAACAGCTTGGCACGGTGTTCATCGCTAATCCCCACTGCTATCGGCACCGGTACGATACCGCCATATATACAGGCCCAGAATCCCTCAACAAAGGTCTGATTATCCTTGTGCAGGATGATCAGCTGGTCGCCCGGCCGAAGTCCGGCTTCCTGAAAATCGTACAACAGCATGCTGGCACGATCTGATAATTGTCCGTAGCTGAAACGGCGCTGATCCTGTTTGCCTTCGACAAAGGTGATTGTTTTATCGCTGTCTGCCTGTGCCAGCAGCGCGGCATTAAGATTGGGATATTCTGTCATGGTGAGTTCTTGTTTCGTTGATGCAGGCGCATGCTAATCGGATAACGCGTACGCAGATTGACTTCCGGCGCCAGTTCAATGGGATGGTCGGCAACATACTCCATCGTGATATGACGTAACATCAGGCCAAAGTGCAACTGGCTCTCGACCATGGCAAAAAAATCCCCGATGCAACGACGAGGACCGGCCGAGAACGGAAGATAAGCCGTCTTGTGTTGCGACTTGATCGCCGATTCAGTGAACCGCCTGGGATCGAAGTGTTCCGGCTGTGGCCAGTAGTCGGGATGGCGATGCATAAAATAAGGCGAAATAAAGATATCCGTCTCCGGCGCAATGTTGATTCCCTTGACTTCATCCCGGGCAATCGCCTTGCGGGTAAACAGCCATACCGGTGGATAGACACGCAATACCTCACCTACCAGCTGGTGAATATATGGCAACGCTTCCATGTCGCCAAAACCCGGGACCTTCTCGTAACCGGCATGGTCGACTTCCTGCTGGGCCGTGGCCAGGACTTCTGGATATTGAGACAGGCTGTACCAGGTCCAGTTAAAGGTAGTGGCACTGGTCTCAGAACCGGCAACGATCAGCGTCATGACCTCGTCAATCAATTCCTTGTCAGTCATGGGTTCGCCGGTGTCTTTGTCGCGGGCAGCCATGAACGATGAAACGAAATCCATATATTCACGGCGTTGCTGACGACGTCGGGCAATCAGCTCGCCCACGATCCTGGTCAAACCGCGAAACTTGACCGCCAGCTTGAGATCGCGTGCCGAATCGTCGGTAAGGATGGAAAAGGGGTTGCCCTGCTGTTCTTCGAAAATCCTGTCGAGATCGTCACTGAAAAGCGAACGCAGGATAATCTGCAGTGCCAGCTCATTGGTTTCTTCAGTAATGTTAATCGTCGCGCTTTGCGCTGCTAGCCGCTGCCAGCGGTCAAGCAGCTCCAGATTCAATTTTTTAATCTGACTGGTCAGCTCGGCAATCACCTCGCGCCCGAAGGCCGGCTGGATCATACGCCGCTGCCGACGCCAGAACGGACCATCACTGACGATGATACCGTTACCCAGTAGCATCTTGACCCGCTCGAAGCCAACGCCCTTGAGATAGTTCCTGTTATTCTTGATCAGGATATGCTTGATCACGTCCGGATCATTAACGAATAGAGCAGGCGCCTTACGCGTTTTCTGGGTAATCGGAAATACATCGCCGTACTCGCCGACCCATTGCGCTAGTTGTTCAAAACTCTCGGTGGAGGTATGCAGATCGTAGGGAACGTCAGGGCCACGTAATGGCTTGCTGTGATTCAAAGGGGCAACCGTCATTGTATCTGAGCAGAGTTTATCCAGGCCAGGTGTAATCTTGTAAGTGTACTATAGCCCGCTTGGCATGATAAAGTATTCTTATATATATGTATTAATTGTCACGGACACCCCATGCGTGAAATGACCCCCGGCAGGCGCCTGGCGTACGCCATCCTCAAGCCGGTTATGCAACTGATCCGGCGCGGCATCAGGATCGGCTTTCTGATCAGCCCTTCCGTGGATGGCGAAATTCCGGCGCAACTGGCACGTGAATGGGGCGGCGAGGTGATTCGTGGGTCCACTACCCGCACCGGTGCTCAGGCCTTGCGTGACATGTATAACATTGTTGTCAAACAGAGAATCTCGCCGGTCAGTACCTCGGATGGACCAACCGGCCCCCTGCACGTCTTTAAAATTGGGGACATCTTATTATCACAATTCACCCAGGCACCCCTGCTCCCCCTTTCTTACGCCGCCAGCCGCGCCTGGTATCTGAAAAGCTGGGATCGTTTTATCATCCCCAAGCCTTTCGCGCGCATCGTAATTACCATCGGTACACCGCTGACAGTGCCCAAGGGCCTGTTGGCGGAAGACCTCGAACCCTATCGATTACAAATGCAGAACAGCTTGCGCGCATTAACAGACAGCGCCACGAAAATGCTCCAGTCCGATGCCAAGCACGTATAAATCATGGTGCATCTGTTCATTGACTGTGCAATAACAACGCACCTGATCAGTCCCTGAGATCAAAATTGCACTGAAATTGATTAATTTGTAGTGCAATCTCCGACATTGCTTCAAAATTTCCTGATCTTGAGCCACTATATTAGATATCCGTTGTCACACATCTCATGTCCGCACAAAAGAAGGAGAAATGAATGCGTTTGGCGATGATAGGACTGGGCAAGATGGGCGCAAACATGGCAAGGCGTTTGCGTCGTCACGATATCGAGGTAGTCGGTTATAACCGCTCGCCCCAGATAACTGAAACACTGGCGAAGGAAGAAGGCATCATAGCCACGAAATCACTTGATGAGGCCCTGGGCCAACTCACCGCACCACGCTACGTCTGGTTAATGTTACCGGCTGGTGACATCACCGAGCAGACCATCACAACACTGCAACCCAAACTCAGTCGCGGCGATATTATTATTGATGGCGGCAACGCCAACTACCAAGACAGTATGCGCCGCGGCGCCATGCTGGCGGAACATGGTATCGGTTACATCGACGCCGGCACCTCCGGTGGTGTCTGGGGACTGGATAACGGCTATTGCATGATGGTGGGTGGCGAAAAAGCCCATGTCGATGCATTGATACCGGTACTCAAGGCCCTGGCCCCTTCGGACGAGCACGGTTGGGCCCATGTCGGACCGGTTGGCGCCGGACACTATACCAAGATGGTCCATAACGGGATCGAGTACGGCATGATGCAGTCGCTGGCGGAAGGCCTGAGTCTGCTGAAACACAAGCCCGAGTTTGATCTCGATCTCGCACAAGTCGCTGAGGTCTGGCGTTACAGCTCGGTCGTGCGCAGCTGGTTACTCGACCTGACTGCCGAGTTCCTGGCCAGGGATCAAACACTGACACATATTGCGCCCTACGTCTCCGATTCTGGTGAAGGCCGCTGGACGGTTATCGATGGCATTCAACAGGGTATCGCGACGCCAGTTTTGGCCCTGGCATTGCACATGCGATTTGCCAGCCAGGACAAGGACAGCTATACCAATAAACTGCTCGCCATGATGCGTAACGCCTTTGGTGGCCACCAAGTGAAAGACTCCTGATATGCTTGATCCCTGCACCTTTGTCGTATTTGGCGCCACCGGTAACCTGGCGCAAAACAAGCTCCTGCCCGCCATATATCATCTGGAAGAAGCCGGGCGTATGCCAGAGAATATGGCGATCATCGGTTATAGTCGACACCCCTGGGACGAAGATCGCTGGCGCGAAGACATTCAAGCCTTACTGGGCAAGGTGGCACGTGGTGGTCTGAAAGAGGAGGTCCTGGACAGGTTGCTGTCGCGAATGCACATGCTGCATGGTGACATGACGGACAAGGATTCGCTGCAACATCTTCGCGATTACATCAACGAAAAAAGCGACATCCCCAAGAACATCGTGTTTTATATGGCAATCCCGCCCAACCTGTACGCCCCGGTCGCCGAGGCACTCGCCGGCGCGGATCTGAACCGGGAAGACACAGGCTGGCGACGACTAGTGATCGAAAAGCCGTTCGGTTATGACACCCAAAGTGCCATGGCGCTGGAACAGAGCCTGCACCGCCAGTTTCGGGAAGAACAGATCTTCCGCATCGATCATTATCTTGGTAAATCCATGGTGCAGAACGTTCTGGTCTTCCGCTTTGCCAATCTCATGCTGGAACCGCTATGGAATCGTAATTACATCGATCACATCCAGATCACCCACTCCGAAGCACAGGGGATTGCCAATCGTGGTGCCTTTTACGACAACACCGGTGCCTTGCGCGACATGCTGCAAAGCCACCTGTTGCAAATGCTGACCCTGGTGGCAATGGAGCCACCCGCTAACCTGGATGCCGAATCCCTGCGCGACGAGAAGGTGAAAGTACTTAAATCGATTCGCCCCATTTCCCGACGTGCTGTCAATGCCCATGCGTTTAGAGCCCAGTACGGACCTGGCACACTCGACGGCAAGGCCGTACCCGGTTATCTCGATGAAAAAAATGTCGCCAGTAACAGCGTGACTGAAACCTATGCCTCATTGAAGTTATATATCGATAACTGGCGCTGGCGTAACGTGCCGTTTTATCTGCGCACCGGCAAACGCATGGCACAAAGCAGTTCCGTTATCAGTATTCGCTTAAAGCACCCGCCCCAACAGCTTTTCCGCAAAACACAGATTGAGGAACTCAAACCCAACTGGATCGTGCTCGGTATCCAGCCGCAGGAGTGTTTGCGTATTGAGCTTCAGGTCAAACAACCCGGTCTTGAGTTACTGACTCATACCACCCAGCTGGATGCCAGCTACTGCGGCTTGAGTACTTATCAGCTCGATGCCTACGAAGCCCTGTTGCTGGACGTGATCGAAAACGACCATTCCCTGTTTCTACGTTACGATGAAATCCGCCTGGCCTGGGAAGTAATGGACCCCATTATTCGAGTCTGGGATACCGAACGCAGTTACATCCACACCTACCCTGCCGGCAGTTGGGGCCCCGATGACAGCAAGTTGTTTGATCTGGAAAGTCAGTACTGGCGTAATTCCATCGACGACGACCAGGTAAACTGAGGATAGCAGTTACTGCCAACGCCTGTCTCAGCTGACCAGGTTCTTTGCGATATTCAATGAGCCGAGCAGACCGACATGGGTGTTCATAATGACATGTACCGGAATGGCGGCTAGCAAATGCTGCATGGGCGGCTTGTCATTAAAAACCTGCAGGAATTCATCACCCTGCAGTGCGCCAATGATCTTGGAAGCAATCCCGCCCGCCAGATAAACCCCGCCCGTGGCCTTGGCCAACAGGGCCATGTTGCCAGCCTGGGCGGCATAAATACGGACAAAAGTATGCAGGGCCCGGTTGGCCAGGGAGTTCTTGTAGCGCAGCGCGTATTGTGAAATTGCTGCTGCTGGATCCTGGCTGGCCATGGCCTGTTCCAGTTCTGGCTCTACCTGTTCTGACAGACTGTAATACTCGAAGATGCGCACCAGCCCCCTGCCGGACAAAAACGTCTCATAGGAAACGCGGCCAAGCTGTTTCAACCAGTACTGTAATAAGCCGATTTCCTCTTCATTTCGCGGGGCAAAATCGGCATGTCCGCCTTCACCATCGATAACAACCAGTTGATCATCATATGGTTTGACAATGGCTTCACCCAGGCCGGTTCCCGCACCCAGGATTGCAATTGCACCTCCACGCTGCGGTGTTGCCTGTTGCAAGGTCACGGTATCTTGCTCGTCCAATTCTGACAGGCCATGCGCCACGGCGGTAAAATCATTAATCAGCGCGACCGTGCCAATATTCAATTGTTGTTGCAGATCATCGATATCCAGTTGCCAGGGTAAATTGGTAATCCGTGCAGTCCGTTTCTGTACCGGGCCGGCGACGGCAAAGCAGGCTGCATCAACATACTTGAGGTCGTAGCGCATGCAATGCGCGCGTACGATATCACGCAAGTGGGAATATTCGGCACTGCTATAATCCACTGGTGTGCGCAATTGCCAGCCCTGGGTTTGTCTTTCCGCTAGCAACAGTCGCGTCGACGTCCCGCCTATATCACCCGCTAATACCCACATCGCTCTCTGTTAACCTCTCTGCAGCTGCTCGATCCACATACCATTCCATCTGTGCATTATGCACACCCTGAATCGGATAATGTCGTTCAGGGTGATTGAAAACGTCATACAGGACATCGGCTTTAGACTCGCCGCTGACCAGCACCATGACTGCCCGCGCCTGTGCCAGTACCGGGTAAGTCAGGCTCACGCGCCAGGTATCAAGTTTGGGCACAAACACCGCAGCAACCGACCGACTTCGCTCCCGCAGAATTTCCGTGCCTGGAAACAGGGAGGCGGTATGCCCATCTTTGCCCATACCCAGCAGGATCAGATCAAAACAGGGCATGCCCTCACGTTGTGGCAGCTGTTCGAGTTGTCTTGCGTAGGCATTCGCACAGGACTGCATATCATCACAACCGGTAGGGATTGGATGCACCTGACTCGCGGGAATTGCGAGCTGTGAAAGCAGGGTCTCGCGTGCCATACGGTAATTCGATTCCGGGTGATCATGTGGCACATTACGTTCATCTCCGAAATAAACGTGGACATGTCCCCAGGCAATCCGTGGGCGAAATGTCGGTGAAGCCAGCACCTGGTGCAGATGCACCGGAGTTGAGCCTCCGGACAAGGCAATATTGAAGACACCTTGGTCCTGTATGGCCGTTTCCGCAATTTGCACAATACGTGATGCAGCCGCCTGGCTCAGTGCATCCAGATCACCGGAAAGGACAATCCGCCCTGTATTCATTTCTAACTCGCCTGTTCCCATGGCCTGTAGTTGCTCCATCATGACAACAATGTTAACGTATTTTGATGAATACCTTGCCCAGCTCGACAATAATCACCGTAGAGTGTAGCAGACCTATGGGCTTGTCACAGTCACAAACTGTTATACAACCAGGCATATCGAAACTTGATACATCAGCATGAGTGAAATCCTGCTATGTTGCGATCTGGACAGGACGGTATTGCCTAACGGCTATGCCCACGAATCACCCGGTGCTCGCGAGCTATTCGCCCGTATTGTCCGTGAAGCCGACCTGACACTGGCCTATGTCAGCGGTCGCAACCTCCAGTTATTGCAGGAAGCCATTACGGAATATGACATTCCCGTGCCCGATTACGCCATTGGCGATGTCGGTACGACCCTGTATGACGTCGTCGATAATCACTGGCAGGCTGATACTCAATGGGCCACGGATATTGGCAAAGACTGGCAACAGCATGACGCCCAAACCCTGCAAGGCTATCTCCAGGAACTAAGAGAGCTGGAACTCCAGGAGCCTAACCGACAGAATATTCATAAACTCAGTTATTACGTGACACTCGATGTGCAGGAAAAATCCCTGATAACACGCATTCGTCACTTGCTGGATCAACATCAAATCAAGGCCAATATCATTTACAGTATCGACGAAATCGACGAAACCGGCCTGGTCGACATTCTGCCGCAACGCGCATCTAAATATCACGCCATCGATTTTCTGCGCCAACGTCTTGGTCTCAGCAAGGAGGATGCGGTATTTGCCGGTGACAGTGGCAACGATTTACCGGTGTTAACCAGCGATATTCCGTCAATCCTGGTGAATAATGCCCAGGCTGGCGTCAAAAAGACCGCACGCCAACTTTCTGATCAGACGGGACTGGCACAACAACTGTACCTGGCCCGGGGCGGATTTTATGGTCTCAATGGGAATTACTGCGCAGGCATATTGGAGGGACTCGGGCATTACCACCCGCATATACGCAATATGATCGCCTCACTTACAGCTGCGCAAGATTAACCTGATACTTACCGCTCGAGGCAGCAGGTTGTTCCGGAATCTTGATCTGCGTTAAAAACTGATAATACTCGATACCTTCGAGGATGCCGTAGGCATACTCTCCTCTGGCGAAATAAATCCGGGTTTTGCCGTTCAGTTTGTCCAGCTCCGGACTGTGGCTGGCCACCACGACCCCCAGGGTTTCACCTATCAGCATCTCCTCGTCATTACCGGAATCGCCGACGACCAGTATATGATTCAGCGGCATGCCCCATTTGATGGACAGATAACGTATTGCCAGCCCCTTGGATGCACGTATAGGTAACAGGTCCAGTAGTTTGTTATCCGTTACGACAATCTTTGCGTGCAAATCATTCTGTCGTAACAGCCGTTTTATCTCGCGCACGCTCGGTGTCCCCTCGGGGTCAATGCTGTAACTGATCTTAAAGTGCGTTTGCTCTTTATCAGGTCGCAGCTTGCTGCCCGGCACGCGGCGCATAATCTTCAGCAACTTTTTCGGTTCCCAGCGATAATCAATATGGTGTTCCCAATGGGTATCCTCGACAACCCGCTTGCCGTTGTGGCAGTAGTGAATAGCCGTGCCCACCGAGGTAATCAGGATATCCGGCAATGGTATATTTTTGCGCTTCAACAGGCGCAGGGTGTTATCCAGATTACGTCCGGTTGCAATACCGTAACCGATGTGACGGCCATGTTTGCGTAAATGTCCGATCAATTGACGCAAGGCCTGATCATCACCAAGCAGGGAGTTATCCAGTGAGGTAATGGCAAACCGATCCACCATGGGAATGCGCGATTTATTCGAGGGGATACGCGGCCTGAAGGTACGTGTCGATTCCAGCAGGTTTTCGATGAGTTCAAGGTAGATCTGTGCATGGCCTGTCCAGGAATAATGCCGGTTGGCACCGTCTACCCCGTTGCGTGACCAGCGTTCCCAGCGTCGCCGATCAGACAAAGCGGAGATCAATTTTGTTTGTATATCCTGTATATCGACCGGATCGATTAACAGACCATTTTCACAATAACGCAGAATTTCCTTTGGTCCCCCGTCATTGGTCGCCACCAGCGGCAGACCGCTGGCAGCCGCTTCAATCAGGGTCAGACCAAAAGGTTCGGTCAGCGCCGGGTTGATAAACACGCCATGTTGCCTGGCGGCAAGCCGGTACATGATCGGTACATCATCGGCGCTGTGATGTTTTGGATAGGCAATCTTGCCGTACAGATTATAACGGTCAATCAGGTACAACAGGTCAAGCAGGACCTCGCGTGGTCCCTTGTCCATATGCCGAATATCATCGCGATTGCCGGCAATAATCACCAGATTCGCGAGTGACTGTAATTTTTTGGATTCGCCGTAGGCACGAACCAATGATGCGATATTTTTGCGCTCGTCCGCACGGGACAAGGCCAGGATCATCGGCCTGGAATCATCATGCAGGAACTGATTGATGGCGATGCCGATTTCACTGTTCGCTTCATTTTGTTCGGGAGGATGGAAACGGCTCAGGTCGACACCTGGAGGGATCACCTGCATGCGCTTGGGATGATAATTATCGTACTCGGCGTATTGCTCCTCAACTTCCTGGCGCGTGCTGGCAACCACGATATCGGCAGTCCCCAGGACGATTTCCTCGGCCTCGATGCGTGTACTGATGTTATATTGGTCTTCCAGCGTGGATTGCTTGATGCCCTTGGTACGTAACTGTTTCTGTTTTTCCCGGCCGAGGGAATGACCGGTGTGAATCAGGGGCACACCCAGCAGCCCTGCCAGGCGCGCACCAACATAGCCCGCATCGGCATAGTGACTGTGAATAACGTCCGGCACCCGGCCAACGCTGCGCACGTGCTGCAATGCCCTGTCAATAAAACCCTGCAGGTGTGGCCACAGGACCTCCTTGCGCAAATAGCGTCGCGGACCACAATCAAGTCGAATCAGGTTAGCCTTGTCACTCAGCTTTTCTACAGGCTGGGCATAATCCTCGCTGACCTTGGGATCAATAACACGCCGGGTGAGCAAATCCACGCGGGCAACATGAGGTTGTTGGGCAAGGGCCCTGGCCAGTTCTACGACGTATAATGTTTGACCGCCAGTGTCTGCGTCACGCCCCAATTCGAGATTTTTGCCCCGGATCAGGCCATGCACGCTGATGAGCATGATGTATAACGCGTCGGTCTCAGACTTTTCCTGCATTCGTTCCACACGCATAAGTTACTGCTGAGCGTCGAACTTCAACAAAAATCAGCCGCATTATCATTGATTTCTGTCAAAATCCTCCGTTTTCTGCAATTCCAGGCCCGTAAGACTCCTTTCCTGTTGTGACGAATCTTGCCCGGGGAATTGCAGAGGCACAATGAGATTCCGTACACTCTTACCATAACATGTTTGCAGCAACAGTTCCCGGGGGAAATTCATGGAAACAGCGAGTCACTTGTCAAAGCAGCCCCTGATTGCTGCCTATGACATCCTCGAACAATCGATCATGTATCACAATGGCAATGCGATCGGAACCTGCGCTGCGCTGCAGAGTACACGTCTTGCTGCGGAAAATTACAGCGATTGTTTCGTGCGGGACTTTATTCCTTCCGCCCTGGTATTTCTCGCTGACGGGCGCCCCGAGATCGTCAAGAATTTTCTGCAGACCGTGTTGGCATTGCGAACGCGAAAGCGCATGTCTGCCGGTCACGAAATCCAGCCCGGGGTAATGCCGGCGAGTTTCCGGGTCATGCATGACGAGCGTGGCGAGGAATATGTCCAGGCCGATTTCGGTGAACGCGCCATCGGCCGGGTCGCGCCGGTTGACTCCATGATGTGGTGGCTCATCCTGCTCTACATGTACGAAAAAAGCACCGGCGATTCGAGCCTGGCAAAAAAACCGGATTTTCAGAATACCATGGAGCAGATTCTGCACCTGTGTCTGCGTGACAGTTTTGAAGTCAGCCCGGCTCTGCTCGTTCCCGATGCCTGTACCATGATCGATCGGCGGATGGGGATCTATGGTCACCCGATTGAAATCCAGGCACTGTTTTACGGCGTGTTACGGATCATCCACAGCCTGTTGGAAGTCAACGATGAACGCCAGCAGAGCCTGATCAATACGGCATTAATCCGGGAGAAGGCCCTGCTCAATTATGTGCGTATCTTCTACTGGCTGGATCCGGAACGGCTGAACGAAATCCATCGTTATACGACTGAAGAATTTGGTATCGACAGCATCAATATTCTGAACATCTATCCGGAGTCAATCCCGGACTGGGTGCCCGAGTGGCTTCCTGATGGTGGCGGCTATCTGGTCGGAAATATTGGTGCCAGCCGCATGGATTTTCGTTTTTTCGCCCTGGGTAATTTTCTGTCTATCATGTTTGGCCTGACCTCCGAACAGCAATCGTCCCGAATCATGAAACTGTATGAAAGCCGCTGGGAAGATCTGGTCGGCGCCATGCCGGTCAAGATCATTTATCCGGCCATGCAGGGCCTGGAATGGCAGGTGATCACGGGCAGTGATCCGAAAAACGTTCCCTGGTCATACCAGAACGGTGGTAACTGGCCGACCCTGTTATGGCCATTCGTCGCCTCGGCACTGAGATCCGGGCGGGGTGATCTGGCGGAACGTGCCTTCAACCTGGCAGTGAACCGGCTTTCGCAGAACGACTGGCCGGAATATTATGACGGACGTTATGGCCGTCTGATTGGTCGACGTTCCAATTTCAAACAGGTCTGGTCCGCCACCTCACTCATCCTCGCTCACAAACTGCTCGATAATCCCGCCCTGTTAAACCTGCTGCCCTGAGCACAGCATGAAATTTTCGCAAGAAGAGATCGAGGCCCGGTTAAATGCCATTCGGCAGGATTATCTTTGCAGCCTGCAGGAAAAACGTGATGCCATCATGGCCAACCGTGCCGCGTTGCAACGCAACTGGGATAACGATGTTTATCACGCGCTCTACCTGATTGTTCACAGTCTTGCGGGTTCGGCTGAAACCTTCGGGCTGGTAGAACTCACGCGTACGGCCCGTTCCCTGGTTAATGCCTTCAAACAGTACGGCGACGAACATGCCCTGCCCGCTGAAGCGTTTGCACGCTGCAGTAATGAGTTAGATCAGCTGCTGAGCTGTCTGGATGCATGCCTGCGGATGAATCCGGCAAAATAATCTCGGGATAAAAAATGCCCTGCTTACGCAGGGCAAGGGTGTGTTGCGCATCTCTGCGCAGGGGGAGGAATCATCATGAAGTCTCCAACGAGACCACTTACCTAACCATTCTGGTTGTCGGCATGCCCGAACTGTGACTTTAGGAATATTTGGCCATTCGCGAAAACTTGACAATCTGTAACACTCTCCACGGTTTTATTGTAAGCGCCTGTTTTATCTGATACTTTAATCGGGTTTGGGCGCATATGCGCTTATCCCCACACACAACGAAAGCTTACTCCGCATGAATCAGCTCAGTCGCTATCTCCTGGCCATGTTATCCCTGCTCATCCCGGGTGCCGCCCTCGCCGCCACCACGGACGCGGTGCATCAGGTCAACCTGACTACCGACGTGTTCGGCATTACCGCGCTGGCGATTTTCGTGATCGCCTATGGCCTGGTCATCAGCGAAGAGTTTTCCGACTTGCGCAAATCCAAGCCCATGATCGTGGCGGCCGGCATGATCTGGATTCTGGTAGCTATCGGTTACGCATTACATGGCGATCGGCACAGCGCCGGGCTCGCCGTTGAACATAACATTATGGAATTCGCCGAGCTGATGCTGTTTCTACTTGCCGCCATGACCTATATCAACACCATGGATGAACGCCAGGTCTTCAAGGCCCTGCGGGCCTGGCTGGTGACCCGGGGTTTTAGCCTGCGCCAGATCTTCTGGATCACCGGGGCCCTGGCCTTTTTTATCTCCCCCTTTGCCGACAACCTGACCACCGCCCTGTTGATGGGGGCTGTGGTCCTCGCCGTGGCCTCGGGCAATCGTCGCTTTATCGTGGTCGCACTCATCAATATCGTGGTCGCGGCCAATGCCGGCGGTGCCTACAGTCCGTTTGGTGACATCACCACACTGATGGTGTGGCAAAAACAAAAGGCGAGCTTTTTCCAGTTTTTCGATTTGTTTATCCCCGCCGCCGTTAACTGGCTGGTCCCGGCCTTCCTCATGTCCCTGAGTATCGGCAAGGCTAAGCCGGAAGGCACGCAGGAAGCCATTTCCATCCGTCCCGGCGGTTACGTGGTGATTGCCCTGTTCGTGCTGACCATTGCCCTGGCCGTCGCCGGTCATAATTACCTGAATCTGCCCCCGGTACTGGGCATGATGACCGGGCTGGGCCTGCTCAAGCTCTATGGATTTTTTATTCGACGCGCCGACCTGGCCTATTTCCGCCGGCACCCCGTACCGGAACCCGATGTGCTGGCTCCCGAGTACCGGGAACATTTCAAATCCCGTCATCGCCCTTTCGATATCTTTATCAGCATGAAGCGGGCCGAATGGGATACCCTGATGTTTTTCTACGGGGTGGTCCTCTGCGTCGGCGGTCTGGGCACGATTGGCTACCTGGCCCTGGCGTCACACAGCTTGTACGGTGGCCTGGGCGACACCAGCGCCAATGTCCTGGTTGGCGTCCTGTCTTCCATCGTGGATAACATCCCCGTCATGTACGCTGTTCTCACCATGAATCCACCCATGGACATGCATCAATGGCTATTGGCAACCCTTACCGCCGGCGTGGGCGGCTCCATGCTGTCCATCGGCTCGGCTGCTGGCGTGGGGCTCATGGGGCAGGCGCGGGGTACGTATACCTTTTTCTCTCATCTACGCTGGAGCTGGGCCATCATCCTCGGCTATGCCGCCAGCATCTGGGTGCACATGCTGGTTAACGGGCCTTAATTCTCCCCCGTCTCCAGTTGTTGCCAGACACTGGGGCCGCCAGCCGCCTGCTCGATGGCTTCGAGCCGACGCGTATGCTCCGCCTGTTCCCCGGCATCGGCCCTGATGACCCGTAGCCTGGGCCGATCCTTGCGCAAATGGTATTTTTTGCTATTCGCCTTGTTTGTCCCACTCGCCTCCTGCTCACCCAGGGTCAATGCGGCCTGGCCCCCGGTCATGGCCAGGTAGACCTCGGCGAGGATTTCCGCGTCGAGTAAGGCCCCGTGTAACTCGCGCTGCGAGTTATCCACTGCATAGCGTTTACACAAGGCGTCCAGGTTATTTTTCTGCCCCGGGTGGAGTTTACGAGCCATTTGCAAGGTATCAGTCACACGGCAAATCTGGCCCAGCCCGGCCCATTGGCTATCAACCCGGGAAAATTCGGCGTTGAGAAATCCGATATCGAAAGGGGCATTGTGAATAATCAGTTCCGCCCCATCCAGGTAGGCACGTAAATCCCGGGCAATTTCGTCAAATCGCGGCTTGTCCGCCAGGAACTGGTTAGTCAGACCATGCACCTCTACCGCACCCTGATCGATCTCCCGATCCGGGTTGAGATAGAAATGGAAACGATTTTGGGTCAGGCGCCGATTAATGAGCTCGACACAGCCCACTTCGATGACCCGATGGCCCTCTGTGACTTCCAGACCGGTGGTTTCTGTATCCAGCACTACCTGGCGCATAATCTCTCTCGGTTGTTCGTTGTGTTGTCTCGATGAAGCGCTCAGCGCCCCAGCTCATCGATGCCACGATTGGCCAGTTGATCTGCCCGTTCGTTCTCCCGATGGCCGCTATGGCCGCGTACCCAGTGCCACTGCACCTGGTGGCGCGACACCGCCTGCTCCAGGCGTTGCCAGAGATCGGCATTTTTGACCGGCTTCCTGGCCGCCGTGCGCCACCCCCGCGCCTTCCAGTTCGGTAACCACTGGGTGATGCCATTTTTGACATACTCCGAATCGGTGGTCAAACGCACGCGACAGGCTCGCTTCAGGCTCTCCAGCGCCATGATGGCCGCTGTCAGCTCCATCCGGTTGTTGGTGGTATCGGACTCGCCCCCGTAAAGCTCCTTCTCCTTGTCGCCATAGCGCAAGATCGCGCCCCAGCCTCCGGGCCCCGGGTTACCACGGCACGCGCCGTCAGTGAAGATTTCAACGCTATCCGTTGTCATGTTTACCTTTGTGATGAAAGGGCTCGATCAGACCGGTTGCGGGTACTCGCTGACGCCGAGGCCGCCAGCGCGGACGGATTGGCGTCATGGTCACGACCCGTTTACGTGCAACCACCAGGTTGCCGGCGCCCATGATAGGCCAAAACCGCCGGCCCAGGCGCTCCAGCACGCCCAGCCGATGCATGATTGCCATGCTACGCAGCGGGGGCCGGTAGAAATAACCCTGGATACGAATCACATCAAACCCCAGTAACTCCATCCAGTCGCGAATGCGGGTTGTACTGAGAAAACGCGCACACCACGGGATTTTACGCCGCCAACCGAATAACCACCGCCACAACAGCCAGAAACTCCGGGGATTGAATACCAGCATCACCACGTGCCCTTCGGGAATCAGCACGCGTTCGGCTTCGCGCAGGATCGCGTGTGGGTGCTGGGAAAACTCGAGAATATGGGGTAACACCAGCACATCCATACTATCCGAGACCAGGGGCAGTTGGTTCGGCAGGCCGAACAGGCGGTGTTCATCCGGGTGGACCAACGGAGTCTGGAAATCCATGACCGCGCAGTGGGAGATACGGCTGCTTTGCAGCCAGTCTTCGTCGCCCAGGCGCCCCAACTGCAGCAGATGATAGCCAAATAAATCTGGCAAAGTCTCGGCCAGGGCAACCGCCTCATGTTTGGCTAAATCTTGACCCAGTTCTGTCCGATACCATGTCTGTAGCTGCGGCCAGGTGTGAGCCAGGTCGTCACACTGGTTGAAGCGTTTTTCTTTATGGGCGCGGGACAAAATTTTCATTTTTGTGATGAATTTTTTAAAGCCAGGGGGCTTTTCTTCTGTCTTTACTTGACCACACTAGGGATGTCACAATAACATGGAAAATGATAAACAATTTAATAATTTACAGCAAAAAGTGAAAGTCAAATTCATCATTCTGGCCAGCACCCTCTTATTTGGTGGTTGTGCCATCCTCCAGCCCGCTACGTCGCCCGAGACGAGCGGTGTTCAGCCGCCCGTCCGCATCGCCGATTATCAGGGCCCCTACACAGTAACCGGGGACGACGATTACCCCGCCGCGCTGAAGCGCCCCCTGCCCAATCTGGCGGCAAACGAGCAGGACAACGATCATACTCAGGATGACGCCACTATCGCCCAGCTTGAGCAGGACACTGCCGCCAGCGATGACGATACCGTTGCCGATCAACCGCCGCAAAATATCTGGAATCGCATCCGTGCCGGTTTTGCCTTGCCTGATGACGTAAAGTATCCACGCGTTAAACGCGAATTGCACTGGTACGTCAGGCATCATGCCTATCTCAATCGCGTGGTGGAACGGGCTCAGCCCTACATGCACTACATTGTGAATCAGCTCGATGCCAACAATATTCCGCTGGAAATCGCGTTACTGCCTATCGTGGAAAGCGCGTTTCAGCCCTTTGCTTATTCCCATGGCCGTGCCTCCGGTATCTGGCAATTTATCCCGTCGACCGGACGCCGTTATGGCCTCAAGCAAAACTGGTGGTATGACGGTCGGCGTGACGTGGTTGCTTCGACCCAGGCCGCAATCAAATTGCTAAGCAACCTGCATACCGAATTCCATGGTGACTGGTTGCTGGCACTGGCCGCCTATAATTCCGGCGGCGGCATTGTTGCACACGCCATCCGCAAGAACATACGTCGCCACAGACCCACGGATTTTTTCTCCCTCGACCTGCCGCCGGAAACCCGTTACTACGTACCCAAACTGCTGGCTCTGAAAGAGATCGTCAGCAATCCACAAAAGTACAATATTCATCTGGCACGCATTGATGATGTAAAATATTTCGATCGCATCAAGGTTAATTCACAAATCGATCTGGCCCTGGCTGCCAAACTCGCCGATATGGATCTCGATGATCTGTATGAACTGAACCCCGCATTCAACCGATGGGCCACCTCACCCAACGGTCCCAGTTATTTGCTGATTCCCACCGATAATGCCGATGAGTTCAAGGATAATCTGGCCAAATATCCACCCAGCAAGCGCGTCAAATGGGTACGCCACCGGATACGTCGCGGTGAAACCATCAGCCAGGTGGCCATGCGCTATCACACCAGCATTGCGGTCATCCGTCGTGTCAATCACATGCGTAGTAACCTGTTACGCGCAGGACACGACCTGACCATCCCGGTCGCCAGCCGCAGCCTGTCCAGCTACAAACTCAGCGCCAACCAGCGTAAACGTCGCACCCAGAGTAATCACGGCGTGGAACCAAAATTACGCACATCGTGAAAAACGGCGATACCCTGTGGGACCTCGCACACCGTCATGGCGTGGGCGTGCGCCAGCTGGCCAAATGGAATGGCATGGCGCCACGTGATACGTTGAAACCCGGACAGACCATTGTCATTTGGTCACGCCATGCCAGACACCACGGG
>JARRNT010000013.1:0-40052 GCA_037384645.1 Gammaproteobacteria bacterium | reverse complement strand
CTGATTTGTGGTGAAGGTCTGACTTCCCAGTGCGCCCCCGGCAATCCCTGCACCGTCAAGGTGTATTTCACCGCCTCAGGGCGTTTGTTGTTGATTTTGATACTGTAGCGATTCTGGATGCTGCCGTCGGATAATGTCACATAAAGCGGTTGTCGCACCTGGCGCACGCTCATCTCAAGCAAAGTACGGTGGCTAATACTCCAGCCAAGCAGGCCAATCACGACCAGGATTGCTAGCGCATAACCAATATTCTTGAACTTGAACCAGTTAGTGCGCTTACCCTCCAGAGCGTTTTCCGAAGTGTAACGAATCAGCCCGGTAGGGTACTTGATCGATGTCATGATGGTATTACAGGCATCTATGCAAAGCGCGCAGGTAATACACTGGTATTGCAGGCCATTACGTATATCAATCCCCACCGGGCAGACCTGCACGCAATAACCGCAATCAATACAGTCACCAACACCCTGGTCGATCCGCTCCTGCATGGCCAGCATGCCTTTGGCCGGTTTGGCTCGGCCCTTTTCCCGTTCCCCGCGCCGCTCATCATAGGCCACGATCAGGGTATCCGGATCGAACATGACGCTCTGGAACCGCGCATAGGGACACATGTAGGTGCAGACCTGTTCGCGGGCCAGACCTGCCATTACGAATGTTGTCGCGGTCAGGAACAGGGTGGTGGCATAGGCCGGAAACGGCGCCTGACCGGTAAAGATCTGCATGAACAAATCCGGCGCCCTGCCCCAGTACAGGGTAAAGGACAAACCGGTCAGGAAGGCCACCAGCAGCCACAGCAACCAGGTCAGGCTCATGCGAACGATCTTGTTGAGGTTCCAGGGTGCGGCGGCCAGCTTTATCCGCGCATTCCGTTCGCCCTGTACCAGCTTTTCGATCAACTGGAATACATCTGTCCACAGGGTCTGGAAACAGAAATAACCGCAAAACACCCGACCCGCCAGGCCGGTAACAAAAAACAACAGGAATGCGCCAACAATCAGAATTCCGGCCAGCCAGAATATATCCTGTGCATATACTGTGAGGTTAAACAGGTAAAAGCGGCGGGTAACAATATCAAACAGGACGGCCTGGCTCGGACCGTCTGGCCGACTCCATGGGATCCACGGCAGCAGAAAATATACCGCATAGGCAACAAACAGAATGCTGTATTTCAGCGTCCGATAGTAGCCCTTAACCGATCTGGGATAAATCGGTATGCGTTTCTGGAACAGCTCTTCTTCGTTCGCCATCAGGGATACGGCCGTCAGCTAACTCGCACCGACGGTCGCAAGATACCCGTTAATGTAAATCGTCTACTTGCCACCACCCAACTCATGCACGTAAAAAGCCAGCATCTTGATCTGAATTGGACTCAGGCGATCTTTCCACGTTGGCATGGTCCGATCGACACCATGAGTAATCACATCAATGATGGCCTGTTGTTTCAGGGCATGTGTCATGCCCGGGCGAATCCTGGCAATGGTCCAGATGTGGTCAGTCAGGTTGGCCGATCCAATCTGGATGTTACCGGTACCGGCCTTGGTATGACAGGCAAAACATCCCGCCTCACCCTGAAACAGTTTCTGTCCGAGTTTCGCCTTGGCTGGATCAGTGGACTGACCTGACAGGCTCAGGACATATTCACTGACTTCGTCCATTTGCTTGGGCGACAGGCGGTTGGCGAACGATGGCATCATGCCATGATGACCTTCAGTGATGGTGTGCTGGATCTGTTTGAACGTACCACCCCACAACCAGGAGTCATCGGCCAGGTTAGGATATTTACCGACGATCCCCGCGCCGCCAGCCTGGTGGCAGGTTGCACAGTTATCACCGAACAACACCTTGGCGTAAGACAGGGCAAAACCGCGCTTTTGCGGGTCATTCAGAATTTGCTGGAAGCTGGCATCTTTTAGAGTATCCAGATATTTTGCCTGTTGCGCGCGCGCCAGTTGCATCTGACGCTCGTATACCGCGCGTGNNNNGTCACGGTCTTACCGTCGGCCGTGGTATAGGTTACCTCATTACCAATACCCTTAGTATAACTGGAACCAACCGGCCAGGCGGGATACAGAAACCAGTAGATCACGGCAAACACTACCGTCGCATAAAAGCCCCACAACCACCAGGTCGGCAGGGGATTGTTGAACTCCTGCAGGTCGCCATCCCATGCATGGCCCGTGGTCTGTACAGTCTGTTTTGATTTCTCGCTGCTCATCTTGTATCGCCTGTCTTGATCAATCAATTGTCATCGTCATCATCAAGCGGAATGAATTTGTGATTCTCAATCCGTTCACTGCGCTGCTTGCCCCAGAAAACATAGACGAGAATGCCGATGAACGTCACAAAGAACAGGACAAGCACAAATGGCTTGGTATGTTCCATATGTGTGAACCATTCAAAGAATTCCTGCATGATACCCTTACCCGTTTAAACCTTAACGGAACTTGGCAAAATGGCCATCTTCGAACTTGCTGAAGTCGACCATGGTTCCCAGTACCTGTAGATAGGCCACCATTGCGTCCATTTCGGTAACACGCCCGGGTACCCCGTCATAATTGTTGTCTTCTTCCTCTTTCAGCAAATTCTCTTCCGCCCTGTTGATATCCAGCATATCGGCAACCTTTTTGCCGAAGCGTTTGAGGTTTGCCTGATATTCCTTTTCGGTCAGGCTGTATGGCACACCCGCCTCGCGCAGTGACCGCATATGTTCAGCGATATCGTTATAGCGAAGATTATCTTTTAACAGCCACGGGAAATCGGGCATGATGGATTCCGGCACCACTGAACGCGGTGCGATCAGGTGCTGAACCATCCACGCATTCGAATACTTATGTCCTACCCGGGCCAGGTCGGGACCAATCCGCTTGGACCCCCACTGGAAGGGGTGATCGTATTGCGATTCAGCTGCCAGTGAATAATGACCATAACGTAATTTTTCATCGCGAAACGGACGAATCATCTGGGAATGACACAGGTAGCAGCCTTCACGCTGATACAGGTCACGGCCGGCCAGCTGTAATGGTGTATACGGATGTATCGTCTCGATACCGTTCACTTTTACCGTCTCCACCGTATTCTTGATATAAAACAGGGGGACGATTTCCACCAGGCCACCGATACTGATCACGATCAGGGTCAGGATGATAAGCAGACCGGCGTGTGTTTCAATTTTTTCGTGTTTCATGTTGTTAACCTCTATGCGCCAGCATTCGCCAGTTTTGCATTAAGTTTGGCTTCAAGTTCTGCTTTTTCACGGTGGCCCTGACGAATAGTCATGAACACGTTAATCGCCATCAGGATCATACCGGAGACAAAGAACATTCCACCGACTGCACGCACGATGTATGGCTTATGCAGGAACTCCACAGCTTCGATAAAGGTGTATGCCAGGTTGCCGTATTGATCGAAAGCGCGCAGCATCAGGCCTTCACCGATGCCGGCAACCCACATGGCGCTGATATACAACACGATTCCGATGGTCGCCAGCCAGAAGTGGGCATACATGAGTTTCTGGGAATACATTTTGGTCTCCCAGATACGCGGCACCATGTGATAAAACGAACCGAAGGTCACCATGGCCACCCAGCCCAGGGCACCGGAATGCACGTGTCCGATTACCCAGTCCGTGTAGTGAGCAAGCGCATTCACACTCTTGAGTGAAAGCAACGGTCCTTCAAAGGTCGACATACCGTAAAAGGACAGAGCCACAATCATGAAGCGAATAACCGGGTCGGTTCGCAGTTTTTCCCACGCGCCGGACAAGGTCATGATGCCGTTAATCATGCCACCCCAGGATGGCAGCAATAACAGGATCGAGAAGGTCGCGGCCAGGGTCGAAGTCCAGTCAGGCAACGCCGTCCAGTGCAGATGGTGAGCACCCACCCACATATATAAAAAGATAAGGGCCCAGAAGTGAATAATAGAAAGGCGATAGGAATAGACCGGACGACCTGCCTGCTTTGGCACGAAGTAATACATCATGCCAAGGAACGCGGCAGTCAGGAAGAAACCAACCGCGTTGTGGCCATACCACCACTGGGTCATGGCATCCTGGACACCGGAATGGATACTGTAGGATTTCAGACTGAACAGGCTGACGGGGATTTCAATGTTGTTAAAGATATGCAGGATGCCGGTTGCCAGAATAAAGGCAACATAAAACCAGTTTGCGACGTAGATATGTGGCTGGGTACGGCGCGCCATTGTGCCTACGTACACTAGAAAATAAACCACCCAGGTAATCGCAATCAGGATATCCGCCGGCCACACCATCTCGGCATATTCACGTGACTCGGTATAACCCAGCATATAGCCCAGCACGGACATACCAATGGCTAATTGCCAGCCCCAGAAAGTAAACTTGGCCATGGTGTCGGAAATGAGGCGCACCTGGCAGGTCCGTTGTACGACATAGTAGGAGGTGGCGAACAGGGCGCTTCCACCAAACCCGAAGATCACCAGGGTAGTATGTACCGGGCGCAGGCGGCCAAAGGTGATATACGGTATATCCAGGTTAAATGCAGGCCAGGCCAGTTCCAACGCAATATAGACGCCAGCCAGCATACCAAGCACACCCCAGATAACCGCCATGAACGAAAACTTACGAACGATGTCATAGTTATAGGGTTGTACGGCTGTTTGATTCAGTGCGGACATTATTTCTTACCCCGTGGCCAAAAATTATTACAGCGGTTAAAAAAGCAACAGCAGGAGACCTGCGTTATCGGTCATCGTTGACTGTTTTACAATAAAAAAATACCCGCTGCTGCAACAGCGGGTGGTATCGTATTTCAGAATATCCTTATATTGTAAATTATCTCAGAATCAAGGATCAACAGATCTTAGCGTAATTATATCGCTAATATATTGATTCAAATCAATAACTTAACCAGACTTGGATAGTCGGGAATTAGTGAAACAGGAAGTGGCGGTAATGGTCGATGAGCAGGGCGGCAAACAACAACATTAAATAAAGTATTGAATAAGCAAAGGTTTTTATCGCCACCGACGGCGACTTGCCGAACATCAGACGCAGGGCGTAACTCAGGAAGATTCCGTCCAGGATGAGAGTGCTAGCCAGGTAGATATAGCCACTCATGCCGACGGCATAAGGCAGCAAAGTCACGCCGCACAGGATGATGGTATAAAGCAGCACATGCAGGCGGGTAAATGCCACACCATGCGTCACGGGCAACATCGGAATATCCACTTTCGCGTATTCATCCCGCTTATGGATCGCCAGGGCCCAGAAATGTGGCGGGGTCCAGGCAAATATAATCAGGAATAACAACAGGCTATTCGGGTCAATGGTTCCAGTAACGGCTGACCAGCCGAGGACCGGTGGTGCTGCGCCCGCCGCACCACCAATCACGATATTCTGTGGCGTCGCCCGCTTGAGAAACATGGTGTAAACCACGGCATAGCCAATCAGCGAGCAAAAGGTCAGCACGGCAGTGATGACATTGACCAGCAGCACCAGGATCAGCATGGCAATAACGCCAATAATGATGGCAAAGACCAGTGCCTGGCTTTTGTTGAGGTGACCCGTGGGCAAGGGCCGATTGCTGGTGCGACCCATGATGGAGTCAACCTGCAGTTCCACCAACTGGTTGATTGCCGCAGCCGAGGCTGCTGCCAGGCCGATGCCGAGGGTGCCGAAGATCAGGGGCTGTAGCGGTACCATGCCCGGGGTCGCCAGGAACATACCGACAATCGCGGTAAAGACAATCAGGAATACCACGCGCGGCTTGCACAGCTCGTAATAGTCCCGCCAACTGGCGTGTGCCGTGTCCACTGAATTTGCCTTGGCTTGATGCTGCATTGACGTCATACTGGTTTAAATTCCACCGGATCTTAACAAATTTCAGACTGCGCAGGTGCCATCTACCCTAGCCGATTTGCGACCATTTGAGCAGATATTTCAGATCTTCCATCAGGCCAATATGCCTGAACCCATAAGGATATTGCATCATTAACATCCCGGCCGGATCGACCAGGTATAGCCGGTTCGCTTTTCCCACTTCCTGGGTTTTGCTGTGTTTAAATTGCTGAAGTAACGCCTCTCGCTGGCCGGGATCCCCGTGTAACATCACCATTTCAGGAAATGCCTTGTGCAATTTGGCTTTATCACCGTTATAGCGGTCCGCCGTCAGCAGGTAGTAATATTTGATGCGTGTCGCCTCGGTCCCCTGGGCCCAGCGGGCATCCCGCGCCTTGATCAGGGTAACCCGGCAGTCCTTGTCACAATTCGCACCACCTATATATATAAGCGACCATTTGCCTGTCATATCACTCAATTTATATGGCTTACCAGCCTCGGTCAGTAAACTAAAAGGCTTTATCCGCACCGAGGGTTTATACAGCACACCGTGATTAATGGTGCCTTTCGGTTGCCATTCCGGATGTTTATGTATGATATAGGCGGCGATCACAGGTATTAAAAATATCGCAAACAATATTACCAGTTTAATTCGCGAACGCCGTACCGCCTGTTGCTCAATCATCATCTTTCTCTGTTTTACTCATATGTTTTAAATTAACGACCAGATAGATAATTACCAGTGCCGCCGCCATGGCAAACCATTGCACTGCGTAACTCATATGCTTGGCCGGTGGCATATTGATAAATTTCCAGTGTCTTACATAACCATAAGGCGATTTCGGGTCAAGCAACAGCATGAATGGCACTAAATCCAGTTTTGTCTCCTTAGCTATCGCCTTGATATCCACCCAGCGTACCACTGCTGGCCAGCCCTTGTTACTGCGATTGCCGTCGCCAAACGAGACAACGTCCTTGGTGTGATACTTGGCGATGCCGACAATGGAAATATCAGTTTTTGGCGTCTTGATTACGGGTAAATCAGCCCTGGTCCTGCCCATGGGCACCCAGCCACGATTGACCAGTACATATTGATTCGAACTACCGATTTGCATTGGTGTGACGACATCATATCCCACCCGGTCCTGATGGATTTTGTTATCGATAAAAATCTGATATTTATCAAAAAATTTACCATCAATCTGCAAGCGGTGAAATCGCAATCCCTGCGCATCCGCCAACGGCCTGTCTATTAGCCTGGGTGGTAATGCCATTTTTGCATGCTCTTCCGCGATGATCGCCCGCTTTTCATTTGCGCGTGATATCTGCCAGAAACCCAGACGTAACAGTATGGGTAATAAAATCAGGACCATAATCGTTGGAATGAGTCGCGGCCTGAACTGGTAATTTCCGATACGCATGAGCTTGTATATTGTTTATACTGATAAATCGTACAATCCGGAGTCAAATATGAAAATCGTCATACTGGTTCTGCTGTTTCTCGTCGTTAGCAGCCTGTTTCTTGCATTGTACACCCTACTCAAGGACCGGGGCCGCACTAATCGCACCGTGCGCCTGCTCACCATGCGTGTCGCCCTCTCGCTCCTGCTGATTATCATCCTGGTAATCAGCTACAAGGCAGGTCTGATCCATCCGAACCATTCGCCATTTAATTACACCTTGAAATCTTCAGCTCATAAATCCAAATAACAGCCGTTTATCCAGTTCCCGGCCATACCTGCCCTGCATCTTGCTATAAGCCGGATAATAAAAAGGCGCCAACCAAAGGTTGGCGCCCCCAAGCTCCCTGGCGTTGTTAATTTTTTACAGCCAGTATACAAAGATAAACAGCCCCAACCAGACAACATCCACAAAGTGCCAGTACCAGGACGCCGCCTCAAAGGCAAAATGGTGATCGGGCTTGAAGTGACCTTTGAGGACACGCAACAGCATGATCGTCAGCATGGTCGCACCAATTGTCACGTGCAAACCGTGGAAACCGGTCAGCATAAAAAAGGTCGTGCCGTAAATACCGCTGTCCAATTTGAGATTCAGTTCAGTATAGGCTTCATAATATTCATGTGCCTGGAATCCCAGGAATGTGAAACCAAGGATAACGGTAATTAACAACCAGAACGTCAGCGCACCTCGCTTGTTGGCCTTAAGTGCGTGGTGCGCAATGGTCACCGTCACACTCGAACTCAACAGGATAATCGTATTCAGCAGGGGAATCCCGAACGGCTCGATGACACCCTTAGGACTCGCAAACTTACTCGGATCCGGGTTGTGAAGCAAAGGCCAGTTGGCGCTGAATTTGTCCCACAGGTATTGGTGGGTCACCGGGTCGGCACCACCAAGCCAGGGTACAGACAACTGGCGGGCATAAAACAACGCACCAAAGAAAGCGGCAAAGAACATGACTTCGGAGAAAATAAACCACATCATGGCCATGCGGAAGGTGGTGTCGACCTGGGCGTTATATTTCCCCCCCTCGCTTTCACGAATAACAGTCCCAAACCAGCCGAACATCATGAACGCAAGAATAGCGAGACCGATGTACAACATGGTCAAATGACCGCCTAGATTGTCTCGATGAAACTCCAGCGCATGTGCAAACCCGAATACTGTAGTGAACAAGCCAATTGAACCGACCAGCGGCCAATAACTTGGTTCGGGCAAATAGTATTTCTTTTCAGACATGTTTACCCCTCTCTTCGATTTATAGTAATGCTGTTGATTGTGCGGCATCGCGCGTACGCCTTGCCTGCTTTTCTAATTTATCCGTATCAATCACGGCCGTATCCTTTTTCTCGATTAAGCGGAAACTCAGTGTCAACACCTGCAGGTATCGCGGTATTGCCTGATTAATTGCCAGCTTAAACGTCATAGACCTCGACTCTCCCGGCTTGAGTACCTGCCTGTAAAAGCACGGGCACTCATATCGCACAACATATTTGGTCGCGGCATCCGGCGAAACCGTCGGAAGTGCCTTTAAGACCAGCTTTCGATCAGAAAGGTTTTTGACAAAATATTTAACCTCTTTGACCGTGCCCGGATTCAGGTTTACCTGATTAATCAGCGGGCGAAACTCCAGGTCAAGCGTGTTATTCCCGGTAACCATAAACTGCACGGTCACCTTCCTACTCTTGTCCACGCCGGCCTTTATTACCTCCTCAAGCTGCTTACGTGCATCTGCTCGATCGGATTCATCTGCCTGCATCTGCCCGCCAAAGCCGTAAATATTCGCCATCAAGCGGTAGATCGGTATCAGCACAAAACCAAAGCCGAACATCCCTGCAACTATCACCAGCAGAACCACCAGCACTTTGCGGTTCCTGGCTTTCGTGTTACTCATTTGTGCTGCAAGTGCAGGTACACAAACAGCGCGTAAAATATGAACGCGATTACACCAACGATGATTGCGGTCAACCTGATACCACGTTTGGTCTTAGCGTCCGGTTCTTCTTTCATCATACAAATCAACTACTACTCGTGGTTCGCCAGTGTGTCACACTGGCGAACCATTACCAGATTACTTAACTTCAGGTGCAGTCTCGAATGTGTGGTAAGGCGCCGGTGACGGTACCGTCCACTCCAGACCTTCTGCCCCTTCCCAGACCTGACTACTTGCCTTCTCACCGCCACGAATGGTCTTGATGACGATATACAGGAACAGCAGCTGACTGGCGCCAAATACGAATGCGCCCAGCGACGAAATACGGTTCCAGTCAGCAAACATCGGTGAATAGTCGGGGATACGCCGCGGCATACCCTCCAGCCCCAGGAAGTGTTGCGGGAAGAACAACACGTTCACGGAAATAACCGACAACCAGAAATGGGTCTTGGACAGGGTTTCGTTGTACATGTGACCGGTCCATTTCGGCAGCCAGTAGTACACACCGCCGATAATGGCAAACAGTGCACCGGTTACCAGTACATAGTGGAAGTGAGCCACCACGAAATAAGTATCGGTGTACTGGAAGTCAGCCGGTGCCACACCCAGCATCAGGCCGGTAAAACCACCAATGGTGAACAG
This sequence comes from Gammaproteobacteria bacterium, assembly GCA_037384645.1. Classification (GTDB taxonomy): domain Bacteria; phylum Pseudomonadota; class Gammaproteobacteria; order UBA6429; family Thiohalophilaceae; genus RI-92. The sequence continues at coordinate 30,198 of JARRNT010000013.1, read as the reverse complement.
GAACACGAAGGCCACTGCCCACAGCATCGGGACTTCAAAGGTCATGGCACCACGCCACATGGTGGCGGTCCAGTTGAAAACCTTCACCGCGGTCGGTACAGAAATCATGACCGTGGCATACATAAAGTACAACTCACCGGCAACTGGCATACCGACCACAAACATGTGGTGCGCCCATACGATAAACGACAGAAATGCAATTGCGGCGGTGGCGTACACCATTGAGGCATAACCAAACAACTTTTTCCGTGAAAAAGTCGGGATGATCTGCGAGACAATGCCGAAGGCCGGCAGAATCATGATGTACACCTCGGGGTGACCGAAGAACCAGAACACGTGCTGGAACAAGACCGGATCACCACCGCCGGCAGCGTTAAAGAACGAGGTACCGAAGTACTTGTCGGTCAGCATCATGGTCACCGCACCTGCCAGTACCGGCATTACCGCGATCAGCAGGAAGGCGGTGATCAGCCAGGTCCAGACGAACATGGGCATTTTCATCAGGGTCATGCCCGGCGCGCGCATATTCAGGATGGTGGCGATGATGTTGATGGATCCCATGATAGAGGAAATACCCAGCAGGTGGATGGCGAAGATGAAGAACGCCAACTTGCCATACTGGCCCGACAGGGGCTCATAGAAGGTCCAACCGAAGTTCGGACCCTGACCTGCCATGAAGTGTCCGCCCATGAACATGGGTGAAACCAGCATGAACGCCGCAAATGGCAGAATCCAGAAGCTCCAGTTATTCATGCGTGGTAAAGCCATGTCCGGTGCACCGATCATCATGGGGATACACCAGTTGGCCAGACCTACCGTCGCCGGCATGATGGCGCCGAACACCATGATCAGTCCGTGCAGGGTAGTCATCATGTTGAAGAAATTCGGATTAACGAATTGCAATCCGGGTTCATACAGTTCCGCACGTATCACCATGGCCATGGAACCGCCCATGAGCAGCATGATGAAGGAGAACCAGAGATATAAGGTACCGATGTCCTTGTGATTGGTTGTAAATAACCACCGCTTGATACCGGTCGGGTGATGATGATCGCTCATTGGAATAACCTCCGTTCGCCCAGATTACTTGGATTTCTGATTTTTTTCGAAAGCAACAACATCTGACGGCTGAACAATATCACCGTCGTTATTACCGAATGAATTTCGCTCGTAGGTAATGACCGATGCGATATCAACAGGATTCAACTGTTTGCCAAACGCCTGCATCGCGGTACCCGGACGGCCATCAACCACGGTGTGGATATGTTCTTCTTTTGGACCCTTAACCGTTTTGCTACCAGCCAGCGCAGGGAACACACCGGGCAGACCCTTACCATTCACCTGGTGACAGGCCGCGCAAATGGTGTCATAGACTTTCTTACCTTTTGCCATCAGTTCGGCCTTGGTAAAGGTCTTGTTCACGTCGGCAGATGCGGCCGCTTCCGCTTTTTTCTGTTGCGCTACCCAGCTCTTGTAATCGCTCTCGGAAACAACCTTGACCACAATGGGCATAAAGCCGTGGCCCTTGCCACAAAGTTCAGCGCATTGCCCACGGTAAATACCGACCTTATCAGCGCGGAACCAGCTCTCGTTGATATGCCCTGGAATTGCGTCATGCTTGACGCCCAGGTCAGGCACCCACCAGGAGTGAATCACGTCTGCACCGGTAATCAGTAACCGTACTTTCTTATGTACTGGTACCACCAGAGGGTGGTCGACATTACGCAGGTAATGAATGGCCGGGTTGTCGACATCTTTGGCGTCGCCAACCTGCTCCGCGCCAGCATCCAGCGAAGACTTCGCCAGATTTGAGAAGAAATGTACACCATTATCGAGGTAGTCGTACTCCCACTTCCATTGCCAGCCGGTCACCTTAATGTTGAGATCGGGGTGGCTCATGTCAGACATCTGCAAAAGTGTCTTGGTAGCTGGTACGGCGATAGCGACCAGAATCACGAATGGTATCACTGTCCAGATGACTTCAACTGTAGTGCTTTCGTGAAAAGTCGCTGGCGTCACCCCTTTTGATTTACGGTGATTGATAATGGAGTAAATCATAACGCCAAAGACCAGGATGCCAACGATCGTAACGATCCAGAGCACTAACATATGCAGGTCGTAAATCTCATGGCTGATCTTGGTCACGCCTTTATGCATGTTGAGCCCGTAATCGGCCATGGCAACCGTTGGTGCAAATGTCAAAACGGTGCCCAGCAAGCCGATTAAGCTTCTCATTGTTTTACTTGCTGACATACCTCTACCTCATTGGTTAGGATTTTTAATAATGAAGAAAATTTTTTTCACAATTATTGCAACATACTCCTGACTCTGTGGTCAGTACTGCCAGAGAATGTTTGCTAGGTTCTAATTCGATTGCCATTCTTCCAGCCCTTACAACGCTACATGAGCAGGCAATGATGTGTGGGCGGCATGCTAAAGCATGGTTCTGTGAGCTGCAATAAAAAATCTAGAAATGGGTACATAACCTCTAGATATATTAATTCAGTCTAATATTCTAAATAATTAAATCAGAATAGACTTATATACTGCTACACCTACACTTCTTCCCTACGGCAATAAAACATACAATCTTTGTGACTTCTTGCCAAGTGGCAAACTGACAATAGATTTGTCCGCACACTTACCGGCTGAACCTTCATCATCTTATGCCAAGTCACCATAGCACATAATGTAGTATTATAAATACTTCTTTTAACCTATCAAGATTTTATTTTCTACCCAGACAATTCAATCGAAAGTGTTTACCAGCCGGCCAGTACGCCTACCTTGCAGGGCGCGTGCACACATACTAGCTATAACCAGGCCCATGCCACGCCCATCACAACCGATAACATACGCATTTGTGCGATATCTGCTATCGATTTTAGTGCATTGAGTCGGTACAGGTCAGTCGCCATCCAACTTGTGTGCCGACTAGCCGGGCCGTGCAGGCCGCAGAAAGCTTAATCAACAAAAGGGGTTTTAAAATTTACGTCTTGTTTCGCCGTGACATCACGCAGGAATGGCATCACGCCCAAATGTGGCGCCATAATAAAACGCTTGAGCGTATCGATGTTATGCGTTAACTCAGGCATGCTGGGATCGAGGATGTTGGCAATCCAGCCAGTTAACTGAAGCCCGCGTGTTTGCACGGCGTGTGCCGTCAACATAGCGTGATTAAGACAACCCAGTCGCATTCCCACGACCAACATCACCGGCAACTCTAATATACCCGCAACATCTGCCCAGGTTTGGCTGGCGTTGAGCGGAACGAACCAGCCACCAGCACCCTCTACTACCACAACATCTGCCAGGCGTGCGATTTGTTGATACGCGCTGACGATTTTATCCAACGACATCTCAACACCCGCCTGCTGCGCGGCAATGTGCGGAGCGATCGCGGGTTCGAAACAATATGGATTAACCAGCGCGTACGGTAACTCAACATTGGCGGCAGCCATCAGCTGCAAGGCATCATCATTGCGTAACTCGCCATCCACCCGTTGCGCACCACTGGCAACCGGTTTCATGGCAGCTACGCGTAGACCGCCCGCCACCAGTTGCCGGATCAGCGCGCAACTGACAACGGTCTTTCCTACTTCGGTGTCGGTTCCGGTAACAAACAGGGAATGCATGTCTCAACCTGCCTTTGTTGGAGGATGACCAACCGCATCAAGGCTGACGCTGATTGCCTGTTGTGCTTCCGCCGCAGACCAGGCATGTCCATACACAACCTCATAACTCGCGGGTAACACATCCCCCAGACGGTGACGCTCGTATTCAAGTTCCATGGTCCTGAACCGGCTTTTACCTGACAGTCCCCGGGCACGTTGTTGCGTCACGTTATGCGCACCAATTGCCTTGAGCTCACGCATCAGGGCGTAAACGTCTGGATAGGTCAGAGTAAAACGCTCGGCATCCATCACCGGCTCGGCCAGGTGGGCATGCATCATCATGTCACCGATAACATGCAGGTCGATAAAGGCATTGGTATGAGTATAATTGTCGGCCCTGGCCCAGGCCTCGCGTAATTCAAACAACGTGTCCGGACCGAAGGTTGAAAACAGCAACATACCGCCCGGCCTCAACACACGCGCGAATTCGGCCAGAGTGTGTTCAAGCTGATTAATCCATTGCAGAGTCAGATTGGAAAACACCATGTCCACGCTGTTATCTGCCAGCGGCAACGTTTCGGCATCGGCACACAGATAAGCAGTCTTGCGACGCATACGCGTCCACCATGATGATTTACTGCGGGCATGGGTCAGCATGGGATAGGCGATATCCAGCGCCAGGACGTATGCCTTTGGGTACTGCTTTTGCAGCAGGGCTGTACAATAACCGGTACCGGCACCCACATCTAGCACCGTTCGCGGGGTAAAATTTATGTAGCCAAGTCGTTCGATAAGGCGGTTGCCAACTTCGCGTTGCAATACGGCAGCCGCGTCATATTCCTGTGCGGCACGGGAGAACGATCGTCTGGCCTGTTGTTTTTCAATATTCATCTAAAAACCGTTCCAGAAAATTTGTCAGTATCTGCCTGTGAGAAAGAAACGGGGCATGCCCTGCACCCTTGATGATAACCGCCCGACCATTGGCGACATGTTCTGCCAGATACCTGCCCGCCCCCGGTGGTACCAGCGTGTCGTGTTCTGCATTCAGAACAAGTACAGGGCACTGGATCTGCGAGAGCTGTTGCCGCAGGTCAGTGTGGTTAAGCAGCTGCAAACCCTGCTCGAGTGTAGCGGGATCCGGCTGAGGCCGCGCGAACAACAGAGTACGCGCCCGGCGCAGTGTTTCCTTCTGGTTTTCTGAACCCAAAAACTGCAAAGCCAGAAAGCGGGCAAGCGTTCCTCGATAATCACGTTGCAGCTCAGCCGCAAAACTTCTCAGGACGTCGGCCTCAACCGCATGCGGCCAGTCATCGCGTCGCTGAAAAAGCGGAGAGCTGCATAACAACACCAGCTTATTAATGTACTGTGGATAACGTATCGCCATCGCCTGTGCCAGCAATCCACCCAGCGACCAGCCCAGCAGGGTAAACCCTGTCTGCACCAGTGGTAATAGCTGCTCAATAATATGCGCAGTGAGTTTGGCAAGATCATTGAACTGGTCAAACACCTCACTCTCACCGTGACCGGGCAAATCTACGGCCAGCATTCGGTGGCGCGGCGCCAGCTGTTCTGACAAATCCTGAAACACCCCGGCATGCATCCCCCAGCCGTGTAACAGGACTATCGGTCGGCCCTCACCAGTGACTTCGACGTGCAGGGGTTCACCCATGCTGCTGTCCCAGACCACATTCACTCATCATGGAAACCAGGCGGGTAATCTGTTCCGATGTATGTGCCGCGCTGAAAGTAATGCGCAAACGCGCTGTGCCTTTGGGTACAGTCGGCGGACGAATAGCCGTAACCAGGACACCGCATTGACGCAAGGCCTCACTGATTTGCACTGTGCGGGCCACCTCACCAATGATGACCGGCTGGATCGCCGTTGCTGAATCAGTCAGGCTGATACCTGCCTGTGTTGCCAGCTTGCGCCAGAGCCGGATGTTGTCCTGCAACTGCTGCCGGCGCCATGCCTCGTCATCCACCAGACGCAAACTGGCCAGCGTGGCATGTGCAACAGCCGGCGGCATAGCCGTGGTGTAGATATAGCTGCGTGCCCTCTGGATCAGGGTTTCGATCAGGGCGTCTTCGCCGGCAACAAATGCCCCCGATGTACCCAGAGCCTTACCCAGCGTTCCTACCAGGATGGGAACCTCGCTGATACCGGCAGCAACCTGTTCCAGCAGGCCGCGACCACGCGCACCAATGACACCCAGACCATGGGCATCATCAATCATCAGCCATGCGCCATGCTCCTGGCTAACATGCGCCAATGCCTGCACTGGTGCCAGATCACCATCCATGCTGAAAACCCCGTCACTCACCACCAGCCTGTCACCAGACTTGCTCGCTTCCAGTTTGTTCGCGAGGTCCTGCGTATCCCGGTGGATAAAACGTTGCATGCGCGCCTGCGATAACATGGCACCGTCAAGCAAGGACGCATGGTTAAGGCGATCTTCGCAAACCAGGTCCCCCCGACCCACCAGGCTGCTGATGACACCGAGATTGGCCATGTAACCCGTGGAAAATAACAGCGCCCGTGGCCGCCCGACGAAATCAGCCAGCGCCTCTTCCAGTTCATGGTGGGCGCGACTATGCCCTGTGATCAGATGTGAGGCGCCACTCCCCACCCCGTAGATCTCTACACCTTTGACAAAGGCCTCACGCACTTTTGCATGGTTGGCGTGTCCCAGGTAATCGTTACTGCAAAAATTCAGATAACGTTTGCCCGCAATGACCAGTTCCACGTCCTGCGGACCGTCAATGATCATACGGGAGCGATAAAGCTGGTTGGCCTTTTGTGCATCGAGGAATTGTTGTAATGTTGATTTCAATTATTTGTCTCAAATAATAAATATCGCATGCGGCTTCGCTGCTATAGGCGAGGATTATTCAATCCCATGTGCTGGTGCGTAGCGGGTAGGTCTTTTTGTTATCAATACAAGAGCGCGACATGGACGTCGCGCCCGATTTTGCTGAGCCAGGATGGCGAATCAAAATCGGTCAAAGCAAAAAGACCTACCCGATACACGGTTGCACCAGCGCGGGTGTCTTTTCTTTGGAAAAGCAAAGAAAAGTACCTCGTCCCTGGCGGGGACGAAAAAACGACATTAAACCGACCGGATCCCCAATTTCTCAAACAACAGCTTGTCATGTGCTGCCGCCGGATTTGGTGTTGTTAATAATTTCTCACCATAGAAAATCGAATTGGCACCAGCGAGAAAACACAGGGCCTGCATTTCATCGCTCATATCCTCGCGCCCGGCGGACAGGCGCACGTATGACTTCGGCATCAGGATACGCGCCACCGCGATGGTGCGTACGAATTCAATCGGGTCAAATTCTTCCGCGGCTTCCAGCGGGGTCCCCTGCACACGTACCAGCATATTAATGGGTACACTCTCGGGATGCGGTTGCTGGTTGGCCAGTTCCTGCATCAGGCCCACCCGGTCAGCGCGGCTCTCGCCCATACCCAGGATCCCGCCACAGCAGACATTGATACCCGCACTGCGTACGTGCTGCAGTGTATCCAGGCGATCCTGATAGGTCCGCGTGGTAATGATGTCATTATAAAATTCCGGTGAGGTATCGAGATTGTGGTTGTAATAATCCAGTCCTGCATCCTTTAAACGCCGGGCCTGGGCCTCATTCAGCATTCCCAGGGTTACGCAGGTTTCCAGGCCCAGATCTTTAACTGCCTCCACCATATCAATCACCTGATCGAGATCCCGGTCTTTGGGACTACGCCATGCCGCGCCCATGCAAAACCGCGAGGCGCCATTTTGCCTGGCACGCTCGGCAGCCGCGATCACTTCATCCAGAGGCATCAACGGTTCAGGTTGCAGTTCGGTTTCGAAGCGCACGCTCTGCGGACAATAGGCGCAATCTTCCGGACACTTGCCGGTCTTGATGCTCAGCAAGGTGCTGACCTGTACTGCATTGGGATCGAAATGCTGCCGGTGCAGCTGTTGCGCCTCGAACAACAGATCGGCAAATGGCCGCGCGAATAGATTCGCGATCTCATCGCGGTGCCAGTTGAAACGCAACGCGTCATCAGTTGCTGGTGCAGGTGCGTTCATGCCTCCTCCTTTTCTCGAATCGTGTCTTGCCATGGCTCGCGATAAATGCGCACCAGGTCGTAAATGGTCCAGGGAATCAGGATGGCGGCCAGGACCGCCCAGGTGATCAACCAGGCCAGAAGGCCCTCGTTATAAAAGGTCGCCTCCGCCACCACAAACCCAACCAGGCCATAAAACCGGTAGGCCGCCCACTGGGTGTAATAGCCCACCCGCGGGTTGGGGTGATGGCGGTTCATGGTATAGACCGCCATGGAGGCGCCCAGCCACAGGATACCCAGGGGCAGGGGAATCAGAATGGCGAGCAGGTTCCCGTAGTTGAACAGGGTCGCCGCACGGCGAGCCGAAGCGGCGGGGATTCTCAGGCCCTCCGATGAATTTGTATTTTCTGGCATATGCTACACTGTGGCTTATGGCTGACAGGATGTTAGCGACAAGCATATGTTTGTCAACGAAAAGGATTTTACATGGTTTACCACTGGCTAATAAATAGCCTGCATAGCTGGTTACCCCAGGCCTGCTGCCTGTGTGGTCAATCCAGCCACCCCCACGCGATTTGCCCGGCATGCCAGCATGATCTGCCCCGCTTTGATGCAAAATCCTGCTGTAGACAATGCGGTCGTCCCACCACCATGGCATCGGGCGGTCCCTGCGGCCATTGTTTGCGCCAGCCGCCGGCCTATGATGCGGTGATAGCGGGCTATGGTTATGCCGACCCCATCGCCCAGTTAGTCAGCAAACTTAAATTCCGGGGACAGATCCAGCTGGCCAGGCTTTTCGGCGAACTCCTGGCCGAGCGAGTCGCCGACAGTGCAAACCAGATACAGGCGATTTTACCGGTCCCCCTGCATCCACGACGCCTGCGCCAGCGCGGATTCAACCAGGCACTGGAAATCGCCCGTTCACTGGCACGCCAGCATGGCCTGCCGATCCTGCGTCACGGCCTGTACCGTCAACGGGATACCCTGCCGCAATCCTCACAGGTCCGGGATCAGCGCCGACAAAATGTACGCGGCGCCTTCTGTCTGAACCGGCTGCCGGCCCTGGATAGTATTGCCATCGTGGATGATGTGATGACCTCGGGCCATACCGTCAACGAGATTGCGAAATTATGTCGGCGAGCGGGGATCAGGCGGATTGAAGTCTGGTGCGTGGCCCGGGCCTGGCCACACCCTCATTAAAAGTGATATTTGAGGTCGAGGAACGGGCCCTTGCTTTCGAAGTCGGCCTGGACGCTGGGGCTGTCGATATTAAACCGCTGATGTTGCCAGCCGCCCTCAAGACCAAAACCATTATCCCAGGTATAACTGAGCTTGGCCTTGTAATCGAAAGCGAAGTAATCATCGTATTGCAGGTGACTGCCACCGATGCTGGCCGACATGCCCTTGAAAGGCAGGTTGAAAAACGCCTCGGCGTACAACATCGGCAAGGTGGTATTGATATGGGTGCTGGCCTGATCCAGGTTCTGGTTCCTGAGCTCGGCATCGACAAAGCGCAGGTTAATCCCCAGATCGAAACTGACGATGTTGTGCATGGCAAAGGGATACGAAATCGTGGCATCGTACTGACTGAGCTCGCCGTTGAACGGACTGTTTTTACCCAGTAGCAACACATTCGGGTCATTGAGAAAATCCCCGCGCAGCACTTCGTCATGGGTGTAGGATTTGCCACCACTGAAATGCTGGTGCTGAAACTTGAAATTGGGTTCCAGCAGACTGGTGACCTCATTATCCTCGCCAGCCTGAGCCCCCACGGCATACATGAGCGCGGTCAGACATATAAGGCTGGTAAGGGCACGGGTCATCATCACAGAACCAATTTTAGAACAATATTCCGCCAGGCTACTACTAATCCAGATCACATTTTTTATAAATTTCGTGGGCCCGACTATACCCTATTTGGCGTAGATGTAATTCAGGACGATACCTATAAATAGAATCATGCCCAGCCAGTTATTGTTGAGAAATGCCCGAAAACAGGCGGCCGGCTCACGCCGGCGAATCAGAAACTGCTGGTACAGGGCCAGTAAACCCGCAACGGCGACAGCCAGGTAATAGGCCTTGCCCAGACCGACCTGCTTGCCCAGCAGGACCAGGGCGGTAAACATCAACAGCTGCAGAATAAACAGAATCAGGCGATCGGCCTCCCCGAACAGGATGGCCGTGGATTTCACCCCGATGCGTAAATCGTCCTCCCGGTCCACCATGGCGTACATGGTGTCGTAGATTACCGCCCAGATCACCGTGATGACGTAGATCAGCCAGGCCTCCCTGGGCAGGGAATTGGTCTGGGCGGTAAAGGCCATGGGCACGGCCCAGGCAAAGGCCATACCGAGCACAACCTGGGGTAAATGGGTGTAGCGCTTGGAAAAGGGATATATCGCCGCCAGTACCAGGCCGCCGAACGACATATATATAGTAAAACGATTCATCAGTAACACCAGGCCAAACGAGACCAGAGCCAGCACAACAAACACCATGAGCGCCTCCCTGGGTGACACCTTGCCCGCGGCAATAGGGCGTTCACGGGTTCGCGCAACATGGGCATCGATATTGCGATCGGCATAATCGTTCATGGCACAACCGGCAGATCGCATCAGCACGGTACCGGCCACGATGACAAACAGCACCAGCGGGTCCGGTTTACCCTGCCCGGCAATCCATAAGGCCCACAGGGCCGGCCACAATAATAAATAGGTTCCGATGGGACGATGCAGGCGCACCAGGTAATAATATTGCTCCAGTCGTTCAGTGACGCGTGCCAGTGACAGCTTCATAACTACAATACCCGCATAGAAAATTCATTCATTTTAACCGTCTTCTCAGCCATTACCCGTACTAAGCAAGTTGCTCGACAGCTGGCAGGAATATTTCGCTGACCAGCAAGGGTTTGCGATCGAGATAGAATACCGAGCGCCGCCCCCAGATACTGGCCGGCGCTTTGGCCAGAATCGCCACAGCCTTGTAGTACAGCCCCTCTCCAGCGCGCAGGCGTGCCACTTCGATCTCGTCACGATGCATATGCGGGTCGGCAAATAACACGGAACCCAGCGAACGTGAGCCCAGCCCCGCCAGGTGTCTCTGTCTGCCGCTCAGTGACTCACGAGGTATTACCGTGCGGGCAAAGACCATGGGTCGATCTGCACAGTATAGATAGACCTCACGGATTAACGACATCTGCCGCTCGCGCATCCCGAGGCGACGGATTTCATTATGTTGCGGGCTACGCCAGACCTGCGACTGTACCTCGACTCGAAACAGCCCCGGGCAATTCGCCGTGAGACGCGCAGTGAGGGAGCCCGGATCGAACAGCCAGCTGCTCAGGGCCTGTGGCGCATAGCCATGACGTAATTCGCGCCTGAAGTACCAGACTGGCTCATGATGCTGTTGTAAACCATGCATAAAAACAACTCAAACCTGGGCGAAGCGCTGATTATGTCCCACCCAGCGTGTCACCAGTTGCGCCACTGTTTGTGGCTGCGTGGCAATCAGTTCGTCAGTCCAGCGCTGCATACGTGGTAACAAATCCTGGTGCTTGAACAAATCGGCTACCCGCAGTTGCAACATACCGGTCTGGCGGGTACCCAGCACCTCGCCCGGACCACGCAACTCCAGATCCTTTTTGGCAATGACAAAGCCATCGTTGGTTTCACGCATCACGGCCAGGCGTGCCCTCGCATTCTCGGAAAGGCCGCCATGATACATGAGCACACAGGCACTGTCCTGGCTGCCACGCCCGACCCGACCGCGTAACTGGTGCAACTGGGCCAGGCCAAAACGCTCAGCATTCTCGATGATCATCAGGCTGGCGTTAGGCACGTCGACCCCGACCTCGATCACCGTGGTGGCAACCAGCAGATCCAGTTTGTGCTGTTTGAATTGCGCCATCACGATTTCCTTTTGCTCCGGCTTAAGCCGGCCGTGCACCAGCCCGACCCGCACCATCGGCAGGGCCTCTGCCAGGATTTGCGCCGTATCTTCGGCAGCCTGGCACTGCAAGGCCTCTGATTCCTCGATCAGGCTGCACACCCAATACACCTGGCGACCCTGTTTGCACGCCGCCTGCACCCGATTGACAACATCGGCACGACGACTGTCGGGGATCACCACGGTTTCCACCGGTTTGCGCCCCGGCGGCAATTCATCGATCACGGAACAATCCAGGTCGGCGTATACAGTCATGGTCAGGGTGCGCGGAATCGGTGTCGCGGTCATAATCAATTGATGTGGATACTTGCCCGCCTTCAACCCCTTTTCACGCAGGGCCAGGCGCTGGTGTACACCGAAACGATGCTGTTCATCGATCACCACCAATGCCAGGTGTGCAAACGCCACCTGTTCCTGAAACAGGGCATGTGTACCAACGATCACCTGGGCCTCACCAGAGGCTATGACCGCAAGTGCCCGCCGGCGTTCCGCTGCCGGCAACTTACCGGATAACCAGCTGACCTGAATGCCCAGGGGCGTCAACCACTGGCAGATGTTCTTGTAATGTTGCTCGGCCAGGATCTCCGTTGGCGCCATCATCACGGCCTGGTAGCCGGCCTCGATCGCGGCCAGCATCGTAGCCACCGCCACCAGGGTTTTGCCCGAACCAACATCGCCCTGCACCAGTCGCTGCATGGGATGTGGCTGTCCCATGTCATGCTCGATTTCCTGGATGACCCGCAATTGCGCTCCGGTCAGCGAAAACGGCAGCGCCTCCAGCAATCGCGGTTTCAGTGTCGATGCAGGTGACAGCGCCAGCGCTTCGTGGTGCACCGCCAGACTGCGTAACTGGCGCATGCTGCAGGTAAACGCCAGTAATTCTTCGAAGGCCAGGCGCGTCTGCATAATGTGTTCGCGATCCTGCAGCGCCTGTACCGGGGCATCTGGCGGCGGCCGATGAATATAATTCAGGGCTTCCATCAGCGTGGGAAACTGCTGCTGCGCGAGGATCGCCTCGGGTAACAGTTCGCTGAGAGCCAGTTTGCCATCACGTAATAGTTGCAGGGCCTGCTCGGTAAGAGAACGCAGGGTCAGCTGGTGTAAACCTTCCGTGGTTGAATAGATCGGGGTGAGGGATTCTTCCACCGTGTTGACTTCGGCATCCGCATCCACACGACGGTATTCGGGATGCACCATTTCCAGTGTATTCGTCCCTTTGCGCGCCTCACCGTAACAGCGAAGCCTCACTCCACGGCTTAAGGATTCTTTCTGCTGGGCATTAAAATGGAAAAAACGCAGTACCAGACGGCCGGTCCCGTCACTGAGATGGCACAGCAACATGCGCCGCTTGCCGTACTTGATTTCGCTGAGTTGTACCTCACCCTCTATCACCGCAGTATCACCAACCCGCAGACTGCCGATTGGCAACACGCGTGTACGATCTTCATAACGCAGGGGCAGATGAAACAGCAGGTCTTCGATGCAGTGGATGTCCAGCTTAGCCAGCTTCTCAGCCACTCGCGGTCCGACACCCTTAAGCCGAGTCAGCGGGGTCTGGGATTGCGGACCTGTTGTCATGGCCTTGCACGCACGCATGCCATAAATACGTTAACGCTTCGCCCGACTCAGTCGATGACCATAACCGCATCCATCTCCACCGCAGCCCCTTTGGGCAGGGCGGCTACGCCGATGGCAGCACGCGCAGGATAGGGTTGCGAAAAATAATCGGCCATGATCTCGTTCACCGTGGGGAAATTAGATAGATCAGTCAGGAACACGTTTAATTTGACAACATCATTCAGGTCGCCGCCGGCTGCCCGGGCAACCGCACGCAAGTTATCAAATACCTGGCGAATCTGTGCGGCGATATTACCCTCGACCATTTCCATGGTGGCCGGTACCAGCGGGATCTGTCCGGATAAATACACGGTATCGTCGATCTTGATCGCCTGTGAATAGGTACCAATGGCCTGCGGCGCCTGATCGGTGTGGATAATCTCACGAGCCATATTGTTCTCCCGGTCAGAAAAAGGACTGTTTCCGGCTATTTTACTCAAGATAGACTTGCGAATGCTACATCTTAATCAGACAGTCGCAGTACGGGAAAAAATATGGAATGGATCTATACTTCAAACAGGGCTGCAAGTATTCCTTATCCGAATCAAGCATCATTATGCCGATTAAACGCAACAGGAAATGGCTATACCTGCTGGGTGGAGTGATATACAGCTTGTTTGCGCTGCTGGCTATCTCCATTGCACTGATGCCGACCATAACCCGGTTCGCATTCAAACACTGGCTGGAACAACAGCACCTGCAAGGCGACATCGGACAAATCGGCCTGGCCCTGAACACAGGGACAGTAACAGTCATTGATGCGGAAATCCATGATGGTGAAGTACCGCTGTTCAAGCTCGGTAAACTGCAAGTGCGCATCAATCTGCGAGATCTGTTTGATCACAAGCTGACGATTGAGCAGGTAACACTCAAAAACACACACATCCAGATAGAACAACGCCAGCGTGCACTTGTCGTGGCCGGCATTAACCTGAATCAAACGGGAACACCACCAGCCAAACCGGTCAGGGAAAAACCCGTCAATTCTCAGCCGTGGACACTCCAATTGGATAAAGTTCACATCACCAGGCTTGATACCTGCTTTACCACGACCGAGACCAGGCAGCCGCTAAATATCTGCAATCAGCTGGGCAAGTTTAGCTGGAATGGCAATGTCGCTATGACCACCAGTAATCCCTCCGCGATCAAATCGGCTGGCACGCTCTCTATCAGTAACCTGGCTATTCAGGATAAAAAACAGAATATACCGCTATTACAACTGGACTCACTGAAACTGGCCAATATCAAAGTAAATGGTCTGGACCAGATTGGATTGGGCTCACTCGATCTAGGGCAACTAAAAATGCTGCCGAACCGGGATGCTAGCAGCAAACATGCCCCGACACTAGGAATCGCTAAACTACTAATCAACACCATCTCGTTTAACAAGATGACAGATCTCAATATCGGTGCCATTAACATCGATGGTATCTCCAGCTATATCAAACTGAATACTGACAGCAGCATTGCCTCGCTTAAGCCAGTCACGGAATATCGCCCCATTGAAACCAGAGACAAGAAACAGAACACCACAAGCAAACCAACCGGACAGTCGCCACCTGTCCGGATTAGAATCGGCAAAATAAATGTGGCGAGCTCAAAATCATTTATCCTTGAAGACACACATAGCAAACCGGCCATCACCCAGCGGATAGATCATTTTTCCCTGGCCCTGGGTGCCATCGATAGCAACAAACCAGATCAGCGTAGCAAGCTGTCCATGCAGTTCAAATATGGTAAATACGGAAAGGTCAAAGTCAATGGCACAGTTCAGGCATTTGCCGCCAAACCTAGCATGGACCTGCATGCTAATATTGTGGGACTGAACCTCAACAGGGTGTCGCCCTACACGCGTGAATTGCTCCAACATAAAATCAAGAGCGGCGAACTCAGTGCCAGGCTTGTCATCAAGATCAAACAGGGCAAGCTCGATTCCGAAGCCAAACTGACACTGGTTAAATTCTATGTCAGTAATTTGTCCGGTAAAGAGGCGGATAAATACCAGAAAAGTCTGGGTATCCCGCTGTCGGCTGCCCTGTCCCTGCTCCGTGACAAGAATGATACGATCAGGATCGATCTACCCGTCACCGGCGATATAGAAAAGCCCGATTTCTCACTCAACGATATCATTGCGACCGTATCGGCCAAGGCCATCAGGGTGGCAATTGTGAACTACTATGCAACCCTGGGACTGGTACAACTGGTTACCGGCGCTTACGATTTGGTGACCGCGTTGCGCTTTGAACCGCTGGTATTCAGCCCTGGGCAAACCACGCTGACCGATACATCACGCAAGGCACTTGATAAATTTGCCACCATGCTGGTAAACCGCCCACAAGTACACCTGATCGTATGCGGTCATGCAACTCTCGATGATCAAATCAAGCTGTTCCCGAAAACAAAACCCTCGACAGAATCCACGACAACAACCATTACCAGCAAACCTGTCCCATTAACCGAGAAGCAACTGAAGCAACTTAATAAGCTTGCCCTGGCACGTGGCGAACAGGTCAAACAGTACCTGGTTAAGAAAAAGGGTGTGGCGGCAGACAGGCTAATCGAGTGTAATCCGGAGTATAAACCTGACGACAAGCACAGCCCCTATGTTGAACTGCATATCTGAATAAACGGCAATCGTTATTTTTGTACGCGGTTGATACGCACGACATTGTGCAGGCTGCGCAGACGCTTGATGATACGCGCCAGGTGTTTGCGATCCTTGACTGCAACGGTGAACGTCAGTTGCGAATGCTGGCCATCGCGTTCGTCCATCACTACGTTCTCGATATTGGCATCGAGATCGGAAATTGCTGCCGCAATCGTGGCCAGCACACCGCGCTGGTTCACCACCAGCAGACGCAACTCCACCGGAAATTCGCCGGCAACATCATCCTCCCACTCGACGTCGATCCATTTCTCGGGCTTGCTGCGCTGATCGGCGACATTCTTGCAGCCTTCGACATGGATCACCACGCCACGACCGGCGGTGACAAAGCCGATGATCTTGTCACCGGGGATGGGGCGGCAGCATTTGGCATAGGTCACCACAGTACCCTCGGTACCCTTGATGGCCAACGGCTTGCTCTCGCTACTGCTGCTCCTGGGTTCCTTACCCAATTTGTCGTCTTCGCCCTGGATCAGGGCACGCGCAATCTGCATCGGCATGCGATTGCCCAGGCCGATATCCATTAACAGGGTATTAAAATCCCTGGCATTGAAGGTTTCGGTAACATGCGCCAGATGCTTTTCCGGTATGGTCTGCAGGCTCGCATCGTATTGCTCCAGGCTCTTGTTAAGCAGGCGTTGCCCCAGGCTGATGGCCTCGTCATGTTGCAGATTCTTGAGGAAGTTGCGGATATTGGCGCGGGCCTTGGCGGTATTGACGAAATTCAGCCATGCCGGGTTGGGTCGCGCACCAGCGGCGGTAATGACTTCCACGGTCTGGCCGTTACGCAACTCGCTGCGCAGCGGCATCAACCGCCTGTCGATCTTGACCGCGACACACTGGTTACCGACGTCGGTGTGCACGGCATAGGCAAAATCCACTGCGGTCGCCCCGCGCGGCAAGACCATGATCGTGCCCTTGGGCGTAAACACGTAGACCTCGTCAGGAAACAGGTCGACCTTGACGTTCTCCAGGAACTCCATGGAATTACCGGCGTGTTGCTGGATTTCCAGCAGGTCGAGCAACCACTGGCGCGCACGCACCTGGGCACTATTGCCACTGTCGTCACCGCTTTTATACAACCAGTGTGCGGCGATCCCGGCCTCGGCGACGCGGTGCATGTCTTCAGTCCGGATCTGAACCTCGATGGGCACACCGTAGGGACTGAACAGGACAGTGTGCAGAGACTGGTAACCGTTGGCCTTGGGGATGGCAATGTAATCCTTGAAACGGCCGGGGACCGGTTTGTACAGGTTATGCACCACGCCCAGCACGCGATAGCACATGTCTACCGAGGCAACGATAATGCGAAACGCATAGACATCCATGATCTCGTTAAACGGCAACTGCTTCTCGCGCATTTTTTTATAAATGCCGTACAGGTGTTTTTCACGACCGATAACCTGGCCAGTGAGACCTTCCTGTTTGATCCGCTCGGTGATGGAGCTTTCGATCTTGCCCACGATCTCCTTACGATTGCCCCGCGATTTTTTCAGGCGCTCGGCAATCACGCGATAGCGCAAGGGGTAGAGCGCAGCGAAACCCAGTTCCTCCAGTTCCAGTCGCACCCGGTTCATGCCCAGGCGGTTAGCAATGGGTGCGTAGATCTCCAGGGTTTCGCGCGCGATGCGCCGGCGCTTATCGGCACGCATGGCACCCAGGGTGCGCATGTTATGCAGGCGGTCGGCCAGCTTGACCAGGATCACGCGGATGTCGCGCGTCATCGCCAGGATCATCTTGCGGAAATTTTCGGCCTGGGCCTCCAGCCGGGATTCAAATTCGATATGGGTCAGCTTGCTGACCCCATCCACCAGTTCCGCAACTTCTTCACCAAACAGCTTGATGATTTGTTCCTTGGCAGTCGGTGTATCCTCGATCACATCGTGCAGCAGCGCGGCCACCAGGCTCTTGTAGTCCATGCGCATGTCGGCCAGGATGTGGGCCACCGCAACCGGGTGGTAGATATAGGGTTCACCGCTGGCGCGCGACTGGCCATCATGAGCCTCGGCACCAAATAGATAAGCCCGATAAACCTCGGCGATTTGATCGGGCTCAAGATAGTCTTCCAGTATTTCGCACAGGTGGCTGATGCGAAATGCCGTCGGGTCCCCGTTCGGGGTGATTTCTGTTATTGGCGTAGCAATCGCCGAGGCTCCTGGTTATGCCTCGCCGCTATCGTCCGCCGCCGCTGTCGGCCCGGCAGGGGTCTCGATTTCCGGTTCCGTGATTTCCACGCCCGGTACGACCTCCATATCTTCGGCGGTAATTTCCACGCCGGCCGCTTCGGCCTTGTTCTCTTCCTCGTCCAGGATCTTGACGTCAACCAGGCCCTCGGCAATCTCACGCAGGGCCACTACGGTTGGTTTGTCGTTCTCCCAGGGCAGCATGGATTCCTTACCGTATACCAGCTGGCGAGACCGTTTGGTGGCCAGCAGGACCAGCTCAAAACGGTTCGCAACGTGATCCAGGCAGTCTTCTACAGTTACACGGGCCATGCATTACTCCTAAGTCTTTGAATTCGTTTGGTTACACTTACCACAGCACTCTGCGTGCGGGGACTGGCGATTATACTGGTGAAGCCTTGCTCACGCCAGAAGCTCGGGCAGCAAGCCTGCCAAAGAGGCCTGCTGGCGCGCCAGACGCAAGCGCTCACTGCTGATTATGGACCGTAAATCCGCCAGCGCCAGCTCAAAATCGTCATTTACCACCAGAAAATCATATTCGTCATAATGGGTCATTTCGCTCACGGCGTCGCGCATACGCCTGGCCACCACCTCGGCGCTGTCGGTACCGCGCCCACTCAGGCGTCGCTCCAGCTCTGCCCGTGACGGCGGCAAAATAAATACGCTCACGCTATCCGCCATGCGCTGACGCACCTGGCGCGCACCCTGCCAGTCGATCTCCAGGATGACATCCAGCCCTTCGGCCAGCTGTTGTTCTATCGCACTCTGGGCCGTGCCGTAATAATTATCAAAGACCTGTGCATGTTCCAGGAACTGACCGGCCTCGACCATCTGCTTATAGTTATCGACGTCGATAAAATGATAATGCACACCGTCCTGCTCGCCCGGACGTATGGCCCGGGTCGTGTGGGAAACCGAAACCACCAGTTTTGCTGTCGTCTCGATCAGGGCCTTGACCAGGCTGGTCTTGCCGGCACCCGATGGTGCGGAAAATATGTATAAGGTACCTGTTTGTTTTGACATCTAAGCGATTCCTGAATCAACAGAGTGATAAATTTATTCGACGTTCTGCACCTGTTCGCGCATTTGTTCGATAAAGACCTTCAGGTCCACCGAACCCGTGCCGGTACGTGCGTCTACCGACTTGGAACCGAGGGTATTGGCTTCGCGGTTGAGCTCCTGCATCAGGAAATCGAGGCGCCGGCCAATGGGCTTGTCCGCAGTGAGGCCACGCCGGACCTCGGTAACATGGGTCTCCAGGCGATCCAGTTCTTCATCGACGTCGACCTTTTGCGCGAGAATGACAATTTCCTGTTCAAGTCGCCCCGGCTCCAGCTCACCCCTGGCCTCGCCCAGTCGTGCGTGCAACTTGTCGCGCCAGCCTTGCTTTATCTCAGGTATCAGTTGACGCATGTGTTGCACGATATCGAGGATGCCCTGGCAACGTTGCTCGATGATAGCCTTGAGTTTTTCCCCCTCGCGCCGGCGACCACGGATCAATTCATCGATAGCCTGGTCCAGCAATGTCAGCGCCGTATTGTGCAATACTTCTGGTTCCACCTGGGGCAGCTGTAACACGCCAGGCCAGCGCATGACCTCGAGGGTACTGATCGGCCGGTGTTCCGGAAAATAGGTTTTGACCTTGTCGCTGGCAGCCGCCAGTTGCTCGATTAATGCGGTATCCAGTTGCAACTCGCCGGCCAGGTGCTGCTCAGGCTGGTAGCGAACCTGGATATCCACTTTGCCACGATTGAGCCGGTTTTGAAGCTGCTCGCGGATCCGGCCTTCGAGGACACGCAGCTCATCGGGTAACCGCAGGCCCAGGTCCAGGTAACGGTGATTGACGGAACGTAATTCGAGGGTCAGGGTACCCCAGCTGTCCGTATGCTCCTGGCGGGCAAAGGCAGTCATACTACTAATCATGTGAGACGGGCCTTCAGGTTGGGTCAGGTGGCAGCAGTCTACCTGTGACTCAATCTGGCAGCAAATCAGCCGACATAATAATCTGGAAGACCTATCCTGGCGGCGATTTGCTATGATTCACCGCAGGAACACATACTAATATATACATCCAGGAACGATGCAGGAAGTCCACCATGGCCACCGTAATGACAGGTTCTGACCAGTCCTTGCCACCAGGCACGCACATCGATGAATTTGTCGTCGAAAGCGTTCTGGGTGGCGGTGGTTTCAGTATCGTCTATCTGGCCCACCCCGTATCCGACAAAAAAGAGCAGGTTGTCATTAAGGAATACATGCCAAGCAGCCTGGCCGCACGCGGCAAAGACATGTCGGTGATTCCTGCTACCGAACATAATACCGAACGCTTCAATCATGGCCGCCGCCTGTTTTTTCAGGAAGCCAGCACTCTGACGACACTCAAACATCCGAACATCGTCAACGTGATCAATTTTTTCCGTCAGAACGGTACGGTCTACATGGTCATGGAATACCAGGAAGGTGTGAACCTGCAGACCTATATCAAGAAACACAAGGGCAACCTCAGTGAATCCTTTATCAAGGCCGTGCTCATGCCACTGCTCGACGGCCTGCAAATGATCCATAGTCGTGGCCTGCTGCATCTGGATATCAAGCCCAGCAATATTCATTTACGCGCTGGTGCCAATCCCTTGCTGCTGGACTTTGGTGCGGTGCACGAAATGATGCAGACCCGCCAGTTTCAACCGAACCAGGTCATTACCCCGGGCTTCTCCCCGATCGAACAACTCGACCCGGGCGGCTATGTCGGCCCCTGGACCGATATTTATGCTATCGGCGCTACTATGCGCGCCTGCCTCGAAGGCGTCTCACCCCCACCGTCACCGCAACGTCGCGAAAAGGACATGCTGCGACCGGCGGCCAGCGCCTTCCGCAAAAAATATTCGGCAACCCTGCTCGAAGCCGTGGACTGGGCCATGGAAGTTGATCCGCTGTTGCGCCCGCAATCAGTCGATAAACTGATCGAGGCCCTGAACGGCAAAAAAACCAAACCGGACAAGAAGAGCCTGTTTAATTTCTAGTATGCAGTACGTTATCGCACGCACCAGTCGACTGGGTAACCGGTCTATCAACCAGGATCGCGTTACCGCACTGGAACGTGAAAACACGGTCATGCTGGTACTTGGCGACGGCCTGGGCGGCAAGGCTGGTGGAGAAGTCGCGGCCCAGGTGATGGTCGATACCATTGCCCAGGCTTTCCAGAGCGTCAAACTGCCGGTACGCAACCCCAAAGAGTTTATGACTGCAGCCCTGCACCACGCTCACCACGCGGTAATTTCTGCAGGCAAAATGGTCGACCCACCAATCAATCCGGGGACGACTGCAGTATTGTGCCTGGTGCAAAACGGCAGCGCCTGGTGGGCGCATGTTGGTGACAGTCGGCTTTACCTGTTTCGCGGCGGTGTTCCGATTTATCGTACCCGCGATCACTCGTTTGTCGAAAAACTGGTAGAGCAGGGCCAGCTCCGAAACGATGAACGCGGCAGCCATCCGCTGCGCAATTACATGACACGCTGCATCGGGCTGTCCAACAGTGTGCCGGAAGTCACCGTCAGTAACGAGGTTGCATTGCAGAACGGCGATGTGATCATGCTGTGTTCCGATGGTCTGTGGGAACCGGTAGATGAAATGCAGTTGGGTATGAAACTGCTCGACGGCCGCCTCAGCGATGCACTGGACAAGCTGGCCGAACAGGCCGAGGAAACCAGTTACCCCGCCAGTGACAATATCAGCGCAGTCGCTATCCAGATCATGTCCCTGCAACTCATCGGTCGCGCGATTCCACAGGAAATCGACAAGCAGGTCGCTCTCGCCTCTCGCCTGGATCCGGTCAAGGATGCGATTGACGTCATAGAACAAACCTTCAAGTTATACGAAGATGAAATGAAATAAACTATCCCGCCCGGATACAGTTTCCGGCGCACTCCTGGCGTAACCACTCTGTCGTGTCCACCAGCGCACACTCCGGATCCTGAAAAGCGTTTTCATCTAGCCAGGAAGTCATTGAATCGTTATCCTAGCGTTCCGCCGTCAGGCCAACCAACCGAACAGGAAGAATTATGCGTCCCAGTGGCCGAGCCCCCGAACAAATCCGCGAAATCAAGATCACCCGCCATTATACCAAGCATGCAGAAGGCTCTGTGTTAATCGAATTTGGTGATACCAAGGTTATCTGTACCGCCAGCGTGGAAAACCGCGTCCCCGGCTTTCTCAAGGGCAGCGGTCAGGGCTGGGTCACCGCCGAATACGGCATGTTGCCCCGTTCCACCGGCAGCCGCATGGGACGCGAGGCAGCCAGGGGCAAACAGGGCGGCCGCACCATGGAGATCCAGCGACTGATCGGACGCTCCCTGCGCGCAGCAGTTGACCTCAAGGCACTGGGCGAAAACAGCATTACCATCGATTGCGATGTGATTCAGGCTGATGGCGGCACACGCACCGCCTCTATCACCGGCGGCTTTGTCGCCCTCAGCGACGCCGTGCATTACATGCTCGAGAAAAAGATGCTGAACAGCAGCCCACTGCGACATCACGTGGCATCCATCTCTGTCGGTGTCTATCAGGGAGTCCCGGTCGCCGACCTCGATTATGCGGAAGACTCCAACTGCGAAACCGATATGAATATTGTAATGAATGACGAGGGTGGCTTCATAGAAATACAGGGCACGGCCGAAGGCGCGCCGTTCAGCGACAGCGAACTGCAAAGCATGTTGCAGCTCGGACGCGACGCCATTGCACAGCTCATTAACAAGCAACGCGAGGCCCTGCAGGATTAATCATGAAAAAGATCGTGTTGGCCAGCAATAACAAGGGCAAGCTGCGAGAGATTGGCCAGCTACTCGCAGGCCTCGACATCGAAGTCGCACCGCAGTCCGAGTTCGGCGTCGAGGATATCGAGGAAACCGGCCTGAGCTTCGTGGAAAATGCCATACTCAAGGCCCGCAATGCCGCACGTCATACCGGCCTGCCCGCCATCGCCGATGACTCCGGCCTGGAAGTCGATGCCCTCAAAGGCGCCCCCGGCATCTATTCCGCACGCTATGCCGGTAATGGCGCCAGCGACAGCGATAACGTCCAGAAGCTCCTCGACGAGTTAAACAGGCTGGGTGAAGTCCCGCGCACAGCACGCTTCCAGTGCCTGATGGTCTACCTGCGACACGAACTCGACCCGACTCCCCTCATTTGTCAGGGAACCTGGGAAGGCGTGATCGTCGATAGCCCGCAGGGCAATAACGGTTTTGGCTACGACCCGGTGTTTTACCTGATCAGCGACAAGTGTACCGCGGCGCAACTCAGCTCACAGCGCAAAAATGACCTGAGTCATCGGGGCCAGGCACTGAATTGCCTGCTGGACAAACTGGCCAAAGCCTAATTTAATTACTCCATGTCCCATAGACCCCATGCCGTCCGGCACCGCATGACCTTCTGCCTGTCGCTGTTGTGTTTATTCCTGACAAGCATTGCCACGGTGCAGGCAACGACGACCGAGGCGGTGTTTAACCGTTTCAAGGATCGCCTGGTACAGGTGCGCATTATCGACAGGGCCACCAATTCCAAAACCGTGCTGGGCAGCGGGTTCTTCATTGATCAGCGCGGCACCATCGTCACCAACTACCACGTCGTCTCGCGCGTGGTGTTCAAGCCGAAAGACTACCGGATCGAATACGTCACCGAGGACAACAAGATCCACAATGCTGATCTGCTGAATATCGACGTCATTCATGACCTCGCCCTGCTCAATGGCGACGCGATCAATACCCCGTCATTGCACCTGCGTGAACATGCCATGAAAAAAGGCGAACGCATTTACACGCTCGGCAACCCGCTTGACCTGGGCATGACCATCGTCGAAGGCACCTACAGCGGTCTTACTGCCGATACCATGAGCGAGCGCATTCTGCTCTCCGGGGCCATCAACCCGGGTATGAGCGGCGGTCCTTCGATCACCCAGGACGGTAGTATTGTCGGCGTCAACGTGGCCACCGCGGGTAACAGCATTGGCTTTCTGGTCCCCGGTAAATTCCTGCACAGTTTGCTGCAGCAATCCCGCAAGGGCGGCAAAGTGCAGGATTACATGCAGGTCATACGCCATCAGCTGCTCGACAACCAGAACACTTATATTTCGGCATTATTGAAAAAACCGTTTCCTGTTAAAAGGCTCGGCCCATTCATGGTGCCGGCCAAGCTGGCGGCTTACCTCAATTGCTGGGGTGACTCCGATGATGATCACGGCCCCTATACCACGGCAGATGATTTTTGCGCCGTAAAAAATGATTTGTTTATCAAGGAAGATGTGAGAACCGGCGTGATTCGCTACACCAACCATCTCATCAAGAGCGACGAACTGAATCGCATCCGCTTTTACGCCCTGATGCAGGCCTATTTCGCCAACCCCCGCTCCTATCTGTCAGGCGACGAGGACAACTATACCGAGTTTCAATGCAAGGCCGGTTTTATCAGGAATGGCGAGCTTCGCCTGAAAACCGCGTTTTGCCTGCGTCGTTACAAGGCCTTTCCGGGCGTCTACGACATGATACTGCACAGCGCCAGTCTGACCCAGAATCACCAGGGCCTGATTACCACGCTGGTATTATCGGGGGTTAGTTACAAAAACGCCGTTGCCTTCAGCAAGGCCTATCTGGAGTCATTGACATGGAAGCCCCGATAGTCCTCGAAATCCTCGATCGCTTTGGCAAGGTGAAGGAACGTCACCGGCTTGAACGTTTCCCGGTACGTATTGGCCGCGGATACGACAACGATATCATCATCGATGACCCCTATATTTCTCCCCGCCATGTCGAAATCATCCAGGATGACAGCGGCCATATCCTGATCACGGATCTCAAAAGTGAAAATGGATTGTTCAGCCTGCATCCATTGCAACGGCATGAAATCCTGACTGCCGAGGACAACCAGCGCCTGCGTCTTGGCCATACCGACATCCGCTTGCGCCCGCACAACTTTCCGGTGCGTGAGACCTATATCGACCATGTCCGTCCCAGTCGTCTGCACCTGTTGTTTACCAATGTCGTGATGCTGCCGGTCGTCTGGCTGCTCAGCGCCGTCATCTTTGGCCTTTATTATTACCAGTCCAGTTTCCGCGATGTCACGGCTGCCGGACTGGTCAGCCAGATCCTGCCCCTGTTTATATTTATTTTGCTGTGGTCGGCGGCCTGGTCCATCGTCAGCAAGCTGGTTACGCATAAATTCTATTTTGCCTATCACGCGATCATTACTGCCCTGATCATGGCCTGCTACTACCTGATCGATCCCCTGTTTGAATACGTGGAGTTCGCCTACTCCGTGAACGGCCTGGCGGATATGTTGAACCTCATCCTGGTTCTGACCCTGCCAGCCATACTCATCTACGGCAATCTGCGACAAAGCACGACACTCAGCCGGCGCGGCGCCGGCATCACGGGCATGATGACCAGTTTCCTGATCATCGGCGCCATGCATCTCATCACTTACCTGAATCAACCGGACTTTGATGCACAGCCTGAATATTCGGAATTCCTCAAGGCACCCATGTTCGACCCCCACCATGGCCAGAGCATCAACCAGTTCTTCGCCGACACCAAACCACTAAGCCAGTTCACGGTTGAACAGGACACCCCACCCGGACAAAACAAAGCCGAACATGCAACGCATTAGTGAGTTGCCACCACTGGCGTTATACATCCACTTCCCATGGTGCGTGCGTAAATGCCCCTATTGTGATTTCAATTCGCATGAACTGAAGTCAGCGTTACCGGAACACGCCTATGTCGATGCCTTGTTGCTGGACCTGGAACAGGAACTGCCGGCAGTATGGGGCAGATCGGTAAGCAGTATATTCATGGGTGGCGGCACACCCAGCCTGTTCAGCCCAGAGTCCATGGACCGGCTGATTTCCGGCCTGCGTGCTCGCCTCAGGCTGACGCCGGAAATTGAAATCACCCTGGAAGCCAATCCGGGTACTGTCGAACGCGACCGATTCGACGAATACCGCGCAGCCGGCATCAATCGCCTTTCCATCGGCGTGCAGAGTTTTCAGGACGAATTCCTGAACAAACTCGGTCGCATTCATAATGCACGTGATGCCATCCGTGCCGCGGAAACAGCGCACAAGGTGGGTCTGGAGAATTTTAACCTGGACCTGATGTATGCCCTGCCCGGCCAGTCCGTACAACAGGCTATGGCTGACGTCGCCACTGCCATCGACCTGTGTCCGAGCCATATTTCCTGGTATCAACTCACGATCGAACCCAATACCCTCTTCCATCATCAGCCGCCAAGCCTGCCCGACGACGAACACACTCATGCTATAGAACAGGTCTGTCGTGGACGCCTGGCAACTGCCGGCTATATCCGCTATGAGATCTCTGCCTTTGCCAAAGCCGACAGCCGCTGCCTGCATAATCTGAATTACTGGCAGTTCGGCGATTACCTTGGCATCGGTGCCGGTGCCCACGGCAAACTGACCGATGTTTCGCAAGAAACGATCGCTCGCAGCTGGAAACTGAAAAATCCGCGTGACTACCTGGCCAATGCGGCCAGCGCCAGTCGCATTGGCGGCAGCAATCTCCTCAGCCAGGCGGATCGGGTATTTGAATTCATGCTCAACGCCCTGCGCCTGACCGATGGCGTCAGTACGGCGCTGTTCTGCTCTCGCACCGGGCTGGCACTGGATCAGATAGCAGAACCCCTCGCCCGCGCCCGGGAACTCGAATTGCTGACGCCACGCAGCGATATGATCCGGCCCAGCCAGCGCGGTCTGGACTATCTCAACGACCTGGTGGCCATGTTTATACAACCAGAGGTGACCGATGCTGACTGAAGTCGACGTCATCTGCCCGTATTGTGGAGAGCGTTTTACCAGTTTCCTCGATCCCAGCGTGGATCAGCAGGAATATATCGAGGATTGCCAGGTATGTTGTAACCCTATCGTGTTTGAAGTCAGACTTGATACAATGGACGGCGAACCCATGCTAACTGTGCGACGTGATAATGAGTGATGATTTTGAACCCTACAAGCCCATAGCCTGCAGTCTCTATAGCGAATACGAACTGGCGATTATACGCCGTATCAAACTACGCCTGGGCTGGACAAGTCTGCATGGCCAGAAACACATCGGCTATCTGTTGCCGCTGGACCTGTATACCCATCAACATGTTGAATACCTGGCGGCACGGGCCATCGATGGCAAGCGTCATGATATTCGGCTGGACAAGATCGTCAGTAGCGACGTGCAGGAGGCCATCACCCGATGAGCTCAATGGCGGAACAGGACGGTCCGTAATCCGATCCGTGTAATTTCGTGGCGAACACGATTCCTGGATAAGACATGAAACACACGCACTATACCGACAGCAATGCCTTTGTCACCAAAGACGGATCCCTGATTCGCGAACTTATGCACCCGGGGCAACATGCCAGTCGCAACCAGAGTCTGGCCGAAGCCATCGTCCGGCCCGGGCAAAAGACCGCCCTGCATCAGCACCAACAAAGCGAAGAGCTGTATCATATCACCGCGGGCAAGGGACACATGACCCTGGGCAGCGACAGTTTTGACGTTAGTACCGGGGACACCGTATGTATCTCTCCCGGCACCGCACACTGCATTGAAAATACCGGAGACACAGACCTGCACATATTGTGTTGCTGCGCCCCGGCCTACGCCCACACCGACACGGAGATTTTATAAATGCGTATAGGTATCGACCTCGGCGGCACCAAGATCGAAGGCATCGCCCTCGAAGACAACGGTGAAATTCGCTATCGCGAGCGCATCGACACCCCGCGCGACGACTATCGCGCGACAGTCGATGCCATCTGTCAGCTTATACATACTATCGAATCGCAAACCGGTGAACAGGGCTCGATCGGCATGGGGATTCCCGGCACGATCTCGCCGGCCACCGGTCTGGTCAAAAACGCCAATTCCACCTGGCTCATTGGCCAGCCCCTGAACAAGGATCTGGAACAGCAACTCAAGCGCCCGGTCCGCATCGCCAACGACGCCAACTGTTTCGCCGTATCCGAAGCCACCGACGGTGCCGCCGCCGGCAAACAGATTGTCTTTGGCGTCATTATCGGTACCGGCACCGGCGGCGGTGTCTGTTTCAACGGCAGACCTCTGGTTGGCGCCAACGCCATCGGCGGAGAATGGGGGCATAATCCCCTGCCCTGGCCGCAACAGGACGAACTGCCCGGGCCGGCATGTTATTGCGGCCAGCATGGCTGTATCGAAACCTGGTTATCCGGCACCGGTTTTGCCAATCGTTTTCGCGAACAGACCGGGAAATCCCTGAGCGCGCCGGAGATCATCGAGCTGGTCGAACAGGGCGACGCACAGGCCGAACTTGCGCTTCAGCAATACGAACAGCGCATGGCCCGCGGCCTGGCCAGCATTATCAATGTTGTCGACCCGGACGTGATCGTCCTCGGCGGCGGCATGTCCAACGTCGAACGCCTTTACACCAGCGTGCCCAAAATCTGGGGGGACTTCGTGTTCTCGGATCGGGTCGATACCGAACTGGTACCACCGAAGCACGGCGACTCCAGCGGCGTACGTGGCGCAGCGTGGTTATGGGAAAAAGAAACATAAACCTTGAATACGATGATGTACTGTATGCCACAATCCGTTCCAGCTTATACGGACAACCAATTCAGGCAATGAGATACCCTTCCAGGGACAAGAGAAATTTATGACAAAGGAAATTACTGGCGATATTATCCTTGGCTTCAAGGACCAGCTTGAAAATCACCCGATATATGCGGCAGTGTCAACCATCGAAGACCTCCAGCGTTTTATGGAACACCATGTTTATTCCGTCTGGGACTTTATGTCACTCATCAAGTACCTCCAGGCCGAGGTTGCCCCGACCAAGTATCCCTGGTTGCCACAGGGTGAAGGGAATGTCAGGCGATTTATTAATGAACTGGTCCTTGAGGAAGAATCAGATGAAACAACGGTCCCGGGTGAATATGCCAGCCACTTCGAGCTCTACCAGAAGGCCATGCGCGAAATTGGCGCAAACACGTCGCCATCCATACAGTTTATTGAAACAGTTCGAGCAAAAGGCATCGATGCGGCACTTGCGCTACCAGGCATCCCATCGCCTTCACGCGAGTTCACCTCAACAACATTTCAATTCATAGGTAAAAATAAGCCGCACCAGGTAGCAGCCGCCCTGGCATTAGGCAGGGAACATATTATCCCCTGTATGTTTCGTTCAATCCTGAAACGGATTGGCGTTGATGACAAACAGGCACCCATTTTTCATTTTTACCTTAACAGGCATATTCACCTGGACGAAGACTTTCACGCGCCCTTGTCATTGAGTTTACTTAATGGTTTATGTGCAGGGGATGAGGTCAAGCTTCAGGAAGCAATTACCGCAGCAAAGGAAGCCGTAGAAGCTCGAATAGTGTTTTGGGATGGCGTGTTAGCAGCGATAAAATCACCCTGACAGAGCACCCAACTCGCTATCGCATTTGTACTTCAAAGGTAAGCGAGCGTCTGCCACAGCCGGAAAATGACGTCAGGATAAACGACAGGAATCGACCCATAGCAACCGTCCAAACAGCACTTATTTAAAGAATCACATTCTCTAAAATGGTCACTCAAAAGCTCCGATTTAGAAATGTGCTAATATTGCCTTTTATCTATCAAAGAAAGGGAAAATAATGGCAAAAGCTAAGAAAGTAATTAAATCATCAGCACTTTCCAGTAAAGTGACTTCCGTGGTCGAAGCTCTCGCAGCAGCCCAGAAAGAGGGGGAATTAGCAGTAGCATCGTTAACCAAAGACCGAAAGAAACTGACCGCAGAATCAAAACGTCTATCCAAGAAAAAGTCTGTCCTGAGCAAGCGTAAAGCTGCTGCTGCAAAACGTCTGAAAAAGACTCCCGGCGCAGACAACCGAAAGGCCCTGAGCGCGGTCACCAAAGAACTCACTCAAATCACCGCTGCCAGCGCAAAAGCTCGCGCAGCATCAGCAGCTAATCTCGAAGAATTAAACCTGGTCAAAGCTTCTCTCAAGCAGGCCACTGCGTACTCTGCCAGCATCGCGAAAGCAGATAAGGTGCTCAACAAGCCCAAGAAAATGCGTCGCGCCAAAAAGCGTACGAGCCAGCC
>JARRNT010000012.1:0-38105 GCA_037384645.1 Gammaproteobacteria bacterium | reverse complement strand
AGTGCTCTCCCGTGCAACAAACCATGATCTTAATCAATTTTACTTCAGCCAGAAATGTAATAGTTGTTGTAGGCTTTTAAAATAAGCTTAATTTGGTAGTTGTTAGATGTATAGCGCCTAATCGAATAACGATCAACAGCCTGAGGAGTATCACATGAAACCCAACTCACTTTTACTTGCTATCGGCGTTTTATTCAGCGTCACACTTTATACATCGGCTCACGCAGCTGAACCCCTGACAGTGAATATTAAACGCCTGTCTCTGGATACCGCGCTCAAAATTGCTCGGGCGGCAATTGCCGAGTGTCGCAAACAGGGTGTGCAGATCGCCGTGACCGTCGTGGATCGGGGCGGGCATGACCAGGTGGTTTTGCGTGACACCCTGGCCATGGATATCACGGTGCCGATTAGCGAGCAAAAGGCACACACGGCCATGGCATTCAATATGCCATTGTCGCAACTGGAAGGTCGCTTCAAAGGTGCTTACCAGGTTCCCAAGCTCAATGGCCTGATAGTCAGCGCTGGCGGTATACCGATAAACATCGGTGGTAGCATCCTCGGTGGGATTGGCGTAAGCGGGTCGCCTTCCGGTATTACGGACGAGAAATGTGCAAGGGCCGGGCTGGATGCAGTCAAAACCGATCTGGAAATGGATGGGGGCTGATAGCAAGGCGTAACAATGGCGATGAATTTGTCTGCTGTGGAGGTGTGTATGCGAAATAGAGTGATCAAACTGGTACTGCTCGTGTTTGTTACGTCATCCGTGGCGGCTTGTGCCGGCTGGAATCCGGATCGGATCGCCAGAGCAGATCGAGAGTCCCGCGAGGCCATCGCCCAATTCATGAAACGTGATCCCAGCCTCAAGACCTTTTTCGACAAGGCCTATGCCTACGTCGTATTCCCTACAGTAGGCAAGGGGGCCGTCGGCATTGGTGGCGCCCACGGCAGCGGGGTTGTCTATCGGCACGGCCGAAGGATTGGCCTGGCCAGCATGACCCAGCTCAGTATTGGCTGGCAGCTGGGCGGTGAGTCCTATCGTGAAATCATTTTTTTCAAGAACGCAGGCGCGTTTGATACGTTCAAGTCCGGTAGCCTGAAATTCTCGGCCCAGGCCAGTGCGGTGGCGGCGACCGCGGGTGCCGCGGCCAAGACCAGCTATGCCAATAATGTTGCCGTGTTCACCATGATCAGGGGCGGGTTGATGTACGAGGCATCGGTTGGCGGACAGTCGTTTAGCTATGAGCCGTTATGAGCGAGTTTGACAATAGATGCAGCTGCCACGCGGATCGGTTGTTTTTCATTCTGATTCGCCATCAGCCTCTTGCCAGCCGCCAACCCGGCACAGGTTACGTGCATCACAGTATCGACAGCTTGCCTCATCCTCCCAGGCCGGCAGGCCGGCGCCCTGTTCTAATTGATGCATAAGGTCCTGCAGGCGCTTCCCTATCTCCTGTGTGAGTTGTTGCAGGGTTTCACCAGTTTGCGGAAACGCAGACTTGAAGTCACCAGCTTTGCCGATTTGTAAATACTCGACCCGGTTCACCTCTTTGCCTTCAGCCTGAGCCAGCAAGGCATAGAAGGGTAACTGAATGTTTTCACCGTTTCTGATATTGGTCAGGGTCGGTGTTTGTCCGGATTTGTAGTCGAGGATCGCATAACCATCCTTTCCCTGATCCAGCCTGTCCAGCCGGCCCTTGATGCTTATCCTGTCATTGAATCGGGATTCGCTCTGGTATTCGACCAGGTCGACCTGCCACTCACGATTACGTTCAAGTTGCCACTCGATATAGACAGGAATCGTGTCGCACCACTGGTGATACCAGCCGCGGTGGGTGTAATTGTCGAGCAGGTCCTGTCGGAAGACCACCTCGGAAATTTCTTTCAATAATGTAATAGCCGCGTGTTTGTTGGCATCAGTGATCGGCTGCGGGAACGGGCCGGGGTAGCGGGGGAGATCGCTGTGGAAGGCCTGCAGGCACAGGTGGACCCGCTCCCCATATTCGCGTTTGGACAGGACCTCGCGCACTTCCTCCGGTGGACTGAGTTGCAGACAGCGTGTGGCAAAAAACTGGTAGGGGCAATCGAGCAGGCTTTGATAGGCGCTGGCACTGATCGATGCCGGTACCAGTTCCGCCTCGGCTTGTGGTCGTGGCTGATGCTGGCGCGCTGGCAGGCTTTTCGTATCACAACGCCAGACCATGGCCTGACCACTGCGTAGCAAGGCGTGCAGATGACTGGTCTGCAGGTCGTCTGCATAAGCAATATGATGAAAGCTGACAAGTGCGGCAAGCCAGGGGCTGGCCGTGATAGGTTCGCCATCCTGTTCTGCGCGATGACTGATCAGTATCGACGGGGCACTGTGCAGGAGTCGGTAAAATTCACGTAAACGCTGGTGATTAAATTGTTCCCGGGTGGAAAGCCCCAGTTGCATCCTGACGGCATTGTTAAAAAAAGGACTGCCGGCAGGGGCGCCGGGCAGGTATTCCTGTTCGGCAGCGGCAAAGATAATGGCATCGAAGTGTCGCAATTGCGATTGTGACAGGCTAAGCAACTCCACGGCAGAGTGCTGGTTACCTGGTCGAAAATAGCTTTTCTCGAGATTACGGCCTAGCCAGGCGCGAAAGTCGCGCCAGTGGCGTTGCTGTGGCTGGGATTGGGCGGCCAACTGCATGGCGTCGAGCTGTTGCAGGATCAATTCACCGGCGGCATCCTGGCTCAGCGACATACGCAGTCCGGTATCATCCAGCACCTGGCTCAGGGCGTTGAGATAGTCCGGCAGTCCGTGTGCGCGTTGGCGCCGTTGTCTTAACACCAGCAAAGGCTGGCAGGCATCTCCCAGGCGTTGCAACAACTCACTGACCTGGGACGGTGGCAAATTCCAGATCGTGCTGAGTCGATCGGCACGGTCGTGGATTGCCGCCTGGTAACGCGTGAGGCCATTGCTGATACCTTCATTCTGGATGATGTCGTGTTCCAGCCGGTACACCAGTGTTCTGAGCTGTTCACGTTCAAGATCCGGAAACAGGTACGGCGATTTGCACAAGTCCAGTAGCGCATCTTTGGCGAAATCATCTTCGATACAGAGCAGCAAGGCTTCAATCGTTGCAGCGGCCCGGGTGGTGGAGAGGGCCCAGCCTGCAGCATCCTGCAATACGATACCCGCGCGTTCGAGCAAGGCCCGCACCCGCCGAGCCAGACGGCGGTTTTCGGTGATGATGGCAATATGCTGTTTGCCCGCCAGTAGCCATTCACGGCATTGTATGTCGATGGCGTTTGCTTCCTGCTCCGCATTGTTCGCGGAAAATACGGCGATCCGATCGCGCAGGGGACTTTGCGAATGGTCCTGCTGTAATAAGCGCGCACGCTGATGCAGCGGCGGTGATTCACTAAATACCCTGGCCAGGCTTTCATGGTAGACATCGGCTTCGGGGGTATCCCCTGGCGTAATATCCAGTGCTGAACATAACTCGCGTAAGGCGGAATCGGGGCGTACGTGCGCATGAGCGGATTCCATGCTGCCGTGCCACCAGAAATGCACACGCTCATGATTGAGTAATTGCCTGAACCAGTCGATTTGTGCGCGTTGTTGTGGTTCAACACCGATGAAATGGGTGACGCCAGGTGCCGCGAATTCGCCTAGTGAGTGTTGCAGACACAGAATCTGTGCCGTGGCGATATCCGTCAGGTCCTGGGACTGTAACTGGGTGTGCCAGGCTCGCCATAAACCATGTAACAGACGGGCTTCGTGCTGTAACCCGGGTAGATCAAGTTGCCTGGTGGCATACCATTGCCCCAGTTGCCGGGTAAATTGGTCAATGTCGTCACTGAGGCTGACGTGATTGAGCGTGAGTTCATCAAACAGATCCAGTAACGAATCTGCGAGCGTCCAGGCATTGGCCTGTCCCAGCAGCGCCGGTTGTTCAAACAGGGCCTCGACCAGGATCAGCAGCCGTTGCTGTTGGCTGCAGACCTGAACATGTTCAGGCAGGAACTGAGCCAGCCATTGTTCGTGGGTGAGGACCTGCGGTCCCAGCAGGGCCCGGGTTTGCCGTTCGGCGGCAGCCCTGAGCAGGGCACGACGAAAATCCGCAGCGGCCCGTGGTTCACTGATGACAACTCGGACGTCTGTCAGGTCCGGCAGGTTTGCGGCATGGGCAATAATATACTGCGCCACCGTCTCCACGGGTGCATGCCAGTAAGGAATAAAGTGGCTGTTGGCACAGGCAGGCATGGCATGATTCTAACGGGTTTGCCCGGTTCGCGCCTGCCATGATTTGACGAACCTGATCACTTCCCGGTCCGGGGATTGCTACGCCGGTATGGGCAGACTGATACTGCCGTCAGCCGGTGAGTTAAACGGACAAGCTGCCGGACTATGGTCTTCCGGCAGGCGAGTCACAATTATAAAAATTCAGTTTGACAGGGAGGGACGTATCCTTACTTTTCCAGGTATTGCAATTTATCCTTGACCCCATCCCATTCTTTGGCGTCGGCGGGCGGGTCTTTCATCTCGGTAATCACCGGCCATTTTTTCGCAAGCTCGGCGTTGAGTTCGGTGAAATTTTGCATGCCATCGGGGACATCATCTTCCGCAAAGATGGCTTCGGCAGGGCATTCGGGTTCACACAGGGTGCAGTCGATACATTCGTCCGGGTCGATGACCAGAAAATTGGGCCCTTCATGGAAACAGTCTACCGGGCAGACTTCAACGCAATCGGTGTACTTACATCTGATGCAATTATCGGTAACGACGTAGGTCATGTTTTACTCCTTGACGTGCTGGACCCTGGGAAACGTGCCGGAGGCTATGGTAAACCTTCAGCCCTCATTTTTCGAGTTCGGATTTGAGGCGATAGAGCAGATCCAGTGCCGCCCGTGGACTGGTTTGATCCAGGTCAAGCTGTTGCAGTGCGGTGAGCACGGGATGTTGGGCGGGTGCGGGCGAGGGCATTGGGTGGCCCGGAGTCTCGATGCCGCCGTTTTCCAGCTCCTGCAGTTTGTATCGGGCCTGGTCGATCACGTTTTGCGGCACGCCGGCGAGGGCCGCGACCTGTAAGCCATAGCTGTCGTTGACGGCGCCTTGCTTGACCATGTGATTGAACAAAATCGTGTCACCCTGTTCGACGGCATCGAAGTGTACGTTATTTATTCCATGCTGGGTTTCGGGCAAGCGGGTCAGTTCAAAATAATGGGTCGCAAACAGGGTAAAGGCGCGGATTGACCGGGCCAGGTGGCCGGCACAGGCCCAGGCTAGGGCCAGACCGTCGAAGGTACTGGTGCCACGGCCGATCTCATCGAGCAGGACCAGGCTTTGTTCGCTGGCATTGTGCAGGATATTGGCGGTTTCGGTCATTTCCACCATGAAGGTAGAGCGTCCGCTGCTGATGTCATCGGCGGCACCGATGCGGGTGAATATCCGATCAACGGGCCCGATGTTTGCCTGTTCAGCGGGAACGTAGCTGCCGGTGTACGCGAGTAATACAATCAGCGCGGTTTGCCGCATGTAGGTAGATTTGCCGCCCATATTCGGGCCGGTAATGATCAGCATGCGGCGTTGTTCATTGAGCTGCAGGTCATTTGGCGTAAAGTCCTGCTCCAGGGTTTGTTCGATCACCAGGTGGCGGCCCGCCCGAATCTCGATACCGGCCTGCTCGCACAATACCGGTGGTCGCAGATTGAGGGTGTCGGCGCGCTCGGCCAGGTTGGTAAGGGCATCCAGTCTGGCAAGGGCAGCGCTGCATTGCTGTAAGGCCGCGAGTTCCGTGTTGAGCCGGGTCAGAAGCTCGTCGTATAACGCTTTTTCCCGGGCCAGTGCACGCTCGCCGGCGCTGAGCACCTTGTCTTCCAGTTGCTTGAGTTCCGGTGTGATATAGCGTTCGGTTCCCTTGAGGGTTTGTCGCCGTTGATAATCATCCGGGACCTTGGCGGCCTGTGCCCTGGTGACTTCGATGTAGTAACCATGCACGCGATTGAAACCAATGCGCAGGGTCGGAATCCGGGTGCGCTCGCGTTCCCTGGTTTCCATCTCCGTCAGGATGTCACTGACATTATCACGGGTTGCCCGCAGGGCATCGAGTTCCGGATCGTAGCCGCTGGCGATAACGCCACCGTCGCGGATGAGTTGTGGTGGTTCCTCGATAACGGCCTGCCGTAACAAGGCAACGACGTCGGCAAACGGTGGCATGTCATTGAGTAGTTTTTGCAGGGCATCGATTTTTGCACTCTGCAAATGGTCATGTAAGGCAGGAAGTTGCGCCAGACCAAGTTTCAGCTGGATGAGGTCACGTGGTCGCGCCGAACGTAACGCGATACGGGTGAGGATGCGTTCAAGATCGCCGACACCACGCAGTATGTCGTGTATTGGTTCATAGCGATATTCATCGATCAATGCCGCCAGGACCTGCTGGCGTTGCAGGATACGCCTGCGATCGCGCAAGGGCCGCGTTAACCAGCGTCGCAACAGGCGGCTGCCCATCGGGGTGGCCGTGTGATCCATGACGCCAGTCAGGGAGTGCCGGGCATTGCCGCCCAGGCTGGTTTCAATTTCCAGGTTACGCCGTGTCGCAGCGTCAAGCACGATGGCATCGGCGGGATGTTCTGCCTGGATACTGCGAATGTGTGGCACCTGGCCCTGCTGGGTTTGCTGGACATAGGACAGCAGGGCGCCGGCAGCGCTGATCGCCAATGGCAGGTCGGTGATGCCAAAGCCGTCCAGCTGGTTGGTCTGGAATTGTTCACACAGGCGTTGTTGTGCCTGTTTGCTGGTGAACATCCAGGGCGGCTGACTGCTCCAGCGCCCGTAGCGTTGTAATGCCGTCGGAAAATTTACCGACTCATCAAAGATGACCTCGGCAGGTTTGAGGCGTTCCAGTTCTGCCTGCAAGCCTTCGTCTGTGTGCACCTGCATAAGACTGAAGCGTCCGCTACTCATGTCGAGCACGGCGAGACCGGTGTTCTGTTTGTCAGGATGCAGGGCGACCAGCAGGTTTTCCTGGCGGTCCTGTAACAGGGCTTCTTCGGTGACTGTACCGGGCGTGACGATGCGCACGACCTTGCGTTCGACCGGTCCCTTGCTTTGTGCCGGGTCTCCGATTTGTTCGCAGATGGCAACGGATTCACCCAGTTTGAGCAGGCGGGCCAGGTAACCATCTACGGCGTGGTAAGGCACACCGGCCATGGGGATCGGTTCCCCCGCGGACTGACCGCGGTGAGTCAGGGTAATATCCAGCAGTTTGGCTGCACGTCGGGCGTCGTCGTAAAACAACTCGTAAAAGTCGCCCATGCGGTAGAACAATAAAATGTGGGGATGTTCAGCCTTGATGCGCAGGTACTGCTGCATCATCGGTGTGTGTTGTTGCGGTGGTTCAGTTACACGCGGCATTGGCGCAGAGTGTAGCGAATTTCCGGCAGGTTTTGTAACCTTTTGCTATCTTTGGAAAAAACCAGCACAATAACAATAATGAGAGGTGCGGAGGAAAGCATGGTCGACTATACCGAGAAGCGCAGTTATAAACGCGTCAAGGTCGAATGCCATATTCATTACAAGATGCTCGACAGCGACCTGGAAGAAAATGAAATCGGACAGCTCGAGAATATCAGTGGACGCGGTCTGATGTTTATCGCCGAGCGCGGTGTTCCCATCAATGCCGAGCTGGAGATTCGTGTCGAACCGGGTAATGATCTGACACCGCCGCTGCATGCCCGGGTCCAGGTGGTACGCATGGAAAAGCAGCGCAAGGGCGGTGGCTATGAGATCGGCGCCGTGATCCGGGAAACCTACGAGTAATCGCTGACCGGCTGGCTAGACCGTTTCGTTGAGTCGATTGGCCAACTCCTCCCTGCCACCGGCCATGGCAACACCCTGATAGGCACGTGCTGCCTGTTCTCCTGCTCGTGACAATCGGGTCGTGGATGTGGATTGAACGAAAAGCGGCGGGCACCGATGCGTCTGCAGGATATCCTGGTGGACAAGCTGATGATCGGGCTGGGTCGTGGTAGTGGCTGCTGCTAAATCTGCGCGCGGACGGCCGCGGATGACCGGCAGGTTGGCAGTGCCGTTAATTTGCATCGCGTCGATTTAATCAGGGCGAGCACTAATGTAAGACGGCTCTTGAATCAATTACCATAGTTCCTATGACAATTCCGGATGATGAAATGCTGCGCCATCTCGCCGGGCAACTGGGCGAAATGCTCGTGCGGGCACACCAGCGGGTTGCTACCGCGGAATCCTGTACCGGCGGTTTTGCCGGCAAGGTCATGACCGATATCCCGGGCAGCTCACAGTGGTTTGACCGGGGATTCATCACCTACACCAATCAGTCCAAAACCGAATTGCTGGGCGTGCCAGCCGAGCTGATCGCCGAGCACGGTGCCGTTAGTGAAGCCACGGCACGGTCCATGGCGACCGGTGTGTTACGCCACAGCCAGGCCCAGATCAGCCTGGCGGTGACCGGGATCGCCGGTCCCGGCGGGGGACGCCTGGATAAACCTGTGGGCACAGTCTGGTTTGCCTGGGCCAGCCGCAATGGCCAGGTAGAGACTGAAAGCCATTGGTTTCCGGGCGACCGGGATGCCGTGAGGCGTCAGGCCGTGGCCCATGCCCTGCGCGGGGTCATGGATCGCATTGGCTGAATCGCCGGTGCAGCGCCTGTTTTTTGCCCTGTGGCCGGCGCCCGAAACGGCCCGACGAATCTGGCAGGCAACCGCTAAACTGGTCCCCAGGGGCGTGGGTCGGCGCTTGCCGGCCCAGCAACTGCATCTCACCCTGGCCTACCTGGGGCAACAGGATGCGCGCCAGTTGCATTGTGTCAGCGAGGTGGCCAGTCGGCTTCAGGCCCAGGCCTTTACCCTCACGCTCGATCAGACCGGCCATTTTCCCCGACCCCAGGTCGTGTGGCTGGGCGCCAGCCAAACCCCGGCGGCACTGGCGGCATTACAGGACGATTTAGTTAGTCAGCTTACTCAATATTGTGGTTATCAACCCGAGTCACGCCCCTTCCTTCCACATGTCACGTTAATCCGTAAGGTCAGGCGGGTTGATCTGCCTGAGCGGATACCGCCACTAGCATGGCCGGTCGCCAGTTTCGCGCTGGTCAGGTCCGACACCCGTCCAAGTGGAGCCGAATACTCGGTACTCCGGGCATGGCCACTGGATACGAGTCAGGTATGAAAGGCCCAGGCGGCGAACGGTTCGATCTCGTCGCGATTTATCAGGGCGAGCTGGTAGGCCTGGGGATTCAGAGATAAGTCCGGGCTGGTATCCACGGTCAGGCGCTGCAGCACGTAACCAATCAGGGCGCGGCGTACGGTCAGTTCAATTCTGTCGTCATTGCCGCGGTAATCGATCATCAGGCTCATGCGCTTTTGCGGGTCCAGTTTGGGATGGGGGGCGAGTTGCAGGGTCACGAACTCGGTCCAGTCATCGTCGTACTGGATACTGGAGTCCGCCGCTTCATCCAGTTTTCTGGCCTCGACGAAGCGCGATAACACGAAATCACGAAAATCGTAGGTGTCCTCGCTGTAAGCACGCAGGTGCCAGCGCAGGCCGGTATTGACCAGGGAATGGGGTTCCAGCAGGCGTGGGTCCCGGTTATCCCTGTCACTCAGGGAGTAATACACCGCCTCCAGTTTGCTGCGGGCCTTGATGGCGCGCAGGATTTGCGCCAGCACGGCCTTATCGGGCAGGCGGTTAGGCAGCGGCAGGGTCTCGACACTCACGCCATAAATTGGTGTTGCCTCGTAGGGGCCGCCAGCACTGGCCAGGTTGGCGGCAATCAGGGGCAGCACCGTGGCCGGATCGAGATCAGAAAAGACTTCCCGGAAGCCCTCGGCGGGGACGAAACCAAACTGGTTGTGGCGGTAGATCAGGTTGTCCGGGGCGAGGTCGCCGTAAAGCTTGAGGTCCTTGGTGGCGGCGGCATCCGATATGCCGAAGGCCCGGACGAC
Source organism: Gammaproteobacteria bacterium (assembly GCA_037384645.1). Classification (GTDB taxonomy): domain Bacteria; phylum Pseudomonadota; class Gammaproteobacteria; order UBA6429; family Thiohalophilaceae; genus RI-92. The sequence continues at coordinate 28,160 of JARRNT010000012.1, read as the reverse complement.
GTCACTGCGGGTTACCAGTCCGGTGTAATAGGCCATGATTTCAATGAACTGCAGACGCTGACGACTGGCCCACTTGATATCCAGGCGCATTTTTTCTTTTGAAACCATTGCTTTATCCCTGTATTTGGCCGGTGAATTATAACCATGCTGACGTTTTCTGTCTCAGTAAATTTTATTAGATAGTAAAAAATATTAAGGTAGTAAAAAATATTGACACAGGGAAAAGTATAACCTAAAGTACTTTCCATCCTGCAGCGATAGCTGCGCTAAACAAACGGCATCAACTGCACGTACGCGGAGGAAGGTAAACATGGCAAGCACATCATCAGCGGAAGACAAAAAGAAGGCACTGAGCGCGGCCCTGGGCCAGATCGAGAAACAATTCGGCAAGGGGTCGGTCATGCGTATGGGCGACAACCAGGCCTCGCGGGACATCGAGGCGATTTCCACCGGCTCTCTCGGGCTGGACGTGGCGCTGGGCATCGGCGGCCTGCCCAAGGGCCGGGTGGTCGAGATCTATGGGCCGGAATCCTCCGGTAAGACGACCCTGACCCTGCAGGTCATCGCCGAGTGCCAGAAGAAAGGCGGCACCGCGGCCTTTATCGATGCCGAGCATGCCCTGGACCCGTCCTATGCCGAGAAGCTGGGCGTCAACGTGGACGACCTGCTGGTGTCGCAGCCGGACACCGGTGAGCAGGCCCTGGAGATTGCCGACATGCTGGTGCGCTCCAGTGCAGTGGACGTGGTGGTGGTCGACTCGGTGGCGGCCCTGACCCCCAAGGCGGAAATCGAGGGTGACATGGGCGACTCGCACATGGGCCTGCACGCCCGCCTGATGTCCCAGGCCCTGCGCAAGCTCACCGCCAATATCAAACGCTCCAACACCCTGGTGATCTTTATTAACCAGATCCGGATGAAGATCGGGGTGATGTTCGGCAATCCCGAGACCACCACCGGCGGTAATGCGCTCAAGTTCTATGCTTCCGTGCGTCTGGATATCCGCCGCATCGGTGCCATCAAGAAGGCCGATGAGGTGGTCGGTAACGAGACCCGGGTCAAGATCGTCAAGAACAAGGTGGCGCCGCCGTTCAAGCAAGCCGAGTTCGACATCCTGTATAACGAAGGTATTTCCCGCCAGGGTGAGATCATCGACATGGGCGTGAAGCTGGATATCGTTGAGAAAGCCGGGGCCTGGTACAGCTACAACGGCGACCGGATCGGCCAGGGCAAGGACAACGTGCGCAACTTCCTCAAGGAAAACCCGGAGATTGCCCAGGACATCGAGGCCCGCATCCGCGCGGCGGTGTTGCCGCAGGTGGCCGGCGCTGCCGCAGCAGATAACGATGAGGACAGCCTTGAAGACAAACTGGATGAGGTGGCCGAGGCGTAACGGGCAGACAACGGATAGCCCGAGGCGGTAAATCGCCTCGGGCTATTGTGAAACATGGAAAGAGATCCCAACGAAACCGCCGTGCGCCTGCTGGCGATGCGTGAACACAGTCGGCTCGAGTTGCAGCGCAAGCTGCTGCAAAAAGGCTTCGCCGAGTCAAAAGTCGTCCAGGTGCTACAGGACCTCAGCGAACAAAATCTGCTCAGTGACGAACGCTTTACCGAGGCCTTTGTCATGAGCAAACGCGAGCGGGGAGCGGGCCCGGTCAAGATCCGGGCCGAACTGCAGCAGCGCGGCATTGAACCGGCATTGGTCGAGCAGTACCTGGATTTTCGCGACCCGGTATGGCTTGAACAGGCGGAACAGGCACGGCAAAAGAAGTATGGCCAGGGGCTGCCGCAGGATTATAGTGGCAAAATGCAACAGGCCCGGTTTCTGGCCAACCGGGGCTTCAGTCATGAGCAGATCCGCCGGGTCCTCGACGCCGAGTTTGAATCGGGCTAACGTCTTACCCAATCTATCTATATAATCACCTGCTGTTTGAAACCGATGTGATGTGGATATGAAAAGCGCGGAAATACGCACAGCCTTTCTGGATTACTTTGCCGAGCACGGTCACGAGATCGTCCCGTCCAGCTCCCTGATCCCGGGCAATGATCCCACCCTGTTGTTTACCAATGCCGGCATGGTGCAGTTCAAGGACGTGTTCCTGGGCCTGGACAAGCGCAACTATTCCCGCGCGACCAGTTCGCAACGCTGTGTGCGCGCCGGCGGCAAGCACAATGACCTGGAAAACGTCGGCTATACCGCGCGTCATCACACCTTTTTCGAGATGCTGGGCAATTTCAGTTTTGGTGATTATTTCAAACGCGATGCCATTCACTTTGCCTGGGAATTTCTGACCCGGCGCATGCAGCTGCCGCCGGAGAAATTGTGGGTCACGGTCTACCAGGACGATGACGAAGCTGCCGATATCTGGCTCAAACAGATCAAGGTAGATCCGGCGCGTTTTACCCGGATTGGCGACAAGCCTGGCGGCAAACAGTACGAAAGCGATAACTTCTGGTCCATGGGGGATACCGGTCCCTGTGGTCCGTGCACGGAAATCTTTTACGACCATGGTCCTGATATTCCAGGCGGTCCGCCGGGGACGCCAGAGGAAGACGGCGATCGTTATATCGAGATCTGGAACCTGGTGTTCATGCAATACAACCGTGATGCCAATGGTGAGATGACGCCGTTACCCAGGCCGTCAGTCGATACCGGCATGGGCCTGGAACGTCTGGCCGCGGTCATGCAGCATGTGCATTCCAATTACGAAATCGATCTGTTCGTGAATCTGATCAAGGCCGCGGGCGAGGTGACGCACTGTCAGGACCTGGCGAATAACTCGCTCAAGGTGATTGCCGATCATATCCGTTCCTGCAGCTTTCTGATTACCGACGGCGTGGTGCCGTCCAATGAAGGCCGGGGTTATGTCCTGCGTCGGATTATTCGTCGCGCCATTCGCCACGGTCACAAGCTGGGCATGAGCCAGCCGTTTTTTCATAAACTGGTGGCGACCCTGGACGCGGAAATGGGCGAAGCCTATCCGGAATTGCGCCAGGCCAGGGACAAGGTCAGCAAGGTGCTGTTGCAGGAAGAGGAACGCTTTGCCGAAACCCTCGACCAGGGCATGCAGATCCTGGAACAGGCGATTGCCGCCCTCAAGGATAAGACCATTCCGGGCGAGGTGGTGTTCAAGCTATACGATACCTACGGCTTCCCGGCGGATCTAACCAATGACGTGGCGCGTGAACGGGGACTCAAGCTCGACAATGCCGGCTTCGAACAAGCCATGAATGCGCAACGCGAACGCGCGCGCGCGAGCAAGAGTTTCAGCGTGGATTATTCGCATAAGATCGATGTCGACAAGGCCACAGAGTTTACCGGTTACGAACACCTGTCCGATCCCTGTGAGGTACTGGCTATCTACAAGGACGGCCAGACGGTCGCTGAACTCAGGGCCGGTGAGACGGGGATGGTGATCCTCGATCGCACGCCGTTTTATGCCGAGTCCGGTGGCCAGGTCGGGGATACCGGCCTGCTCGTGGCCACCTCCGGCAAGTTCCAGGTGATCGACACGCAAAAGCAGGGCCATGATGTCTTCGGCCATCTCGGTACAGTGGCCGACGGCGTGATCAAACAGGCAGAGAGAGTCCAGGCACAGGTGGATGCCGCCAAGCGCCAGGCCATTCGCTACAATCACTCCGCGACGCACCTGATGCATGCGGCCCTGCGCAAGATATTGGGTGACCACGTGCAGCAAAAGGGCTCCCTGGTTCAGGCCGATCGCCTGCGCTTTGATTTTTCGCATTTTGAGCCGGTCAGGCCTGAACAACTCAAACAGATCGAAGAGCTGGTCAACGAACACATTCGTCTGAACCACCCGGTAGAGACCAAACTCATGGCCCAGGACGAGGCAATCAAGGGCGGTGCCATGGCATTGTTTGGCGAAAAATATGGCGATATCGTCCGGGTTCTGCGCATGGGGGATTTCTCTACCGAGTTGTGTGGCGGCACCCACGTGGATCGCACGGGTGACATTGGCCTGTTCAAGATCACCCAGGAAACCGGTACTGCGGCGGGCGTACGCCGTATCGAGGCGGTGACCGGCGAAGGTGCGTTGCATTACGTCGAACAGGAAGAGCGCCAGCTCAATGATATTGCGCAACTGACCAAGGGCAAGCGGGATGAAGCCAGTGAGCGGGTCAGGCAACTGGTTGAACGTAATCGCCAGCTGGAAAAGGAGCTGGAACAGCTCAAGGGCAAGCTTGCTTCCAGTGCCGGCAGTGACCTGGCGTCGCAGGCGCAGGAGATCAACGGTATCAAGGTGTTGGCCGCCAAGCTTGACGGCGCTGACGTCAAGACACTGCGCGACACCCTGGACCAGCTCAAGAACAAGCTCGGCAATGCTGCGGTCGTGTTGGCGGCCGTGCAGAATGGCAAGGTCAGCCTGGTTGCCGGTGTGACCAAAGAGCAGACCAAGCAGATCAAGGCAGGCGAGCTGGTCAATGCGGTTGCCCAGCAAGTCGGTGGCAAGGGTGGTGGACGTCCCGACATGGCCCAGGCCGGCGGCAACGACCCGTCAGCCCTGGACGCCGCGCTGGCATCGGTGCCGGAGTGGATCCGCAGTCAATTGGGTGCCTAGGCAGGGCATCTCCGCGCAGTCCCTTTCTTTCCGCGGGTTTTTAGTGTTTAATCTGCGGCTTTTCGCACGAGCATAACCATGGCGTTGATCGTTCAAAAATACGGCGGCACCTCGGTCGGTACGATCGAGAAGATCGAGCATGTTGCAGAAAAAGTGATCACCGCCAGACAGGCCGGGAACGATGTCGTGGTGGTGGTTTCCGCCATGTCCGGAGAAACCAATCGCCTGATTGAGCTGGCCAGGCAAATTTCACCCAATCCCACACCGCGTGAATACGACGTACTGGTGGCTACGGGCGAACAGGTCACGATTGCCCTGTTGAGCATGGCTATCATGAAGCGTGGTCAGTCCGCCCGTTCCTATACCGGTGCCCAGGTACGAATTCGTACCGACAACGCCCACACCAAGGCCCGGATTATGGATATCGATGAACAGCGGGTGCGACAGGATTTACAGGAAGGCCGTATCGTCGTGGTCGCCGGCTTTCAGGGCGTCGATGAGGATGGCAATATTACCACCCTGGGTCGTGGCGGTTCCGATACCACGGCGGTGGCCCTGGCCGCGGGGCTCAAGGCCGATGAATGTCAGATCTATACCGACGTGGATGGTGTCTATACCACCGATCCACGCGTGGTGCCCAATGCCCGACGCCTGGACAGGATCACCTTTGAAGAGATGCTCGAAATGGCCAGTTTGGGCTCCAAGGTATTACAAATTCGTTCAGTGGAATTTGCCGGGAAATACGGGGTGCGTTTGCGCGTCCTGCATGCCTCCCAGGAAGGTCCCGGGACACTGATCACCTATGACGAAGAGGTCGAGAATATGGAAGAAGCCGTTATCTCAGGCATCGCCTTTAACCGTGATGAAGCGGAACTGACCATCAGTGGTGTACCCGACAACCCGGGCATTGCCTATCAGATACTGGGCCCCATCGGCGAGGCCAATATCGAAGTCGACATGATTATCCAGAATATCGGTGCTGATGGCTGCACCGACGTGACCTTCACGGTGAATCGCAGTGATTACACCAAGGCCCGGAAAATGCTGGAAAAAATAGCCCAGGAATTAGGGGCACGGGAAGTGACCGGGGATGATACAATTGTTAAAATTTCCCTTGTTGGTGTGGGGATGCGCTCTCATGCGGGTATTGCGAGTACCATGTTCGGGGCACTGGCCAGGGAAAACATCAACATCCGAATGATCTCGACCTCAGAGATCAAAATCTCGGTGGTAGTGGATGAAAAATACCTGGAACTGGCGGTACGCGCGTTGCACGACGCCTTTAAACTGGAGCAGATACCTGCCGCCTGAACCGGCGAAAACGGGTTAAAGTTTTGACAGCGCACGGTCGATACCCGAACCAGAGCGTGCCACGCAATGCATGGATCGCACGTAATGTTCAGGACTAACATTTGCAGGAGAGAAGAAATATGCTGATTTTGACGCGACGGGTAGGTGAGACGCTCATGATCGGGGACGAAGTAACGGTGACTGTCCTGGGCGTGAAAGGTAACCAGGTCCGTATTGGTGTAAATGCCCCGAAAGATGTTTCCGTGCATCGTGAGGAAATCTACGAACGGATTAAAAACGAACAAAAAGAAGCCCAGGGATAAGGCGGAAAAATACCGGCACTTTCTCTTTACCTGAACTTCCTACCTCTGTATCCTTCCCAGCTCCAACCCCGCCAGTACGGGGTTTTGTGTGTATTTATATCCTGTTCGGAGAGATGGCCGAGCTGGCTGAAGGCGCTCCCCTGCTAAGGGAGTATGGGGTCAAAAGCTCCATCGAGGGTTCGAATCCCTCTCTCTCCGCCACAAATAGAAAAGGGGCCCTTGTGGCCCCTTTTCTATTTGTCAGGTTCAGTAGAATTCGAACCCTCGATATCAATTAGTCGGTTCGACCGGCGAGCGAAGCGAGCCGGAACAGCGCCACGAAGTGGCGCTGGCCCGAAGGGCGAGGGCGTAGCCCGAGTAATCCCTCTCTCGACCGCGTGTTCCCGACGCGGTCTACCTCGCACCTCCCTGTGCTCGTCTCCGCCACAAATAGAAAAGGGGCCCTTGTGGCCCCTTTTTTTCTTCATCCGTTCTTGGGTATTTTCACCGATATCTGTATAATTCCGCCCTCCCAAAGCGCCTGTAGCTCAGCTGGATAGAGTACCTGGCTACGAACCAGGCGGTCGGGCGTTCGAATCGCTCCAGGCGCGCCAAATACAAAAACCTCCGCAAGGAGGTTTTTTTATGGGTATCAATCAGGGACGATTCGAACGCCCGACGAGATAAATCAGGACGGTGATATGCACCTTCCCTGACCCTGTCAGATTGTGAGCCAGTCTATTTCAGCGCTTGTTGCCCAGGTCCGACAGCAGTTCGAGTTGCAGTTCCTGAATTTGCACCAGACGATCCCATTGATGGGAGAGCAAGTGATCCATCTTCTCGTGCAGGTGGCGGATCTCGAGTTCGGCCTTGAGATTGACCTGGTAATCGTGTTGCGAACGTACCCGGTCTTTGGCCTCCTGACGGTTTTGACTCATCATGATGATGGGCGCCTGAATGGCGGCAAGACAGGACAGTATCAGATTGAGCAGGATATAGGGGTAGGGATCCGGCGGGTGTGTTATCAGGACAAAAGAGTTGATGCCGATCCAGACAAACAGGAACAAGCCAAAGCAGATCAAAAATGTCCAGCTGCCGCCGAACTTGGCGATTTTATCCGCAAGGCGTTCACCGAAGGACCATTTTTGTTCGAACTGGGTTTCAACATCGGTGGAGAGCAGTTCGTGCTGGCGCATACTGCGTATGACATCCTGTTCCAGAGAGGATAGCTCGCCTTTTTCTGATTCAAGCAGGTTGTGGACGTATTTGTCACGAAACTCTGCCAGATCAGGGCGACAAATATATTTCTCGGCAGACCAGTCGGGATGCGTTTTCAGAATTTCATCAGCAATTTCCTTGCGTACCAGCTCACCCGATACAATATGGTGTGCAGTAAAAGTCTTGCCGCAAATAGCACAGGTTTTTGTCGCGCTGCTGTTCATGGCGATCTCGTCTCCAGGGTATCCAGCCAGCCAGTCACGTGTTGGGCAAACTGAACTGTATTTCAACCCGCTATGCCTACTATAGACCGGGTTATGGTGGGATAATTATCACGATAGCAAGATTTCGCTAAACCGGCTACATGGCGGATAGCTGGCTTTGCTTGAATTGAGCAATTGTCAGCAGGTGGAGGATACGATGACTGGTTTAGTGGTTAACACCGGATGGTTTTAATACGATATGGTATGGCACGCCCCTGAATATTAGTTGGGTCAGCTATATCAAGGATCTGATGAACCGGGCAAACTATAGGATTTTGTAAAGTGGTGAGACATGTATAGACGTTCTTCTGTTTCCATGTCGGTCGTGATGATATTGCTGATCGCCAATGGTGTCCTGTTTTTGCTGGAAAATACAAATCTCGGCAACACGATTATCTACTGGTTTGCGCTCTGGCCCTTGCAGACCGGTGGCCAGACCCTTTTTGGCGAGGCCTCACCCCATTTCCAGATCTGGCAACTGGTAACCTATTCTTTTTTGCACGGCGGGATTCTGCACATTGCCCTGAATATGTATGCCCTGTGGTTGTTCGGCACGCGCATGGAACAGGTATGGGGTCCGAAAACCTTTGCCGTTTATTATTTTGTCTGTGTCATCGGCGCAGGTCTGGTACAGCTGTTCGTGTCCACCCACAGTGCTGAGTCAGGCGGTATCTATCCAACCATTGGTGCTTCCGGCGGGGTTTTTGGCCTGCTACTGGCCTTTGGCCTGACCTTCCCGAATGAACGCCTGATGCTGATCTTTCCGCCCATCATCCTGCGTGCCAAATGGTTTGTGTTGATCTACGGCGGTATTGAATTATATTTCGGGGTGACCGGAACCATGGAGGGCGTGGCGCATTTCGCCCATCTGGGTGGCATGTTATTCGGCTATATCCTGTTGCGCTACTGGCGCAGTCATCCGCCCCGTTATCGCTAACGCGTCATCCTTCATGGCAAAGACAAATCCCGTGACCTGGTTCAGGCGATGGCGGGAAGCCGCTCGCCTGCGTAAGGGACGCATACCAGAAAAGCAGTGGCGCGATGTCGTTGCGCAACTGGTCATTTTTCAACACTTAACGCAGAGTAAACGCCATCGCCTGCGCGAACTGGCGAGTCTGTTTTTACAACTGAAGGCCATCAGTGGGGCGGGGGGACTCGTTGTCACTGACCAGATGCGTCATCAGATCGCGGCACAGGCCTGCCTGCTGATCCTGGAACTGGATCTGAGTTATTTCGATGGCTGGCATGAAATCATTCTGTATCCGGACCCTTTCGTGGTGCGGCGCGAAGTCATGGACGGTGCCGGGCTGGTGAGTACAGATAGCCAGGTGCTGGGCGGCGAGGCCTGGGACCGCGGACCGGTAGTTTTGTCCTGGGCCGATGCCCGACCGGGTGCTCACCCGCATGGTGCCTGTTCCAATGTCGTCCTGCACGAGTTTGCGCATAAGCTGGATATGCTCAATGGCAGTGCCAACGGGATGCCGCCCTTGCATCAGCACATGCAGCGGGAGACCTGGACCCAGGTCTTTTCCCAGGCTTATGCCCGGCTGCAATACACGCTTGAGCATCATGGCCACAGCCAAATCGACCCCTATGCGGTGACCAATCCAGCAGAGTTTTTTGCGGTGGTCAGTGAAACCTTCTTTACCTGTCCTGAGCACCTGGTGCGCTTTGATGCGGAACTGTATGCGCAATTACAACGGTTTTATCAGCAGGATCCCCTGAACCAGCAATATTAGCGCTCACCCTATTCGCTTTGACGATGGAATGTCGTGGCCTGACATTTAGGGCAGGGGGGAATATGGCCGGCCTTGTGAAAATGCAGGACCTCACCACAACTATCACATATTAACGTGCCGGGTCCGCTGATTTCACCGGTATGATAGGGGGCGGCCGCGGCTTGCTGTTTGAGTTTCAGCAATTCAATGGTTGTCTGATCTGCCGCCTTGCTGAAGTCATCACGCAGGCGATCTTCCAGTAAGGCCAAGTCAAAGCCTAACCAGTCTTTCAGTGCATTGCCGGTTTTATCCAGGTAGCTGGCGGCAGCGATGAGATCCCGTTTCAGGTATTGGCCGATCTTGATGGTCTTTTCGCCGGCAAGTTCGTTTATATCAGAGGATTTCTCGGCAATCTCATCGATAAACTTATGCAGGGCCGGCCCGGTTTTGGCCTTTGCCGTACGCGCTTCTTCCAGGCTCTTCTCCAGCAGGGTTTCGTAGGCTTCGCCCAGCGCTTCAATTGGATCGCGATCCGAGGGGACTTTGGACATGGGTTGCACTCCTGTAAGACTAGTAAATAATGATTGCTGCCGGAGGTTATCTTAGAAAGATCTGTATCCGTAGTATATTACGCGGTTACCTCCCTCGACCGGCGGGGCTGTCTGCATGTGCCTCCGGACCGTGGTGTCGGTAACAACGCCCTGATTTTATGCGGCCAGGGTGTCGGTTTCAATCTTATTGAATTGATGAGGATCAGGGCTGTGAGCATTCCTGCCCCGTTACACTGTCAGCGGAAGTGGATGACTGAATGCGAGAAAGGCGGATTATGAGCGGACATGCAAAACATTACATTGGCGCCGTATTTGCCAATACCGACAAGGCTTATGCCGTTGTCGAGGATTTGATCAAGCATGATTTTCCCATGGATCAGGTGTCGGTGTTGTATAAGGCCGGCGGCATGGGGGATGATTTTCTGGGCATTGCCTATACCAACGAAAAATCCCGATTCAAGGTCTGGGGCGCCGGCGGGGCCTTGTGGGGCTCTCTGTGTGGTTTGTTGGCAGGTGCTGCTGGCATGCTGGTTTTACCCGGTATTGGTCCCGTATTAATAGCCGGTCCGTTACTGGAGGCCATTGCCGGCGCCGCCGTCGGTGCCGGCATTATGACAACGGGCGCGGCGCTGACCCACCTGACTATCGCCTTGCGTCGCCTCGATATCCCAGACGACAAGCTGGATATCCTGCACCAGGCCGTGATGGACGGCAAAACCGTCATGTTATTGCACTGCGGCGAGGATGACCCTGAAATGTGGTTTCGGCGCCTGGGCTGGTCAGGGGCAGAAACGGTGTTCAGTATGCCGTAATCATAAATTAAGTCATGCCCCGCAATACCGCGTGGTCCACACATTTCCGACTGCCTAATCGCCCGCCCAGCTGCAGTTCGGCTTGAAAGTGATTAGATATCGGTCACGTTGCGGAGATGGCAGGTCGAAAACTATACTTTGCTCCATTGCGGTAAGATATCCCCATGTAGTCGACGAACTGCGGTGGATACGACAGGGAACGTATATCATTTTCCAAATTCGATTCGACAGGAAAGCATGAGCAGCAAAATTACAATCCGCTATAACGGGCGAAAGATCGATGAGTTATTACTAACGCGCGGTGTAATGAGTATCGGACGCAAACTTGATAACGATATTCGCCTGGAAGATACGACTGTCAGTAGCCACCATGCCCGCCTTATGAGCCAGGATGAAGGTATCTTTATCGAAGACTGCGATAGCACCAACGGTACGCTTGTTAATGGGATTGCAGTACAGCGTAGAAAATTGAAAAGCGGGGATGTGGTCGTGATAGGAAAATATGCTTTGAGTTTTGAGAATATCGAAACCGAGCCGCTGACGATGGAGCTGGATCCGACGCTTCAGGTGGGCCGCAAGGAACTGGAACAAATCCTGGAGCGTATAGAACGTTCCAGGATTACGCATACTCAAAGTTCTATATCAATCGACAAAAAGACCCTGAACTGGATTGCTCAGGACGAGAATGGTGTCTGGTGGGGATTTGAGAACAAGCCTGTGCCCGGTATACATGGCTGGATTGATGGACTGGATGGCACCAAGATTCTTCTCAAGCAGGAAAGCAGTACAAACGCGGACTGGCGCGATACGCTGCAGAAATTAAGCTAAAAAAACGGGGCGTACGCCCCGTAAATGCCAGTGGCATACTGGTTAACTGTTACCGCCACCATTCACTCGGGTCCGGCGTTTCAGCCGGCTCGTAAATATGCTGCTGTAAAAACAAGGCAGCACGCGATTTGTCGTAAAATGGTCCTTTAATCCCTTCCCGCGTAAAGATGTACCAGCCTTTGGTCATGATATGAAAGTAGCGGTCCGGGTTGCTCCGGCTTTGCGTCATATCTGTTTGATTCGAATTCAATGTATCCTGCTTGCGCATTTGTCGTCACTCAATTGACCGTAATTTTTAGGTAGTTTAATTCAGTCGCCAGCATGATGCCTGTCAGTATTCCTTTAAATCGTTGTAGGAAAAATCTGACAGGATAGTAACCAATAGAAGCAGTCGGGAATATGCTGACAGCCTGCCGCGGGACGGACATGTGTCTGGAAATATATAATGGTATATCCGGTGCGGGATGGACTATGCTGTTTGCAAAGGTCACACAAATGAATCAGCAAGCGCCCGAAAAACAGAATATCGATCCGACAGAATTACCCTTTGTCGCGCCATGCCGAACCTTGAGTATCGGTGCGCCTTTACGTTGGTTACGCATGGGCTGGAATGATCTAAAGCAAGCGCCGCGACAAAGCCTGACATACGGTTTTGCATTGTGCCTGCTGGGCTATGGGCTTATTTTTATCGGCCATCTGCTAGGCAACCTGTACACTATCCTTGGTATTATGTCCGGATTTATCCTGGTCGGGCCTTTTGTTGCGATTGGCCTGTATTCGATCAGCTGTCAGTTACAGGATGGCCGAGTACCTGTGTTGGGCTATTGTTTGCGTGAAGGTGGCAGGCACATCGGTAATGTAATTTTGTATGGGTTCATATTGCTGGTTGTGTTCCTGCTGTGGGCGCGGGCGGCATCGATGCTCAATATTTTCTATCCGGTGAATACAGACGCGAGCTGGAACGGTTTTCTGCTCTACCTGGGGATCGGTAGTGTTGTCGGTACCCTGTTTTGTGCCATCATCTTTTGCGCCAGCGCGTTTTCCCTGCCCATGATCATGGATCGCGATACCGATATGATAACCGCCGTGGTGACCAGTACACATGCGGTGTTGTCCAACAAAAAAGTCATGTTTGTCTGGGCGCTAATTATTGTGCTATCTGTGCTCATTGGTTTTGCAACGGCGTTGCTTGGCTTTATCATCTTGCTGCCCGTGATCGGACATGGCGTCTGGCACGCCTACCAGGAAACCATCGATGCCAGGCAATGGCCCAGACATTAATAAGCATCTGCGGAATATTTATTTTAAGCTATCGATTGCAAGCAGCGTGAAAGATGCAATGCCTTTAACTAGCGCAATAGCAACTAATATAACAGGCAATACGGTAACCTCATTTACAACGTTCAATCAAAGACAGTAAACCTTGTTTAAGTCATGATGCAACGACGGCTGAAAGTTTATTCGTAATGCTTATAGCGAGAATAATGGAATCTGCATCTGGATAAATATATGGCGTCCCCGAGAGGATTCGAACCTCTGACCTGCTCCTTAGGAGGGAGCCGCGCTATCCAGCTGTGCCACGGGGACTTTATGAACAGTGCAACAAACTAGTACTAACCAGTAATTTACCACGCATAGTCTACATGAGTAACCTGGCCAGGAAAGCTGCCAGTTGATTGAAAAACACGCAAATAAATCCTGGCATCAGCATTTAGGCGGGACGCTTGCTATTGAGCTGTGCATCCGGGGCGTGTATCCAGTTAGTTTCGAGCATTTTACCATCATGCTGCGATGATTTCATTGCTGGCATGTATGTGTATGTATCAGGACGGACAGGATGATAAGTGAATGCTGCGGCGTTGCTGGCAGTTGATTATATTCTCCAGGCGGCGACTTGAGACCGGGCTGCTGACGAGATGCCGGTTTTATTCCATATCTCATTAAAATGCGTCAGTGGTTTACGCCAGGTCCCGGCAATCTAAATTTTTGATTGCGTTGAAATTCTTATTGATACTCAGTTGCCGGAGAGAAAACGACGTTACTATGCCAGTTGCTCGTTCTTGTAGCCAATGCTTCTTTGGTTCGGGCTAGTGATTGCAGAGTCGCGAATTTATCCCGGGTGAGGATGGTATGTTTCAGTTGCAGTGTGTCGGCCTGCCTGGCGAGCGTCCTGAGTTACTGGCTAAGCTGGTTAAATAACTATGCAACGGCATGTTGCCTATTCACATGCGGGTCGGGATCAAAAATCCTCTTCGAATCCCAGCATTTTGTTAGCGACGCGGTCAGAATCGACTCGGTACTTTCCGCGATGGATCGCCTCCCGCATGCGGTTAACGCGATCCTGGTCCACGTCAGGCTGTTTGACCAGTTTTTGCTCCAGTGATTTCAGTTGCGATGTCATTTCGCTCACCTCAACAGTGTCAGGCTTGCCAGTTCCCTTGGGGGGGCGGCTGTCTGTGGTATCACCCTCGCGAGTGCTGTCCTGAGTCGTCTGGTGGTTGTGGTTTGAATTGTTGCCGCTGACGTCGTCGGGCATGAAATTTTACTCCTAATGCTGATAGCCATTCCTATTAACGGAGTTTGCTCCAAAAGCTTTAGGCCCCTATATGTATCTATATGTAATTCCTCATATTATTATAATTTAATTGCCCGAATCTAAAAATTTGGCGGCCTGTCCTCAAACAGCGCTGGCTGATCTTCGTAAATGATCTTGAGTAAATGAAATTTGGCTCTGGAACGGGATGAAAACGGCCCGAGAATGCCATCAACTAATTCCAGACCTTCACAAATCTCAATTTCGCCACGTGTACGCACAAACCAGCCAACACGCTTGATATAAAAAAAGCGTTCCGGGTTAACGCGGTATTCCTTGCCGCCACGCTGAATCTGAATATGAGAGTAAAATGTCACCATAATCGACCTAAACATGGCTCATTGTCAGCATATTGCAAGGCCGAGATTTATTCACACTTTTAGTGCATATTTTCGTTCACATCGCACCTGGTCACTATACATTCGCGGCATGCCAGTTCTGCATTAATGAATCGTTCTGGCACGTCATATTTCATTTTTTTCACTATCGTCCTGTCGTCATGCAGTCTGGTCATTTGTATGAATAAGACTCTGTTGAGAATCAGTTAGTTATCTTTCTGTTTTTGGCTGCACCTAGGTTTCATCGTCAACAGTCGTCAGGAACCAGGATTGAGACAGCCGCATCTGTAACAGCATTTGTCACCTTGCTGGGGAGCCCCCGGCTTTTCACATTCAGGTTGGATAATTCGTACAAAAACTGGACCGAAACTGTCGTCGCTCCATTCAGGTTCTATGGAGCCTGCCCAAGCAGGCGTCCGCATGTTATAACATGGCTGAGATACAGTGTTAGAAACCATGTGCCATCAACCGGCCAGACCCTAAGCACAGGGCGATTCAGATATGCGCGGATCCATCTTACTTGAACGCAGTATGCCCCTAACCTGGACACGCCAGGAATCGACCGCAGCGTCGGTTAATCCCGCACTAAATCATATTATCTTCAGTCTCCTCGATAATCTGGATGAGCCGCTCATGTCCACGCCGGATTCTGAGACCGCAAGCGAATTGCTGCGAATCGAGGCGAAACTAAACGTCATCACCCAGCTTCTGGGGCTTTTGTTGCAAGAACGGCAATCGCCACAGGAGGCCATCACGGTCCGCTTCAGCAACGATAGCCTGGCCTGGCATGTCATTTCAGCACCACCCGTTGGCACTCTGTTACAGGTATCACTTTATCCAGAGGTCAATTTACCGATAGCGCTTGGCTTCGAGGCCAGGGTCCTGGCTGTGGAAGAGGGCTGGATGGAAGTCGATATGCATGGTTTGAGTGATGATGAACAGGCAATCTGGTCGCGCTGGGTGTTTCGCCAGCACAGACGCCAGATTGCCATGGCACGTACCCGATTTGCCGGTCATCAGGCTTCTGACTGAAATACTTGATTATCAGTTGCTTGTCTGAGCTTGCCTGTGGCAGGGCAGGATCCGCCAAAATTTTGACTTTCTTTCGGCCAATGGCTACCCTCTACCATAATGGAAATTTCAAAATTTCCGTATCCTAAAAAACATACAAGCATTTAAAGTGAGGGCTAGAGCTTGTCGGGAAGTGACATGTCCATTTTGCTGATTGACGATAATAACGAGCGTCGCGCTCAGCTCGAACTGCTGCTGGATTTTATCGATAATGATATTTATGCCTCCAGCAATTATTCCGGGTGGCAAGAGGTAATACAGGCATCACCACCGGATGTTGTGGTTGTTGGTGAGTGCAGTGACAACCAGCATGTCATTGCGCTGATTGAGGCGGTCAAGTCAAGGTTTGAGCATGCCACCCCGGTATTGTTGTTGACGGAGTTACGAGACAAAAGCCTGCTGAATTCACAATTAGCCAAGCTTATCGTCAACGTCATCGGGGTACCGGTCAAACATCGCCAGTTGGTCCACGCCCTGCACCTGGCTCAGGTATACCGTGAGTCCCAGAACGGAGAGGCAGGCTCGACACCCATGCTGTTTCGTTCTCTGGTTGGGCATAGCCGCGCGATTGTGCACGTGCGCAAGCTTATTGAAAAAGTGGCGGATACCGATGCCAATGTCTTGATCCTGGGAGATTCCGGTACTGGCAAGGAAGTGGTAGCTCGTCATCTGCATTACTATTCCTCACGCCGGGATCAGCCCTTTGTTCCGGTTAATTGTGGGGCAATTCCACCGGATTTGCTGGAGAGCGAGTTATTCGGTCATGAAAAAGGTGCCTTCACCGGTGCCATTAGTGCACGCCGGGGCCGGTTTGAACTGGCGGAAGGGGGTACTCTATTTCTGGATGAGATTGGTGACATGCCACTTCCCATGCAGGTCAAAATATTGCGGGTATTACAGGAACGCATTTACGAACGAGTCGGCAGCAATCGCAGTCTCAAGGCTGATGTGCGTATCGTCGCTGCGACGCATCGTGACCTGGATGAGGAAATCCGGGAAGGCCGTTTTCGCGAAGACCTGTATTATCGCCTGAACGTGTTTCCCATCGAAATGCCGGCGCTTCGTGAGCGCAGTGAAGACATCGGCTTGTTGGTAAAGGAACTGATTACTCGTATGGAACACGAACAGCGTGGCTCGGTTCGTCTTACGCCAGCAGCAATCACAGCATTGACCCAGTATCCCTGGCCCGGTAACGTGCGTGAGCTGTCCAATCTGGTAGAGCGCCTGATAATTATGTTCCCTTACGGCGTGGTTGATGTGCGTGATTTACCGGAAAAATTCTGCGGCCATCTTCCTGAAGAGTCTGATTCTGCTATGGAATCCCCGGTTAAATCTGCGCTGCCGCACGCGCACGAAATCGACGAAGTCGTGCGTCTGCCACGTGATGGCCTGGACCTCAAGGAACATCTTAACCAGCTGGAATACTCTTTGATTAAACAGGCGCTGGATGAGGCCGATGGTATCGTTGCCCATGCCGCCAAACGTTTGGCCATGCGCAGGACAACCCTGGTCGAAAAAATGCGCAAGTTCGGCTTGCAGCGTCAGGATCATGTGTCGGGAATTTGACGTCTCAATTTTCTTTCCGCTCTAAATCATTGTAACTCTTACTAATAATATCAGGTATGTCTTTTGCTTAAGGAGACATGGGTGTCTCTGATGCCAGGGCGTTAACTAACCTCAAAAAAGTTAGTGCTGGGAGTGACTCAGGCCATGTCTGGCATAAATGTTCCCGAGCGTCAGGCCGATAAATGAACGATAAGCAACAAATCAGGCAGGCACATGGAAACCGAAGTACGTCTCGTCACGTATACCGAAAAACAAGAACATGCAGTGTAAAACCGCAAGACCAGGGCAAGAATATCGATGAAGTCGACGCAACTAAAAGCATCATTTTGGGGCATGGCGAATTTGCCGCTAATGCGTCAGCTGGTCCTGTTGTTAGGGCTGGCTGTCAGTATCGCCCTGGCAATATACATTGCACTGTGGTTTCGTCGACTTGGCAATTTCCTCCCTGTGTGGGGAGCGAGCTGGCAACTCCTTGGCGGATTGATTGCAATACTGATGTTGCTTGGCGTGTTACGGCCAATGCTGCGCCATCTGGCAGGCTCTACTGCTGTCAATCAGATTGCTGGCACGGCAGAGGATAAGCAGGAACAGAAACAGGTCGCCGTTCCCGACGATGAGGTGCGGCATAGTTCCCGAGACAATGACGACGCGTTGAATCTGGAGCTTGTTAAGGCCATGGTCAGCCAGGAGCCCAAGCGAGTAGCGCAGGTGGTAAAACAGTGGCTCGCTGAAAGCTAGTTCTGTCGAAGTAATCGAGTATGGTATCAGTCAAATCTGAAGCAAGTGGATTATCCGGCGCTGAACGTGCTGTGATTTTGTTAATGACCCTCGGGGAACAGCTGGCTGCGAAGGTCATCACGCATATGTCAGCAGGGGAAGTGCAAAAGCTCGGCCAGACTATGGCAGCACTGGAGCAAGTTTCGCAGGAATCGGTCAGTAAGGTACTCGCTGATTTTTGCAATACAGTGGATCAACAAACAGAGCTGGGAGTGAATAACCGGGACTACCTGCATGCGCTTCTGGATAATGCCTTCGGTGAAGATAAAGCCAGGTATATGCTTGATCGCATCCAGTTAGGTCAGCAATTTAAAGGACTGGATGCCTTGAAATGGATGGAGCCTCGCACGGTAGCCGATTTACTACGACTGGAACATCCACAGGCTATAGCCATAATACTATCTTATCTGGAACAAGACCAGGCAGCCGAGGTACTGGCCGCATTGCCTGATAGCATGCAAGTCGATCTCGTCATGCGCATAGCATCACTGGACGGGATACCTCCTGGTGCCTTAGACGAACTCAATGAGTCCGTGACACAACAGTTATCCGAAAACATGACTCATATCCGCTCCTACACCATGGGAGGCCTGAAGACTGCTGCCAATATTATGAATTTTCTCGATGGCAAACTGGAGGCGGAACTCCTCATGAAAATTCGGACATACGATGAGGATCTTGGCGAGGGTATTCAGGAGCTGAAATTTGAATTCACAAAGCTAATTGAACTGGATGACCGTGCCATCCAGACCATGTTGCGTGAAATTACCTCGGAGACCTTGCGCATCGCTTTGCGTGGTGCAGATGAGGCGATAAAGGATAAAATTTTCAGAAATATGTCACGTCGCGCGGGTGAAATGTTACGCGATGACCTGGAGACAGGCGGAGTGCTCAGGCTGAGTGAAGTCAAGGCAGCACGAAAGAAAATTCTGACAGTCATCTGGGATATGGTGGAGATTGGTGAGATTTCGCTCGATGCCGGAGACGACAAATATGTCTGAGCTGGATTTAACAGGGCATATGGTCAGACAATATCAAACTTAGTGAAATGGCGATTTCCATCACTACTTTGATCAATATAAATTAATATATTAGGGTTAATTCAGCCTTGCATTATTATGACAATTTGCGGGCAGAGATATCTATTACCAGAAATGCGGTATATTTTAACTCATTGTTTTATAGAGAATAAATTTGGATGTCAGGGTGAATTGTGATCAATTCGAGGGTTGCTATCAATGCTGGGCTCTACTATTAATTTGAACTGGCACGCGAAAGACTAAAAAATCTGGAAGGAGTGAGCGAATGAGCAAGGGTGATATTTTTATGGTTGTCTCTAGCCCGATCCTGTCCGGGATCATCTGGCTGGTTTTGCTGGTGTTCGTGATGTACTTCGCGCGTTCCCTTGCCCATCTTGCCATCCGCTCGTTCTGTCGGGTAATCCACAACGCCATGCGCTTGTCTGCACGTGCGGTCATGCGTGCGGAAACACGTCTCAACAACCGTAACCGCGAAGTCCTGTTGGCCCAGGGAAAGGAGGCCGCGGAGCGCATCATCGAACGGGAATTTGATCGTATTGACGCGACCGTTCGTCGCGACCTGGCCGAATATCCGACGCTCCACCGGCAATTGAGTGAAGAAATTACTGTGATCGATGATGATTACAAAAACAGTACAGAAGTCCCGCCCGATCCGCCGGGTTGGGTCAAGGCCGTCGATGCAGTGGCCAAAATTCCAGGCAAAGACCCAATGGTGGCCAGTATTCTGGAAGATATCCATGCTTCCATGATCAAGGCCAACACCCAGGCCATTGAGGAATATCGTAAATCCAGCCACAAACGCCACGAGCATCTCAAACACATGATGCCGCACTGGCGTAAGCTCAGGTCAGTCCTGGGTCAGGTAGATAAGAGTGTCAACAGTCTGCTGACACGTTCGCAAGCCATCGATCGACACATGGAGGAGTACGAGGGTATCGTCAAGCAGACGGACAAGGCGGTACGTATGTTATCGTCTTCTTCACTTACCCAGTTTTTTATCGCCGCCTTCGTATTGGCAGTTGCTGTGGGTGGTGCGCTGATTAATTTCAATCTGATCGCCAGACCCATGTCGGAAATGGTAGGCGGCACCAGTCGCATAATGGGAATCCCAATCAACCAGATCGCCGCCATGGTCATTATCCTGGTGGAGCTGGCGATGGGCCTCTTCCTGATGGAAACCCTGCGCATCACCCGTCTGTTTCCGGTGATCGGTGCGCTTAATGATAAGACCCGTATTCGCCTGGTCTGGACATTCTTTTCCATCCTGCTATTCCTTGCCTTTGTAGAAGCAGGTCTCGCCTTTATGCGTGATCTGTTGATGCAGGATGATGTCAGAACGACGGCCTCCCTGCTTGGCGGCCAGGGCGCGGCGGCAGCAAAAAATCCAAACCAATGGATAACCACGGCGGCACAGATGGGCATGGGCTTCGTCCTGCCGTTTGCTCTCATGTTTGTGGCAATTCCATTGGAGACCTTTGTTCATTCATTACGTACTGTACTCGGTGTTGTCGGGGTGAGCCTGCTCAGGGTATGTGCCTGGTTGCTCCGTCTGATAGGCAATATTGTACGGTTCATGTCGAATGCACTGATACAGCTTTATGATTTGATCATTTTTGCTCCCTTGTGGATAGAACGTGCGATTAGGGGAAAACAGGCAGACAAAAAAGATTCCACTGATACGGCATCAGTCTACCTGGAAGGGAAAAAAATCTGATGAAAAAAATATGTCTGGTATTGTTGCTGACACTGGTCGGTTTGAGCGGCTGCTCGAAATTCAGTAGCCAATATAACCAGGGCGTTTACATGCTGGTCGATACCTCAGGCACTTATACCAAGGAGTTGTCACAGGCCAAGAAGATTATCAATTTCATCCTGGCCAAACTTAACCCAGGAGATACGTTTGCCGTTGCCCAGGTCAATACAGGCAGTTTCACCCAGAAAGACATAATCGATAAACGTACGTTTGATGATCGACCAAGCATGGCTAATGATCAAAAACGTGAATTTAGCAAGGTGGTGGATAAATTTATCAAAAAGGTCAGACCGAGTGCCTACACAGATATCACGGGCGGATTGTTGCAGGCTATTGAATTTCTGAATGAGGCAAATACCAACCGCAAGATTATCCTGATATTTTCCGATTTAAAGGAAGACCTGCGTCCCGGTTACGTGCGAAATATTCCGCTGAAACTCAAAGGGTTTGAGGTGATTGCGGTGAATGTAACCAAGTTGCACTCTGATAATGTCGATCCAAGAGAGTATATGAAGCGTCTGTCTGACTGGAAAAGAAAGGTTGTTAAAGGTGGTGGTAGCTGGCGCGTGATCAATGACATGCAACACCTGGACCCGATTTTTCAATAGGGGTGTCTGTCAGGCGTCATTTTTTGTCGTCGAAAGATGCTATTCAACTTCATATTTGAGCATACTTCGTCGGCATGTCAAGGCTGGCAATTTTTTCAATGTCGTGGAAGAATGAGCTACAGTTAAGCATAACCCTGAGCCGCCGATACACATTGGAAGTAAGTAGATTGTAGCCAGATGACACATTCAATCATGAAAGCGAAACCTCGAAACCCGATGTGGTATTTTGAGCGTAATTTCAACGTATTGATCGAGTTGCTTCAGCAGAGCCAGCTGCAGGAGCAGGGGAAAGTGGAATTTGAATTATCCGGCACCCGTATTATTCTTAGTCTGCTGGAACATACTCGTTATACATTGCTGCTGGGTATTCAGCAGATCTTTCAGCCCGGAGAGGAACGGGCACTGCTGAGCGATTTGCATTTCAAGGTGCGTATCTATCTAGATGCAAAACTTGCCGAAGTGGTGAGTTACCAGGGGCAACAGCCACTGGAGCCTCGTTATCCCTTTCCCAACAAACGCATGTTTTATCCTGATGAGAAACGGCAAACGAATCTGGTTCTATATGACTGGCTTTCCAACTGTTCTAGATTGAACTTCATGGAGTCCATTGCGATTAATTGTCAGAACTGACTGGTAATACCTTTATTCTATGAATAATAGTCCTAACAGCGTTGCCGGACCTGTTTTTATCCAGACACTCTCTATCCTCTTTTTGACCGTGCTGATAATACCGGCGGCCTTCGCTGATCGGGCCCAGGCCCTGATGGCCCAGGAACAGGGTGATTACCACAAGGCGGCAAAACTTTGGCTGCCGTTAGCCAATGATGGCGACCCGGTAGCGCAGTTTAATCTGGCGTTGTTATACCAGCAGGGTGAAGGTGTAATGGCTGATGAAAATCTGTCTCGATACTGGTTTTCCATGGCTGCTCGGCAGGGGATGGCGGAGGCCTATGCAGACATCAATCCGCATGCAATAAAGCCAACCACTCAAACTTCGCATGTCACACTCACACTGGGTCCTCAGGCCTGGGTAGCGGCGCAAAAGCCCGGTGACTATACCCTGCAACTTGCCAGCAGTTCGAATAAGGCACTCATTCAAAAATATTACAACGATAATAATCTTGCGGGAAAAGCGGGTTATTATCATTCCCGCCGTTCCGGTGAGGACTGGTATTCCCTGGTATATGGTGCCTATCCATCGGTACAGGCGGCCAAGGCGGCAATTGGGAATTTACCCACTAATCTCAAAAAATGGTCGCCCTGGGTGCGTAATATAAAGTCGATTCACAAAATTATGATCAAGTGAATCGACTGTCAAAAGCTATTGGCCTGTAGAGGTTCGGACTAGAGTGCGGATAAGCGTCGTTTGATTTCGCTTCTGAGGTCGTCTATCCAGTCTTCGTAAACAGAGGATATGGAACTACCGGTATACCCCATGTTGTCACTATTGAGATGCTGGATGGTGAAGCTATTGGTGGTGTAACTGATACTGATCTTTGCAATATGCCCAGCGTGATGGCGGGTAGCAACGATACGGCCTGGACCGGCAATTCGTGGTTGCCAGCCCTGGTAGGCACTCGCTGTAGCGATAGTCCTGCCAACATTTTCGAGAGTTGCATTCGAGGAAGCAGTGGTAAACTGCGTACTTGTGTCTAGTCCTGAACCACCACCACAGCTGCTAACCAATACTGCGACAACAATAGTTAAAAATAGCGCTTTCACTCGTTTGCCCATGCATGTCTCCAAATGTCAATCGTATTCTGGTTGTTTGCATAAAATTTCAGGACAACTATAGTCCATGTATATCAAGAGAGTCCAGTCATCTTCTGTGTGGGTTATCACTTTAATATAGTTAAGTTAAGGTTTGGCTGTGCCGGAACCCGCCGGCATTTATAGTCAGGCGGTCCATGCCATGGGTCGATGCAACTGAAGCCGGTATAATATTTACAGCCTTTGGCAGATCACTGGATGCCTATGAAACTATTCTCAAACGTATGATAGGTATGGAAGACGCGATCACGGATGCCATGTTTGGATTCAGCCGCCCGATCACTGGTGCATATTACTGGTGCCCACCAATGAAAGATGATCGTCTGGATCTAAGCAAGCTTGATATTTGAATGCTGCTTCGCTGCCCCGGAACAACGTTTAAAATCAAATCACCTTTAAAGGGGAAAGCTTTCTCCGAGTGCCGGCATTGTCACCTTGGTGTCGTGCAGTTTTTGTGCAAAGTGGGACATGACATCGGCATCGCCATGCACCAGAAACGTGTGTTCAGGTGTACCGATGATTTGATGCCAGGCGAGAAGCTCGGCCTGGTCTGCATGAGCTGAAAAGCCATTAATCGTATAGATCTTGGCTCGAACGGGGATCTCTTCCCCAAAGATACGGACCTGTTTCGCTCCATCGACAATTCGGCGGGCAAGGGTCCCGATCGCTGCGTAACCAACAAAGACGACGCTGGATTCCTCCTGCCATAAGTTATGTCGCAAATGGTGACGAACGCGACCGCCGGTACACATACCCGAACCGGCCAGAATGACAGCGCCCCTGACCTGATTCAAGGCGATGGATTCTGCCGTCTCACGCGTGAAATGCAGTCCCGGTAGATGGAATGGATCATTCCCCTTATGAAATAGCGCGGCAATCTCGGGTTCAAAACATTCAGGATGGTGTTCAAAGATTTCGGTGGCCGAAATGGCCATGGGTGAATCCAGAAAGACCTGGATAGATTCCGGGATACGGTCCTGTTCCACGCCCTCACGGATATAATAGAGCAACTCCTGGGCGCGCTCCAGGGCGAAGGTTGGAATGATGACGTTACCGCCGTGTTTGAATGTTTCCGTGATGGCTTCGTACAGTTCTTCCACCGAGGGTGCCAGCTGCTTGTGTTGCCGGTCGCCATAAGTCGTTTCCATCACGACGACTTCAGGTTTTTTCGTTGTAACCGGGTTTCGCAGCAAAGGCCGGCCGGCGTTACCAAGATCACCGGAAAACAAAACCGTGCGTGTCTGGCCGTTCTCTTCCAGTTCGAGAAAAATACTCGCCGAACCGAGGATATGCCCGGCGTCGACAAAGGTTGCTGTGATCCCTGGTGCCAGTTGTAGTGGCTGGTTATAGCTGGCAGTACGGCCAAAATGTTCCGTACTGTTAAGCGCATCCAATACGGTATACAAAGGTGGTTTTGCATGACGGTGGCCATGACGGGCCTTTTTACGGGCCTGGTATCGCGCTTCTTCCTCCTGCAGATGGGCTGAATCGAGCATCACCAGACGGGCCAGTTCTCGCGACGCCGCAGTCGTGATGATTTCACCATGGAAACCGCGTTTACTCAGGAGGGGGATGCGCCCGCAGTGATCGAGATGGGCATGGGTCAACAATAGATAATCGATACTGGCTGGATCAAATCCGAAATCTTCGCTGTTCTCCTCATCCAGTTCCCGTCCGCCCTGATACAGACCGCAGTCAATCAGGATACGGTGGCCGGCACATTCCACGAGATGGCAGGAGCCGGTGACATTTCGGTCGGCACCATGAAATTCGATCTGCATACTGTAATCCTTTCATTCGTCTTATTGTAGGTGCAGGCGATACACGTGGAACTCAAAACACCTTTTATGACAATAATCTGCCTGTTTGCAATAAAATTGAATACCCCGGGTTCCCGATTTGGATGAATTCGGCCGGGTTCTTGATCGATATCAAGCCATACCTCATATCAGGCGGGTGCCATTGGCTTCATACCATTGCAGGATCCCGTTCCAGATTTCTGACGCAGACTCGGCATACCAGAATAACTCCTGGTCCTCTTCATCAATTACGCCTTCTTCTACCAGAAAGTCGATATTGACGGCCTGGCGCCAGTAATCTTTTCCGACCAGTACTATTGGTACCGGTTTAATCTTGCGTGTCTGGATAAGTGTCAGGGTTTCAAAAAGTTCATCAAACGTGCCATAGCCACCTGGAAACGCAACCAGGGCGCGGGTTCGTAACAGGAAGTGCAGCTTGCGCAGGGCGAAGTAATGAAACTGGAAACATAAATCCGGTGTAATGTATGGGTTGGGGTACTGTTCATGCGGTAGAGTAATATTTAGACCAATGGTCTTGCTGCCAACATCGAAAGCGCCGCGATTGGCGGCCTCCATCATGCCGGGTCCGCCTCCGGTCATGATGACCAGCTGGCCATCATCCACTGTCTTGCCGGCTTCGCTAACCAGTTTGCCAAAGTCCCGCGCGACTTCATAGTAGCGACTTTTATCCAGTAAGCGCTCAGCAATTCGGAGGTGCCGTTTTAACTCCGGGTTCTCCGGGTCTCTGGCCAGCTGTGCTCGCAGTCCCTCGACCCTGAGTCGGGCCGTGCCAGGTTCACGGATTCGGGTACTGCCGAAAACCACGATAGTGTGTTCAATGCCGTGTTGTTGTAGCAGGAATTCCGGTTTTTGATAATCAATTTGCAAACGGACACCGCGAGTGTAGTCCTGGTTGAGGAAATCGGTATCTTCATCCGCCTGGCGGTAACTGGGGCTTTGCATAATCGCATGGATTCGTGCAGGGGCATCCCGATCCTCCTCGCTGGGTTTGGGTTGGCACCAGGGCAGGGGCTCGCGCCGATGTTGCGGATGGGGAGGTGTAGGAATCGAAGATTGTTCGACAAAGGTTTTCTTTTTCACAGTTAAGCCCCTACAGGAATATTTATAACCGACAAAGAATCAGGTGTGAGGTTCATGTTGTTATTTCGTCAAATTTAATACACAGCGGAAATCTGAAACAGGGCTTCGACTTATTTTGTGCAATAAAAAATCGCATAAAAGTCCGGTTTGCTGTTGTGTTATACCAGGTAGGCTATGTTAACCACGGTAGACTGCACAATATATTTATCCTCTCAGGCGCGCAAGTCCCATACCGTTGCTGGCGAGGTTGTTCCGTCGATGCGAGGTGATAGGCATGGAAAAGCAAATTTATGAATTTATTGCATGGCAGCTGATCATGTCTTTGACTGGAAAATAAGGAATTGTCATGCTTAACTACTACGTATGTCACGATCACTCCCACTATCGATGTGAAACTGAAACAACTTTTATCCTGGTTGCGGACCAGACCTGATAACCGGAGGCTGCTAGCCAGGCTGCTATTATCATGCCTGCTTGGCGGTATGGTGAGTATTGGGCAGGCGGCGAACATCATTATTACTGGAGTTGCTGACCCGGTGGTGCCACCCTGGTCAGGCACGGGACCAATCCAGTTTACGCAAACGCTTTGCGTTGGGTGGACGCCTCCCGGCGCGACGACGCAATACACTATAACTGCCACGGGTACCGGTAGTGGTGGCAGTTTTTATTTGCAGGGGTCGCTTTCAAACGACGTCATTCCATATACAGTTCAATGGGGTAATTCAGCGACGTCTGCATCAGGCACCAGCCTTTCACCCGGGCTGGCGACCGGGATTACACCAAACCCGCGAAGTAATACCAAGTGCAAAAGTCCTAATACAACCGTGATTGTAACAATCCAGGCATCGGACTTACAAAAGGCGCCCGCAGACACCTATAGCGGGACATTGTCCATGACAGTTCAACCGTTGTAAGGGATAGGCGCGGGCGAGGACGCTTCCGCTGGATGAGATCTGTGGTTGCGCCTCAGTGAGGTAACGGGTCTGTCTAGAACTGTCCTGGCGCTTTTTTGCGCCAACTCTTCTTCACACCAGTATGTCCGTAATTAAATTGTTTAAAGATTCCTCATGAATGTCCGATAACCACACTCGAAGTGTGAACTAAGTCACAGTATTAGTGTGTTCTTATTCACAGTTTTTAGCACCGCCACAGTATAGTGAGGCACTTAACATGTTGATATTAAAGAAAATAATACAAATTGGTCTGATTCCCACCTTGATTGGCGTGATTGCTTTCGCGCAGGCCGCCACAAATGGCACCATTGGTGCGAACTCTACCGGTAGCATGAATCTCAGTGTCACCGTGCCGAAAATAATTGTGATTACGAATATTACCGATCCGGCTGCCGCGACTTTCAACGGGACTAACCCTGTTAACTTATCAGGTAGCCTCTGTGTCGGGACTAATTCGGCTGCCGGTTATAGCATTACTGCCACTTCAGCTAACCCAGGATCAAGCAATACCTTCAACCTAAGCGATGGAACAAATCCTGTGCCCTACAATGTGGCTTGGGCGACTACTGCTGGTGCAACGACAGGTGGTACAGCATTTGGCTCCAGTGGTGCAACGCTAACTTTTGCTGGCGGTTCAGTTCCTAACATTGCCTGTTCAGCTGACAATGCGAGTGTCGTCATTAGCGTCCCTGCGGCAAATCTCCAGGCCGTGCCCGCCAGCATCTATACCGATACATTGACTCTCTACGTTCAACCGCAATGATAACCCCTGTTATGGTGGCATTAGTAGGGGGGGCGGTAACGCCCCTCTCTGGTAATAAAAGGACGTACACGAGAAAGGAAGTTCGCCATGGCATTATATCGCAAAATTCTATTTTTGCTTGCGTTGTTGACGACGAGCAACGCCATTGCGGGTATCGGGATAAGTCAGGCAGTTGTTGATTTTTCGAATCCTCAGATACAGCGTAGCGATATCTGGGTTATCAATGATGGTCCCCAAAGAGCCTATGTCGAGATCGACCCAGCAGAGATAGTGCATCCCGGCTTACCCAATGAGGCTCGAGTTACCGAACCGGATCCGGAAAAACGTGGTCTGCTGGTTGCGCCAAGCCGAATCATTCTGGAACCTGGGCAGCGTCGCATGGTACGCCTGGTTGTCCTTGGCAATCGCAAAGCTGAACGAATTTACCGGGTGAAAATTCACCCTGTCCTTGCCCCGCCAGAGTTCG
>JARRNT010000011.1:40119-44505 GCA_037384645.1 Gammaproteobacteria bacterium | reverse complement strand
GCATACATCCTCCCAGTAAGGTGGCAGTACAAATCAATAGGCAGGTTACATTGTACCCAGTCCACGGGACCAGGAGAAAAGCTAATCAGTTCGAACAGGGGATAACGATTCGACAAAACCTTCGATTTTAAACAGGTCTTGCCAGCTGGTTTTTACCGTTCCAGTATTGAAAATCAATATATTGTAATAACTATTGCACCTAAACTATTAAAATAATTTACTTAATTTCTACAATCTATATTATTTAACTTTGTAACTACATGGCTGAATGTGACCGAATAAGAGGGGGAGGTTAGTGGACGGATTTCCGTGACAAAGTCGGGTCGTGAAAGAATTTCTCGCATACTTGAAACGTCCCATTATTTTCGTGGCGCTATTTATCTGTTTGCGCGCGAACTGCCAACACATCACAGGGGGCGTGAGTTACAACACCGCTGGCCGTTGAACCTAGGGGTGAGGCAATTCCATGTTTGCCGTGACTACCAAGTACAATAAGATCGGCATTTATCTGTTTTGCATAGTGCACTATGTCATGCCATGCCGGGTCCATGCTAAACAAGACTTGTTGTTTGATATCTTTGTAATCAAATCGACCTGCGAGTTCGGCCAGGTCCTTGTGTGCATCTGTATCTCGGTAAATAGCAGGGTCGATATGTTCAGGTGCAATAAATTCATTGGAGCGATCTTCGGGAAAATTTTCTACAACATTAAGAAAGGTCAGTAGCGAATCAAATTGTGACGCTAAGTCAACAGCGCGATGGCAAGCGAATTCTCCGCAAGATGAAAAATCAGTCGCGCATACGATATGGTTGTAAATTCTCATGTTAGCCTTTGCTAGTCGCAGGAATTAAGGTATAGCCGCAATCATGTATCAGATAATAAACTCATTATTCGGGATACTCATATAAGACTATAGTAAAAAATACACTAGATATTAGGTGTTTGTTTATATTCCATACAAACTACTAAACTCGTCGTCCAATGGTAGTTTGACCCTGAAAAAGTGTTTTGTGTTTTTAACGAATTATTAAACCTGGCACAGCCATCTAAGAGCAGGTGTCGTCAACGAACATGCGAGTTTTGTCGAATCGTTATCCCCTGTTCGAACTGATTAGCTTTTCTCCTGGTCCCGTGGACTGGGTACAATGTAACCTGCCTATTGATTTGTACTGCCACCTTACTGGGAGGATGTATGCCGGATAATTCGCCTGAACTTGAACAGCTCACCAACGCCCATCGACTGGTGTACTTTGCTGCCGAGCGCACCCTGTTGTCCTGGGTACGCGCAGCGCTGGGTTTGATGGCCCTGGGCTTTGTGATAGACCGGTTCGGACTGGTGTTGGGTCAGCAAATACCAGCTATGAATCACCTGCATATCAACAACGCTTATTCGTTTTGGGGTGGCAGTCTGATGGTCCTGGTCGGCGCGCTAATGGCGCTCGCGGCTACCATACGTTACTGGATTTTTGCCTATGAGTACCGCCGACGTGAAGAGACGAAACCGGGGCATGGTCTCTTTATGGGCGTTGTCTTCTCATTCGTCATCGCCCTGCTGGGTTTCGTTGTCGCGGCATATTTGCTAAACATCAAATAACCTCTGCTGGCAGTCTATATTAGCAATTTATCGCCAATTCCTTCTGGAGTCAGCAGTTGGCATGATGTATTTATCTGCATAAAGTGAAGCCAGCGCTGATTACTCGTCGTATTGCCATACTCGCTTTTATCGGTGGGCTGGGTGGTGGTCTTGTCTTCCCGATTTTGCCGGCGCTCGGTCTTGAGCTCGGGATACCCGGCTTCATGGTCGGTTTGATCCTGTCGGCCAATCGCATTTCACGACTGATATTTAACGTCCCGGCCGGTCATATCATTGGCGCTCTGGGGCCGCGTCTGACTCTGGGTGTTGCTCTGTGTATAGAAACGATTGGTGTGCTCAGTTACAGCGCGGCATTGCATTTTGGACACGCTGCATGGTGGTTGCTTGCCGGGCGCGCATTGTTTGGCATAGGTACGGCGTTTCTGTTTGTTGGTGCGCAGGCTGTGGTTCTGAGCTTATCGGATAAAGAGGATCGCGGGCGTAAGATTTCGACAGTGCGGGTTGCCATGAGCGCCGCCATGCCTGCCGGTCTTGTCATCGGAGGTGTGCTTGCTGACGTGTTTTCGGACGATGTTGCCTTTCTCACCGGCGCAGGAATCACCTTTGCAGGCGCCCTGTTTGCGATTACTTTTTTGCCGGGTCAATCAGGTAATGTCAATATTCGCTCGCCGGGTCTGCGCAAGCACGGCAAACTATCATTACTGCTTCGCCCTTCCCCGACGCGTCCATTTCTTATCGCGGCCTGGGGCTTCAATATGCTTATCTTTCTGACCGTTCAGGGAGTCCTGTTGGCAACATTAGTGTTGCTGATTCAGGAACGTCAATTCCATCTGTTTGCGCTGCAAGCACCGGGTACGTCAGGTATGGTCATGGCCATTCTTATTGCGTGTTCGGCAATTGTTGCCTTTTATATTGGTCGCGCAATTGATGCGGCGGATTACCGGGCAAGCCTGGTTATCCCTGCCCTCGCCGTACTGGCTTTGGGCTTTTGTACTCTGGCACTGGCCCAGTCTTCTATATGGGTGATGCTGCTGGGCGCAATACTTATCGGCATTTCCTTCAACGGAGTGACGCTACCAATGATGGCGCTACTTGGGGATGCAACCAAACCAGAACAGCACGGTCCGGCGGTTGGTATTTATCAATTCTTTGGTGATATTGGTGGCACGATAGGTCCCATCGCCGGTATAGAGGCTGGCACACATATCGGCTTATCTGCATTGTACCTGGCCATTGCCGTTCTCATAAGCCTGGCAATCCCGCTGACGCTCTGGTTACGCAGCTATGAAAAGCGTTTGCACCAGGCATAAATCGTGTGCCTGGCAAGGTATTGTCAGCAAAAACCATTATTCATTATATAACTGGCTCATGAGTATTGATTTTCCATCGGGCTGGACAATGCGGCAATGGGTCCGGGTTAACTCACGTTGATGTGCGACTCCGCACGAATGTGCAATTAATGCGGTGCCGTAATGTATCTTGTCGACGAAATTTTTTATTTTTTTCGCTTTTTCCCGCGGATTCAGACCTCGTTGCAACCTGCGGTCATGTGTCGTAATACCGGTGGGACAGGTGTTGCGATTACATTTAAGGGCCTGAATGCAGCCAAGGGCGAACATAAATCCCCGGGCAGAATTGACAAAATCGGCTCCTGCACAAAGTGCCCAGGCAACCCCGGATGGTGTAATAAGTTTGCCTGATACGATAATCCGTATACGATCACGCAAGTGGTAGCGGTTCAGCTTGTTGATGACCATGGGTAGCGATTCTCTTATTGGTAACCCGACGTCATCCAGTAAAGGCATGGGTGCTGCGCCGGTGCCGCCGTCACAACTGTCAATCGTGATAAAATCCGGTGCCCGCTGTATATCGCGTTTGGCTATCTCGCTAAAAAGGTGATCTAACCAGGCTTCATCCCCAATGACCAGTTTAAACCCTGTCGGTTTATGGCTGATTGCTCGCACATGCTCAATAAAATCCAGTAATTCCACTGAATTGGAAATTTCCGGGTGACGATTAGGTGAAATGGAATCCTCGCCAGCGGGTATGCCGCGAATTTTTGCAATTTCCGCTGTTACCTTGGCAGCAGGCAGAATGCCACCTTTGCCAGGTTTAGCGCCCTGGCTAATTTTGATTTCAAACATTTTTACCTGAGGAATGGCGGCCAACTGTTGTAATAGTGCAATATCCAGATTTCCGTTTTCAGTACGTACACCATATTTAGCGGTGCCAATTTGAAAAACCAGATCACACCCGCTTTCCAGATGATAAGGCGTCAGTCCGCCCTCGCCGGTATTTAACCAGCATTCAGCCAGTTTTGCTCCGTATGCTAATGCCTGCACTGCAGGTTTCGACAATGCACCGTAACTCATCGCAGAGATATTGATCAGGGATTTGGCTTCATAGGGGTGGGGGCAATGTGGTCCAATGAGCAATGATGGAGGCCTGGTGGTATGTGGTGTATCCGGGGCGGGAAAGGTTGTATTGACAAATAATGCAGTGCCTGCGGGTGACAGATTCTTGGTTGACCCGAATGCCACCGTATTGTCCGTACCCTTGGCTGATTTGTATACCCAGTCACGTTCCGCCCGGTTAAAAGGCATTTCTTCGCGATCCATGGCGAAAAAATATTGCCGGAAGAACTCACCCAGGGTACTAAACAGGTAGCGAAAACGGCCAATAACAGGGTAATTATGCCGTATGGCGTCCTCTGTTTGCATAATATCCCGGATAAATACAATCACCACGGTTAACGCCAGTATGCCTACCATGAATATGAAAAGTGACGAAAA
>JARRNT010000011.1:0-40063 GCA_037384645.1 Gammaproteobacteria bacterium | reverse complement strand
AATTCCATACATGCACCCCTTTTTTAAGTTTTACTATGTGTGTCCAGGTCATTGAACTGGTGGTGAATATTACTATTATCCCCTTGTTTGTCGGTAGAACAGGCAGGTTCCTTACACTATTGTCTTAATTAGCGAAAATTCTGTGTAAGGAATCTGGGATTGTGTCGACTAATCTCTCGAATATGAATCAATAATGATAACGGGAGACTGCTATGCCATTACTAAACGCGAATGATTTTGCCCCGGATTTTGTTGCGCAGGATATGACAGGAAAGGAAATTCGCCTGTCCGATCTTAAAGGGAAAAAAATACTGTTATGTTTTTTTCGTTACGCGACCTGCCCGTTTTGCACGGTTCGTTTTGTCCGGCTGGCGCAGGAGGTGGAGCGTTACGCTCGTTCCGGGTTGGTGGTGCTGGGTGTTTTCGAATCCAGTTCGCAGTATATTGAAAAATACATCGGTCGGCGTGGGTTACCTTTTCCTGTTATACCCGACCCCGATGGCAGACTGTATGCGTTGTATGGCGTCAGGAAATCAATGCCTGGATTGATGCTGGGCATGTTGCGGATACCAACGTTAATTCGAGCAATGCTGGATCCGTTATATAGAATGGCCAGCGTGGATGGGTCTTTGGCGCGGATACCTGCTGATTTTTTGATATCTGAAAACGGGGAGATTGCCATGAGTTATTATGGCGGTGATATCGGCGATCACATTCCATTTAAGAGTGTTGACGCTTTTGCTGAAAGCAGGTTGCGTCAACGGCATATGCAACAAGCTTGAATATGAATAAAAATAGCAGGGACGCTATTTGTATTCCTTGCATAATGCTGCGCCCTCTTTACCGGACTTTCCTGTCACCAGGCGCCAGGTCTGATCGGTGCTAATGCCGTAGTCATTCACGTAGGCGCCGCAAACAGCATTTGAATTGATTTCGTCGATGACCGTTTCTGTAACTTTGTTGTGAAGTTTATCCTTGTTGTCAATTATCTTGTAGACCGGTTGCATGGTCTGTTGCTGGTTGGAAGAGACCTTCCATCTAATCTTTTTCATTGCCTGGCAGGCTGATTTTTGATCTTTGCTGGGTTTGGGCCAGCTGAACATCATAATGCCTGCAAGTGCAACAATGCATGTTCGTAAAATCATTTGTCGACTCCTTGATCTGGTAACCGGCATTTTTTATACCGATGTGCCAGTGAATCTTGACCGCTTTGATGAAGGCAGCATACAGTACCAACAATGATATACTGGCATAATTGTAGTGACTTATCCAGACGGAAAAATACAGGTAACACAGGATGCGTTTGTTACTCGTCGAAGATGACCCCATGATCGGGCGTAATATCCAGGCAGGCCTGAAACAGGATGGCTATAGTGTCGACTGGGTGCAGGATGGTGTTTCAGCAGAAAATGCCCTGTCCGACCAGGTCTATGAATTGCTGCTGCTGGATCTGGGCTTGCCCAGGAAATCCGGGCTTGAAGTCATCAATGGCCTGCGTCAGCAAAAAAATCCGATCCCCATTCTGGTGCTGACAGCGAGGGACGCCGTGTCTGACCGGGTTGCCGGGCTGGACGCCGGCGCCGATGACTATCTGGTCAAACCGTTTGATCTGGATGAGCTGGCTGCACGTATTCGTGCCCTGCTCCGCCGCAGCGCCGGCCGGACAGAAAATGTGCTGGAGCACGGAGGCTTACGCCTGAACCCGGCGACTCACGAAGTGCACCTTGATGGACAACTGGTTAATCTTTCCAGGCGCGAATTTACCCTGTTGCATATTTTTATGGAAAAACCGGGAGCTCCCCTGTCACGGAGTCAACTTGAGGATCGGATGTATGGCTGGGGCGAGGAAGTCGAAAGCAATGCAGTGGAGGTATATATCCATGGCCTTCGGCAAAAACTTGGTAGCCACTGGATTGTCAATATACGCGGTATTGGTTATATGATTCCCAAACAATCATGAAGTCCATTCGTCGTACTCTGCTGGTAACCTTGCTCGTTGGCATGAGCACGGTAATGATCATTGGCGCCTACGCCACATACCGGGTTGCCAGGAATGAGGCGAACACCATATTTGATTATTATCTTCGCCAGATCGCCCTCTCCTTTCGTGATCAACGCTTCAAGCTTAATCCCAGGGTAAATATTCCTGACGAGAAAGATTTCGATTTCGTTATTCGGGTATGGAATGTTGACGGTGTAACCGTCTATTATTCGCGCCCCCATCGTAGCCTGCCTAATCTTACCAAGCTTGGATATTCTACAGTAAAGACGCCGGATGGCACCTGGCGGGTATACGCGATTCAATATCTGGATGAAACTGTTGAAGTCGCACAACCGTTAAGCGTGCGCGATACCCAGGCGGCCAGCGCTGCCTTGCGTACACTGACGCCATTTATGTTTCTGTTACCACTGCTTGGCCTGCTGATCTGGTTTATCGTCGATCGGGGCTTGCGACCGCTAACCCAGCTGACCCGTGCCGTTCTGACGCGTACACCCGACTCGCTGGAACCGCTTGATGAGGCTGCCAGCTCGAAGGAAGTCCAGCCACTGATTCTGGCATTGAACGAGTTGCTGGCACGACTTCAATCGGCACTGGAAGTGCAACGCGCCTTCATTGCTGATGCGGCGCATGAATTACGCACACCACTGACTGCATTGCAACTGCAGATCCAGCTGGTCGAACGAGCCAAGGATGAGAATCAACGCGACGCTGCGCTTTCAGAACTGAAGTCAGGGCTTGAGCGTACGACACATGTAATACAGCAATTATTAACTCTGGCACGTCAGGACCCGGCCAACCTGGATAGCTCGACAGAATCAGTCGACCTGATTGCGCTAATACATGATATTGTGATCCAGCATCAGCCATTAGCGCAGGCCAAACAGATTGACCTTGGTATCAGCAGGGCTCCAGAGCAAGCGACGCTTCAATGCAATAGCGATTCGCTGCGAATAATGCTGGCAAATCTGGTCAGCAATGCACTGCGTTATACGCCTGAGGGCGGCAAGGTCGATATTTTTATCAGTCAGGATCCGCACTTTCAGATCAGCATCTGTGATTCCGGGCCAGGCATCCCGGATGAGGAAAAAACCAGGGTTTTTGATCGTTTCTACCGGCGGTCTGGCAATGCGGAATCTGGCAGCGGTCTGGGCCTGGCTATCGTCAAATCCATTGCCGATCGTATTCGGGCCACGATTACCCTGAAGGACAATCCGGGCGGCGGTTTGTGCGCAAATATAGAATTTTTGCATAAAAATTAAAATATCGCCTTCTCTTAAGCTTAATTTAAGCCTGGCTTAAGATTGTTTTAAGCTCCGTTCCAGTACATTTGCAGCATATTCTGAAATTCAGTTATCACAAGGAGGCTGTATGCAAACTGCTACCTGGAAACGTTCCGCAATCGTAGTGGCTTTCATCGCCGTATTCGTTGCAATTGGATTCCTGGCAGACGGACTAATCCAGTTACGTACTGATGTACGTAATCAGTCTGCCGCTGTTGCTCAAAATACCACGAATACGCAGACCACGACGACTGGCGACACTGTACCTGTTTCGAATACCGTCAGTGACCCCTCAATTACTCCGCCCAGTTTCAGGGCAATCGTCCAACGCTACGGTCCTGCGGTCGTCAATATCAGCATTACCGGCGAGATGAAGACGACTTCAAACATACCGTCTTTTCCGCAACTGGGACCAAATAACCCGTTTTATCGCTTTTTCCGACAATTCCAGATGCCGAACCAGCAGCAGGGCGAGACGCCGATTCGTGGTGTGGGTTCCGGATTTATCATCAGCTCCAATGGTTTGATCCTGACAAATGCGCATGTCGTCGATCACGCTAATACTGTGACGGTTCTACTGACTGACAAGCGTAAATTCAAGGCCAAGGTGCTGGGCATGGACAAGCCGACCGACGTCGCCGTACTCAAGATTGATGCGCACGACTTACCGACGGTTCATCTCGGTAATCCTGCCACTGCGCATGTTGGTGACTGGGTGCTGGCAATTGGTTCGCCTTTTGGATTCACCAATAGCGCAACCGCCGGCATCATTTCAGCAAAATCCCGCTCCTTGCCGGACGACGGTTATGTGTCTTTTCTGCAAACCGATGTTCCGGTCAATCCCGGCAATTCCGGTGGTCCCCTGTTTAACAGCCAGGGCCAGGTGATCGGGATTAATTCGCAGATTTATACCCGTACGGGCGGATATGAAGGCCTGTCCTTTGCCATTCCGATTACCGTAGCGGAAAAGGTTGAAAAGCAAATCGTCAAAAACGGCAAGGTTGAGCGTGGTTTGCTTGGCGTTATGATTCAGCATGTTAACAAGGGGCTTGCACAATCCTTTGGCCTTGATAAACCCCA
Source organism: Gammaproteobacteria bacterium (assembly GCA_037384645.1). Classification (GTDB taxonomy): domain Bacteria; phylum Pseudomonadota; class Gammaproteobacteria; order UBA6429; family Thiohalophilaceae; genus RI-92. The sequence continues at coordinate 35,701 of JARRNT010000011.1, read as the reverse complement.
GGGTGCCCTGGTTGGTTCGGTGGAGCATGGCGGGCCGGCTGCCAAGGCGGGGCTGGAATCAGGCGATATCATTCTTAAATTCAATGGCAAGAAGATTGAAAACTCGAATCAATTGCCGCCGTTAGTCGCTAACATGGCCCCGGGTAGCAAGGTCAAGCTCGATATCTGGCGTAATGGCAAGCATAAGCAGATTTCGGTTGTCCTTGGTAACCTGAACAACAGCAAGCTTGCCAGTAATAGCAACAGTGGCCCAAGCTACAAGAAGAGCCGTCTGGGCGTGGCTGTGCGACCACTGACACCGGAGGAGCGTAAGCAGGAGAACGTGAATAAGGGTGGCTTGCTGGTAGAAAATGTCGGAGGGCCTGCCGCCAAGGCTGGCATTGAGCCGGGTGACGTCATTCTGTCACTGAATGGACAGCGGGTATACAAGGTTGCCCAACTGCGCAAACTGATCTCCGAACATGGAAAGCATATTGCGTTACTGATACAGCGGAATAACTCGCGGATCTTTGTCCCCGTGGATCTAGGATGAACCGCTGAGGCAAACCGGGATAAGGTTACAGGGATTGTGACCTTATCCCTTCTTTTATTCAGTTGTGAGTCTTTGTCGTAGCCATGACTCACGTACTGACCCCACCTTGACTTCATTTATCTGACCATCATCAACAACCATGAATACAGGGGTTGCACTTACGCCAAATGCCTGTGCAAGCGATTCATGCTGGGTAATGTCGATTTTAATCAGATTGGGAAAATCCCGTTTCAAACTGTCAATCATCGGCATCATGGCCTGACAGGGACTGCAATAAGGAGCATGAAAATAGTACAGCTTGTGCGCGGCCTGGGTGCTGCCATCAACTTCGCTGGTGTCCGGGGCCTGGCGTCCCAGTTTCTTACGTGACTGGTATTGTGCCAGCCATTTCATAATCCAGGGTGAACCCGGGGTCAGCATCAGGGGTATGATGACAAGCAATTTCAGCCACTTCATTGTGTTTCCATCCAGATATTACTTACGTTCAATCAGCTTGATTCTATGCCGGCAACATGACGGGTGCCAGGTCTCTCTCAGCCTGAAGCCAGGCGATGGGCATGGCGAGTAGTTTCCGGCAAGCGATAACGCGTGGTGCATTTCAATACCCAGGCCATGGCACCAGCTTGCGATACCCGGTGGCCCGGCGAGATAAACAGCGGTTTTGTACTATCCCGGTTGCGCAGCACGACACCGATTTCCTCGCCCTTGTCCGTAAGAATGCTATAGCAACCTTTTTCCTGTCCGGGCTCCTCGTAATGGCCTGTCAGACGGGATTTTCCCACGCCGATACTCGGTATGTCGGTCAGGACGCCCAGGTGACAGGCAATACCAAAGCGACGCGGATGGGCAATACCCTGGCCATCGCACAGAAATAAATCAGGGATGATACGGAGCGTTTCCAGGGCCTTTAGTACAGCGGGTAACTCCCGAAACGAGAGATAACCCGGCACATAAGGAAACGTTGTCTGGGTGCGCGCCAGGCTGCTGTCAGCCAGCTCCAGTTCCGGAAACGTCAGCACGGCAATTGCTGCGCGGGTAATACGTCCTTTGTCTTCGAAACCAACATCAACACCGGCCACATGGCTGACGGCTTTGATGTCATCTTCAAGAATAACTCGCTGCGCGAGTTCCAGTTGAATACGTTTGGCTTCGGCGATAGACACATCCCACGGATGACTGAACGCCAGTTTGATAGCCATGACCTGGATTAATTCAGCTTGTCCTCGTCATCTGTAGGCAGTAGCGGAAAAACATCTATCCCCTCCTCGTACAGATCCTGCGCATCTTCAAGACTGGCGGTACCACGAATATTACGTTCATCTGCCTCGCCATAGTGCATTTTTCTTGCTTCGTCTGCAAATTCAGAACCGACGTCTTCATAATGTGTGTTGATATATTGATTAATGCGCGACAGTAATTGTTTTGCGTCATGCTGCAAAGACAGGAGTTCCTGCGCCTGTTTTTCCATTTTGCCGAAGTTCAGGCGGCTTGGGCTCAGGCGTTTCGTTACCTGGTCGCTGCCACACAGGGGGCAAGTCAGAAGACCGGTTTTAATCTGGTCTTCAAATTCTTCGGAATTACGAAACCAGCCTTCGAACTGATGTTCCTCGTCGCAAATAAGATCAAAAACTATCACGGTAATATCCTGTGCTAGAAACGAATTGGATTAGTGCTGAGTAGCCGCAAAGTCCAGGATTTTCTGGGGTGAGCCCGACTCATTTGATGCGGACTTGTTGTTGCGCAAGAAAGTAAGCAGGCAGTTACCTAGTTTTACTACGGTACCTTCTTCCAGCGCCGCAATATCAACACGTTTGTTGTTGACGAAGGTGCCGTTGGTGCTGTTCAGGTCACGTAGATAGATCGTGCGACCTTGCTGCAGGATCTGGGCGTGCTGCCGACTGATCAGGGGATCATCAATGCGCAAATCATTATCACGATGCCGACCGATATTGATGCGTTTTTTGTGAATAAAATATTCACCCTGGATACGATTGTTTATCCGGATAATCAGTTTGTAGGAATGACGACGCTCTTCCTTGAATATCTCCGGGTTACGGGATTGTTCACTGCCATATTGCATGCCGAAAGGAAGCCACTGCAGATCTTCAATGGCCTTGTCTACGGTTTTAGCATTAACGTCCTTGAGTTCTTCCATGTAGGCATAGGTCAGGATGTGATCGGTCAGGACGTTTATCAGCCTGGGCCGACCACCGGTATAGGTTTCAATAACCGAAAAAACGTCGTTGGTAAATTTAACGGATTTGTGTCCGCCGGCAACGGCCAGACGATGAAATATATAACGGCGTACATCCTTGAGGCTCAGCGGGCCAAGATGATATTTCGCGTTAATGACATTGATGCTATCGCTGATCTCCGGGCTTTCCAGGGTTTCGCGTATCTTGTTCTGACCGACAAGGTATATGGTGCATATCCGCAAGTTATCGACTTTTAATTGCGAAAACTGGAATAATAACTTCAGTATCTCCGGCTGCAGGTTCTGTACCTCATCGATAAATATGATGGTGTGCAGGTTCTGGTTGTGTAGTTCCTCGAGTTTAGCCAGTATGCGCGAGAGCAAGGTCTGGGCATCATCATCCTGTTCCACCGGTTCATCCAGTTCCAGCAGCAACAGCTGCAGAAATTCTATCTCGGAAAGTTTGGTCTGGTTAATCGAAACGATTTTATAACCGGTATCCAGGCGCGACAGGAAGTGTTGGACCAGCATGGTCTTGCCTGTGCCGACTTCGCCCGTGAGCAACATGACGCCCTGCCGCTTGATCAGAGCGAACTCCATCATTGCGTTGGCGTGGGTGTGTTCCGGACTCAGGTAAAAATACTTGGGTTCACACGTCAGCCGGAACGGATGCTCCTTCAGATTGAAAAATTCATAGTACACGGCACGGACCTGGGTAAAACGAATGCATATGATAACGCTTAGTAGTGACAAGCGTCACTAACGATTTGATTTAGTTAACATTCTAACATCGCAGATTTGAGTTTATATAAGACCAATGACATCTTTAGGACAGGATGTAACTCGTTGTTTTAACAGAGATTACGATAAAATCGTGACGGGACACAGAGAATAAACCTTAATATTAATATGCTGATTGAAGGCCGATTCAAGGGGATGGCCGGAAGATGTTGCACGGGGCCGTTTGGACTTAAAATTCCAGTCTGCAGCTCAATTCTGAGGTGATCTAATGGTGCCCGGGGCAGGAATCGACAGTTTCGTCGGGAACGAAACTGGACGCACAAAGCGCGCCCGCAGGGTTCGCGCCAGGGACGACATACAGGATGTATTAGTGTCGCGGGAGGCAGGGAGAAGGTGAGACCAGCGGTCGAGAGACTGGCCTGGGCCAAGCCGGGAGCAACCGGCGCGAATTAACCAGCACGGGTACCGTGCCGGATGGGCATATCCAGTTTTTGAATCTCTGGTAAATATGCAGGGAGAAGTTGGTGCCCGGGGCCGGAATCGAACCGGCACGGCCGTTTCCAGCCGAGGGATTTTCTTACCCACTACAGCTTTCGCTGCAACTCACTTAAAACGCTTTTGGGGTCTGGACTTTCCCTTTACCATATTCTAGCCTGTTAAACAGACGAGAATTTAGGCAGGCGCCGTCAAGTCTCTACACTTTCCATGACTCTATTGCGCCATGAAGCTATACAAATACACTGAACAACAACTGAAAGAAGCCGTTAAATCAGCTACTTCCCTGCGACAGGTATTACAATTGCTCAATGTCGCGGCGTATGGCGGTAACTATGAAGTGCTACGTAAAGCGATTAAGCATTTCAATCTCGATACATCACACTTTACTGGTCAAGCCTGGAACAAGGGCAAATCTTTGCCTTCACGTGTTCAAACCGAAACGTACCTGAAAAATGAACTTCCGATTCAATCACATAAGCTCAAAAACCGATTGTTAAAAGAAGGTGTTTTTGAGCACCAATGCAGTTCTTGCAAGAATAGAACGTGGCTTGATCTACCTATTCCACTCGAACTTGACCATATTAACGGAAACAATAAGGACAACCGGCTGAAAAACCTTCGTCTCTTATGTCCGAATTGCCATGCCTTAACTCCTACTTACAGGAGTAAAAATAGAGCCAGGGCTTAGCTCGGGATTGCCACCACCCCTACGTGCTGAGGTTTCCCCGAATTTGACGCCATTCACACCGGCCGTTTCCAAACCGGGTGCTCAAAATTTAAGTCCCTTGCGTCTACCAATTTCGCCACCCGGGCAGGATGACTAGACCGCAGTCTATGTATCTGGCCTCAGAGTAACTCACTGAAGGCCAAATTTGGAGGCCGGGGCCGGAGTCGAACCGACCTACATGGATTTGCAATCCAGTGCATAACCGCTTTGCTACCCGGCCACGGGTTAAAATGTACTGCCTATTATAAAAAAACCTCGGTCGGAATGACCAACCGAGGTCCTGTTCTGGAGCGGGAAACGAGACTCGAACTCGCGACCCCAACCTTGGCAAGGTTGTGCTCTACCAACTGAGCTATTCCCGCGTGGAAGGCGTATTTTAGTCACCAAATAAGGGGTGTCAAGCGCTTGTCACGTTTCTTTCTTATTGATCTGGTCTGGGCGGGTCAGGCTGGGCCAGGCCGCACTCAGATAGACAAACATTGACCACAGGGTCAGGATGGCGGCCACGTATAACAGGATATAGCCCACGATCATGGGTTGAAAATGCCCAATTGGCTGCTGATACAGCAGAAAGCCGATGGCCCAGAGCTGGGTGAAGGTTTTGACCTTGCCGATGTAACTAACCTTGACCTTGGTGGTTTCCCCGAGCTTGGCCATCCATTCGCGCAGTGCAGAGACCGCGATTTCGCGGCCGATAATTACCACGGCAGGCAGGGCCATCAGGGCACCCGGGTGCCTGCTGACAAGCAAGGCCATGGCCGTGGCGACCATGAGCTTGTCGGCGACCGGGTCCAGAAAGGCGCCAAAGGCGGATTGCTGCTTCAGGGCACGGGCCAGGTAACCATCGAACCAGTCACTGATACCGGCAACAAAGAACAAGGCCGTCAGTAACAAATGCTTCCAGGAGAAATCGGGCAGGAAAAACGCAAAAATGAATATCGGGATCAGGACGATGCGAAACAGGGTAATCGTGTTCGGGACGTTGAGGGGAATACCGAGCATGGCAAATCCTGTTTAGTTATTCATATGAAAGGCATCATAGATCTTTTGCGCCAGCATGCGACTGATACCAGGGACGCTCGCCAGGTCATCCACGCCCGCCCGCGCCACTTCCTGCATTCCGCCAAACTGACGCAACAACTGTTGACGCCGTTTGGGTCCCAGGCCATCGATCTCTTCCAGCACAGATCGCGTTCGCGCCTTATTACGTCGTTGCCGGTGACCGGTGATGGCAAAGCGATGGGCTTCATCGCGTATTTGCTGTATCAGATGCAGCGCGGCTGAGTCTGCTGGCAGTATAAACGCCTGATCTTTATCGGACAAGCAAGCCGACACCAGCAGTGTTTCCAGTCCGGCCTTGCGAGTCGGTCCCTTGGCCACGCCGATAATCATCACATCGGCAATTTGCAGCTCATCGAAGACCTCCTTGGCCTGATTGACCTGACCTTTACCACCGTCAATAAACAGGATGTCCGGCATGTTGCCCTCGCCTGCCTGCAGCTTCTGGTAACGACGAAACACGGCCTGGCGCATTGCGGCATAGTCATCGCCACCGGTAATTCCGTCAATGTTGTAGCGGCGATAATCGGATTTAACGGCGCCGGTTTGGTCAAACACCACGCAGGATGCGACTGTGCGCTCGCCCTGGGTATGGCTGATATCGAAACATTCAATGCGCTGCGGCAGCTCGTCCAGTTGCAGTGCTTCCTGCAGGGCCTCGAAACGCTGTTGCGTGGTGGCATGGGTGGAAACACGAATCTTGATGGCATGCGCGGCATTTTGTCTGGCCATTTCCAGCCATTTTACCCGTTCACCCCGGACATTGTGTTGTAACTGAATGCGCCGGCCGGCCTGGGTACTCAGGGCTTCAGTGAGAATTTCCACGTCAGCGAGTTGTTCGCTAATCAGGATATTGGCCGGGATTTCGCGTCCGGCATGGGACTGGCTGCGCAGATAGTATTGCGGAATAAAGGCATCCAGCAACGCCGCGGCCGTCTGTGCGCTCGCCTGTTTGGGAAAATAGGATTTATTGCCCAGATTACGGCCATTACGTATGGTAAACACCTGGACACAGCCAAGCCCGGATTCCACTGCTGCGGCAATGATGTCGTAATTGCCGCCCTGGCGGCTGATGTATTGTTTCTCCTGGACCCGACGCAGGCTGCTGATCTGGTCACGTAACATGGCAGCCCTTTCATAAGCCAGTTCAAGCGCAGCCTGTTCCATCTGCGTCGCGAGTTCATCAACTACCTGGTTGCTTTTGCCTTCCAGAAACATGATGGCATGGCGTACATCTTCGGCGTAATCCTCCTGTGAGACATAACCCACGCAAGGTGCGGTACAGCGTTTTATCTGGTATTGCAGACAGGGACGCGAACGGTTTTTGTAAAAGCTGTCCTTGCACTGGCGCACGGGAAACAGCTTTTGCAAGAGCGCCAGTGTTTCACGTACTGCACCGGCGCTGGGGTAAGGACCAAAATACCGGCCCTTGCCGTGTTGTGCGCCACGATGAAAGCTTAAGCGGGGAAATAGCTGTTCCGTGGAAACGTAGATATACGGGTAACTCTTGTCATCGCGATAGAGAATGTTGTAGCGGGGTTTGAGCGATTTAATCAGGTTGTTTTCAAGCAGCAGGGCCTCGCTCTCGGTATGGGTGATAATGGTTTCAATGTTCTGGATATGAGAAACCAGTGCGACCGTTTTCGGATCCGGATGTGCTTTTTGAAAATAGCTGCTGACCCGCTTTTTCAGGTTGGCCGCCTTGCCGACATAGATGACCTTGCCTTCCGCATCCAGCATTTTGTAAACGCCGGGTTGACCTGGCAGGGTTTTTAGCAGGTTGTCAATCTCGGCAGATTGCATTGTTCTGGCTAGGCGTTGGAGTCCAGTCGTTTACGAATTTTACGGAACACGTCGTGGAACATGCCGGTGGTCAGGCGTTTGGTCTGGGTATTATAACGGCTGCAATGATAGGACGAATACAAATGCAAGTTGCCCGGCAGCAGAAAATGGGCGCCGTGGGAAAAGGGATAGTCCTTGCGTTTGAGTTCCATGGCTTTCAATACCGCCTGGTGTGCAATATTTCCCAGCACCAGAATACTGCTCCCCGCCTTCATGAGTTTGAGTTCCTGGGCCAGATAATGATTGCAGGTATTGATTTCCTGGGTAGTCGGTTTGTTTTCCGGTGGCAGGCATTTCACCGCGTTGGTGATGCGACATTGCTTGAGTTTTAGGCCGTCGTCCAGCGCTACCGCTTCCGGCTTGTTGCTGAATCCGTACTTATACAGGGTTTCATATAATAGTATGCCGGCATAATCCCCGGTAAACGGACGTCCGGTTGCATTCGCCCCGTGCATGCCCGGCGCCAGCCCGACAATCAGTAATTTCGGGTTGGCCACGCCAAAGGGGGCAACGGGCCTGGCATGGTAGTCAGGATAGTCGTGTTTGACCTGCTTGAGGAATTTGCTCAGCCGCGGGCACTGCACGCATTGAGGGTTGAATATGGCTTTGTTCATCTGGGGGGCGACATTACCACTTATTGCGCGTCTTGTGTCAAACCATGTTTCATGGCAAGACGGGCAAGCTCGACGTCGGTCTGAATACCCAGTTTACTGAACAGGCGATGGCGGTAGGTACTGATGGTCTTGGGGCTGAGACACAGGCTGTCGGAAATCTCCTGGGTTTTACGCCCTTCCAGGGTCAGCAACATGACTTGCAGCTCACGCTCCGACAGGTCATGGAAAGGCGATTGTTCCGGTTCGGTCCGGGTCCCGGCAAGCGCCAGCTGGGTAGCAATCTGTGGCGTGATGTAATGGCGATGCGAAACGACCTCCTTGATCGCATGCACGATTTCATTGATCCGACAGCCTTTGGTCAAATACCCGGCCGCTCCCGCCTTGAGCAGTGATTGTGCCAGGACCTCATCTTCATTCATGGTCACGACGATCACTTTAATCGTATCGTTGTGCTGGAGAATTTTTCGGGTCGCCTCCAGCCCACCCATACCCGGCATATTGAGATCCATCAACACGACCTGGGGCGACAGTTCGCGGCAGAAACGTATCGCCTCTTCCCCCGACGTCGCCTCGGCCACCACCTCTATTTCCTTAACGTCTTCGAGTAAGCGACGCAAGCCAGTGCGGACTAGATCATGGTCGTCGGCAAGCAGTACTGTAGTCATACTGGTGGGTACTCTTAATTATCAGGATAATAACTTCAATTTATTATAATGATACAAATTATACGTATCTATAGTGGTTCCAGGCTGTAAAAATACGCATAATAAAAGTGTAATTATGATTCTCTCTCTGTGTGCTGTGATTTGCGATAAAGCGTGCGTCTATTCCGTCCCCGCTGCCTGTCGAATGCATTGCGTGAGTCAGGGGAATCGGCCAGGACGCGATATACTAACTTTGGGATAATCAATGAATACATCGTCACAACACATTAGCATCATCGGCGCCGGTTTCGCTGCACTCACGGCGGCCAGGGCCATGCGTCAACAACTGCCGGCGGCAGAGATCACGCTGATCGCCCCTGCGCCCGAATTTGTCTACTACCCGAGCCTCATCTGGGTCCCCACCGGCCTGCGTAGCGGTGACGACCTGCGCTTCGACCTGGCGCCATTCTTGCGACGGCATCAGCTGAGCTTCCACGCCGGCCGGGCGACCGGGCTGGCCGATGGCGGACGCCGGGTCCTGACCGACAATGGTGAGGTGAGCAATGATGCCCTGCTGATTGCCAGCGGTGGTCGTTTTATCAGGAAACTTCCTGGCATCGAACACAGCCTGACGGTGTGCGAAGGCATTAGCGCGGCACAGGCCATGCGGACACGGCTGAATGGCATGACGCGCGGGACCATTGCCGTCGGTTTTGGCACCAATCCCAAGGAGCCCGCCGCCATGCGCGGTGGCCCGATGTTCGAGATGCTGTTCGGGATCGATAGCTGGTTGCGCCAACAGGGACGTCGTTCCGATATCGAACTGGTGTTCTTCAATGCGGCCACTGAACCGGGCAAGCGTCTGGGCCCCAGGGCAGTCACGGGCATGCTGCGGGAAATGGCGCGGCGCAAAATCGTCACCCGGCTGGGCGAGAAACCCCAGCGCTTCGAGGCCGACGGCGTTGTGACTGACAAGGGTAAAATATCTGCCGATCTCATATTATTCATGCCCGGCATGACCGGCCCGGACTGGGCCGCGAATTCGGGACTGCCTCTGTCAGAAGGCGGTTTTTTCAGGGCCGATACCTATTGTCGCGTGCAGGACGCCCAGTCGGTGTACGTCGCCGGTGATGCCGGCAGCTACCCCGGGCCGGACTGGATGCCCAAGCAGGCACACCTGGCGGACCTGCAGGCCAGGGCGGCAGTAAAAAACATCGTGGCGGAATTTCAGGGACGCACACCGCAGGCCCGGTTTACGCCGGAACTCATCTGCATCGTCGACTCTTTCAACCGCGGCATGCTGGTCTTCCGCAACGAGCGTCGCAGCCTGGTCTTGCCGCCCCTGCGTCTCCTGCACTGGGCCAAACGCGTATTCGAAAAGATGTACCTGAGGGGTTTGCGGTAAGCTACCTAATCTCTCCACCGAGTATGCCCGAGAAGCCTGGCCTGAGCGCAGCTAAGCGAATTATCAAGCACAGCGACTACCAGACTAAACCGAAAGACTAAATTTGGCCTTTCGTCTGCTTGTAGCAAACAATCCATGTACCCGCTGGCCTCACGCGCAAAAGTATATCCCTAAAGTTTTTCTGCCTATAACCAATAACGTAATCATTAAAAACAGAGGCAAACCAGCCAAAAGATTGGGACGCAAAGCTACCGGTCTAACGGGTCTTAACGACGCTGTGACAGCAGAGTTCCCAGAGATAGATAAACCTTCCTGCCCCCCGTTAATTCCCACGACTTCGTAATTTGTCTGCCTGAACGGGTATTTATTGGGATATAACATGAATCGAGAAAGCAACCTCAGCGGTAACCAACGGGAAAATGCCAGTTTCACGAATTTAATTCTCGCATTTTTTACCCCACTTGATATCGATACGGGGAAGAGAGTAATTAATAGCGCAATGATATCGGCTTATGCTGCGTTATATATGATACGAAACGGAATCGCTGCGCTGACGACCTGCGCAGTGGGCGCATTATTGATGCAAGCAGGTTATACGCTAGCAGGCACACTTGTTATCGGATTGTTTGTGCTGTTTGCGGGCCTGTTCAGCGCATTCCTCGCTGCGACAGTTGATGGCTATCGCAACCCCAGGTGATCCTGGGCTCAATGAGGTTTGGTAATTTAGCCACAATGTGATACCTGCTGCTGAATTTATACGCAACACGATCGGACACGTTACGCGAAACATCCCGGGGCTCGGGGGCAGAGTTTGTCTAAACCCTGGTCAATACCACAGTTATTAGCTGAATTTGTCTTCACCCAATTGCATTAAGCCCACAAAAGGCTTGGAGTTTTTGAGCTATATCAATACATCAGGCACTGCTTAGGTGTTTAATACGTCCCGCAGAAGTTCAGGAGGCCACAATGCGCAGCCCCATTCAGATTGTCACTCAGCGAATGTCGAGGTTTGCCAGACATGCCGGGGCTGTCCTCCTATCTTTTCTCTGCATATGAACTGTTTGCAACACCGACAGGTCAAACGTCACGGGCAAGTCGACTCAGCGCTTATGTCCTGATCTTTGCGTCTACTTGTCGTGGCCAACCGGCACTAAAAACCAGCACAATCCGGCAACGGATAATACACAAGCCCGTATATAGCACTGAGGAGAACGTCCATGCAGGTACCCAGTGATCTTGTCGTCGAACTGTCACGTGCACAGTTTGCCGCAACCGCACTCTACCATTTTCTGTTTGTCCCCCTGACCCTGGGGTTGAGTTTCATACTCGCTGCCATGGAGACGGTGTACGTCACCACCGGCAAACAGATTTACAAGGATATGACCCGATTCTGGGGCAAACTGTTTGCCATCAATTTTGCCCTCGGCGTCGCCACTGGCCTGACGATGGAATTCGAGTTCGGTACCAACTGGTCCTTCTATTCGCACTACGTTGGTGATGTATTTGGTGCACCACTGGCCATCGAGGGCCTGATGGCCTTTTTTATGGAATCCACCTTTGTCGGTCTCATGCTGTTCGGCTGGGATCGGCTGAGCAAGGGCATGCACCTCGCCATCACTTTCCTGGTTGCGCTGGGTTCTAACCTGTCGGCACTGTGGATCCTGATTGCCAACGGCTTCATGCAGGACCCCAAAGGCGCCGTCTTCAACCCGCTTACCCAGCGTATGGAGTTAACCAATTTCTTTAATCTTATCTTCAGCCACGATGCCCAGGCCAAGTTCGTGCACACCTCGATCGCCGGTTACGTCACCGCAGCCGTGTTTGTCGTGGCCGTCAGTGCCTGGTATTTGCATAAACGCCGCCATGTTGAAATGGCGCGGCGTTCCTTGCGGATTGGCGCGCTGTTCGGGGTATTTTCCGTCATCGGTGTGATCACACTGGGTGACGCGCTCGGTTTTGTCGACGGCAGCGCACAACCCACCAAGCTTGCCGCCATGGAGGGAATGTGGACGACCGAGAAAGCGCCGGCGCCGCTGAAACTGCTGGCTTTTCCCAGCGACAAGCAACAGCGTAATGTCGGGCCCGTGGTGGAAATCCCGAAATTCGGCGGTATTCTCATTACCCACTCGCTGACCAAGACCTTGCCTGGCATCAAGGAGCTTGAACAGGAGGCTGTCGTGCGGATTAAAAACGGCATCCCGGGACTACTCGCGCTCAAGCGCTACCAGCAAAATCCAACCGATCTTAATGCCCTGGCCACGGTCAAGGCGCACCAGGATGACCTCGGCTATGCCATGCTGCTGATGCGCTATAGCCCCGATCTGACCAAGGCGACACCCGCACAAATCATGCAGGCCGCCAGGGATACCATCCCGCCGGTATGGGCCGTGTTTTGGTCATTCCGGCTGATGATCGCACTGGCCTTCCTGATGCTGATCTACATGATTGCCATGGCGACCTATTCCCTGCGCGGGCAATGTATGGCCCAGAACTTCCTACTCCGGATCTCGCCCTGGATGATTCCGGTGCCATTTCTCGCCTGCGAGTTGGGCTGGCTCACCGCAGAACTCGGACGTCAGCCGTGGTCTGTCTACGGACGACTGCCAACCTGGATCTCGGCATCCACTCACAGTGGTAGCTACATGGTCTTCTCACTGATCGGCTTCACCCTGATTTACCTTATCTTCATCGTTGTCGAGATGTTTCTTATGGTGAGGGCGATACGCCAGGGACCGGATGAGCCTCATTCGGGCTCGACAAGTCCGCACGGCGTAAATCCCAATGCCCGCTTCGCCCACCCTGCCTTATTACCAAAGGAGTAAAAAAAGATGGAAATCTATATTGTTCTGAAAATCCTTTGGTGGATTCTGCTTGGCATCCTGTTCATGGGCCTGGCCATTATGGTTGGCATGGACATGGGGGTCGGCACCATCCTGCGCTATGTCGGTCGCACGGATACCGAGCGCCGGGTCGCACTCAATATTATCGGTCCGCACTGGGATGGGAATCAGGTCTGGTTTATTCTCGGTGGTGGCGCCATCTTTGCCGCGTGGCCCACCATCTATGCCACGGCCTTTTCCGGTTTATATGTGGTCATGCTGTTGTTATTGTGGACCATGATCATTCGGCCGGTCGGCTTTGAATACCGCAGCAAAATGCCCTCGCCCGGCTGGCGTAACACATGGGACTGGGCGCTGTTTGTCGGCAGTTTCGTCCCCATGCTGGTATTTGGCGCGGCCATTGGCAATACCCTGCAGGGTTTCCCCTATCATTTTGAATGGAACATGACCTCGGTTTACACCGGCAGTTTCATATATCTGTTCAACCCGTTTGCCATCCTGGCCGGTCTGCTGTCGGTTTCCATGGCGATCTACATGGGGGCGGCCATGCTCATGAACCGCGCCGAGGGTGCGATGTATACCCGCAGCAAAAAATTGCTGACCCTGTTCGGTGTGCTTGCATTGGTGTTATTCACGATCGGCGGTATCTGGGTAGCCAACATGAAGGGTTATGTGTTGCACAACGCGGATGCGCTTGCCGACACAGGTCCCCTGCACCACACCGGCACAGTAGACGTTGTCAAAGGCGGCTGGCTAACCAACTACTCGCGCCTGCCCGTGCTCTGGCTGTTGCCACTACTCACGTATATATCGGTTATCCTGGGTATCATCGTCGCGCGCAAGGATAAATCACACTTTGCCTGGTGGCTGGGCGCCCTTGGCTGGATCGGCATACTGGGCACCGTCGGTGCGGCCATGTTCCCGTTCATGATGCCATCGAGCACCAATGCCGCCCAGAGTCTGACGGTATGGAACGCCTCATCCAGCGAACACACGCTCATCTGGATGACTGGCTGGACAATCGTATTTGTTCCCATCGTCCTGACCTATACCAGCTGGGCCTTCTGGGTTATGCGCGGCAAGGTCAAGGCCGAAGAAATCGAATCCGACGATCACGCTTATTGAGGTAGCTATCGTGAAAATTATTCTCTACACCTTCATTGCCCTGTTACTGATTTTTCTCGGCATCCTGCTCGGTGACTATGGTCCCTGGTATTTCAGCTGGCTGGTCGGGACGGTGATGATCGTCCTGATCTCCGCCGCCGGCGGTGCACTCATGGATACCCAGCTGGCCGAGGAAGATAAAAAGAAAACGCATTAATCGGTTTCGCACGATCAAGCCCGGTTTCACGGCGCATCACTAAACGGGTATGCCGACAGCATGCGGCATACCCGTTGTAGTACACTGCGGACATCATGCCTGACACCACTGCTCGCAGCCTTCCCGCAACACTCAAAAGCTGGAAATCCCATTCCGGGCGCTGGTTACAGGGCGCCGTCGCACTGGGCCTGATCGCCGGCCTGGTGTTAATTGCACAGGCCTGGCTGCTTGCCAGCGTGATTAACGCGGTGGTATTCGAGAAGGCCACACTGGCCCAGGTTATGCCCTCGCTCTGGGGCTTGCTTGCCCTGTTTGTGCTGCGCGCCGGCTTGTCCTGGGCTGCCGAGCAGGCCGGCTTTCATGCCGCCGTACAGGTCAAGCTTGCCCTGCGCGAACAACGTGACGCACAGCTGCACAAGCTTGGACCGGCCTGGCTGCATGGCGAACGCACCGGCGATGTAGTGAATACGGTTGTCGACGGTATTGAAGCACTGGAGCCCTACTACGCCCGCTTTTTGCCCACCATCGCCATTGTCGCCCTGGTGCCATTGGCCATCCTGGTATTCGTGTTCGCCAATGACTGGCTCTCGGGCCTCATCATGCTGGTCACCGCCCCCCTGATCCCTCTGTTCATGGTGTTCATTGGTAAAGGGGCGGAAAAGCGCAATCAGAAACAATGGCGCATCCTGGCCTGGATGAGCGCACATTTCCTCGATACGCTGCAAGGCCTCACCACGTTAAAGCTGTTCAACGCCAGCCGGCGTGAGGCGCAGATGATCGCGCAGGTCTCCGAGCAGTATCGCAAGCAGACCATGTCGGTCCTGCGGATTGCCTTCCTCTCCTCCTTTGCCCTGGAATTTTTCGCCACCGTCAGCATCGCCATGGTTGCCGTGCTGGTCGGCTTTCGCCTGTACTGGGGAGAGATGCATTTCCTGCAGGGATTTTTCGTCCTGCTGCTGGCCCCGGAGTTCTATCAGCCATTACGCAACCTGGGTACACACTACCATGCACGCATGGCCGCGATTGGTGCGGCGGAGCGCCTCGTCGAAATTCTGGATACTCCCTCCGCCGCCCTGGCCGGCACCCGAACCAGCGTGCCCGATCTGCACGAGGCCACTGTGCAGTTTAAAGCGGTTGGCTTCTCCTATCCGGATGGGCGTAAAGGCGTCGAGGAGCTGAACTTGACGATTTATCCTGGCGAGACCCTGGCGATCGTGGGTCCCAGTGGCGCCGGCAAGACCACGCTGATTAATCTGCTGATGGGATTTATCCAGGCCCAGCGTGGCACACTGCTCATTGATAACATACCGCTGTCCGACATCGATCCCGACAGCTGGCACCACCAACTGGCGTGGTTGCCACAAAGGCCGACGCTGTTCCCGGCGAGCGTGTCTGACAATATCCGCATGGGCGCAGTAGATGCCGGGCCTGAGGCGATTCGCCATGCCGCCCGCCTGGCGCAGGCGGATCACTTCATCAGTGCGTTGCCGCAGGCTTATGACACGTTCATTGGCGAGACCGGACACGGCCTGTCGGGTGGGCAAATCCAGCGCATCGCCCTGGCGCGGGCCTTTCTGAAACAGGCGCCGCTGGTGATCCTCGACGAGGCCAGCGCCAACCTCGATAGCGAAACCGAGGCGCTAGTGCAGACCAGCGTGGAACAACTCGCCGCAGGCTGCACGCTGATCATGATCGCCCACCGCTTGCATAGCATACGGCGTGCCGATCGCATTGTGGTGATGGACAAAGGGCGCATCATACAGACCGGCACCCATACTGACTTGCTGCAAACCTGTGCTGTCTATCAATCCATGGTCGGCGCGACGGAAACGGACGATGCGTGATCTCTATCGCCTGATCGGTCTGTTTAAACCCTATTGGCCATGGCTGGTGCTTGGCATTGTGCTCTCGCTCGTCACCCTGCTGTCCAGTGTCGCGCTGATGGCCATCGCCGGCTGGTTCATCACCGCGATGGCCATTGCCGGCATCAACGCCGTGAGTCTGAATTATTTTACCCCCGCGGCCTTGATTCGTGGTGCCGCGATCGCCCGGACGCTGGGACGCTATGGCGAACGGCTGGTTACCCATGAAGCGACCTTCCGTCTCCTGGCCAGGCTGCGTACCTGGTTTTATGAACATATCGAACCCCATGCGCCAGCAGGCCTGGAGGCTTACGCCAGTGGCGATATCCTCAGCCGCATCCGCGCCGACATCGATACGCTGGACAATCTCTATCTGCGCATTATGGCGCCCGTCGTGGTCGCGCTCCTCGCCACGATCCTATTTGTCTGGATACTGGCCTTGTATTCACCTGCCCTGGCCCTCGCTGAACTGGGGCTGCTGCTTGTCGCCGGTTTCATCGTCCCGGCACTGGTCAATCGGCTGGGATATCACGCCGGGCGCCAGACGGTCGAATGCAGTGCCCGCCTGCGCACCCACCTGGTTAGCGACCTGCAGGGGATGGCCGAGCTCAAGATTTATGGCGCGGCCCGGGCCCATAGTGCCTCTGTCCAGGCGATGGCTCACCAGTTGGCCGCACAGCAACACACCAGCGCGCGTCTCAATGGCTTTTCCCAGGGCGCGCTCGGCTTCTGCGCCAATCTCGCCATGTGGTCGCTGACGGTCATTGCGATCCCGCTGATCAACGCGCATACCTTGTCCTCGCCGACACTCGCGATGCTGGCCCTGTTTGCCCTGGCCAGTTTTGAGGCCGTCATGTCCTTGCCACTGGCCTTTCAATCATTGGGTGAAACAATGACGGCGGCGCGGCGCATATTCAGCCTCATCGATTTACCCGCAAGGGTAAGTGAACCCGCGTCACCACTCCCCGTCCCCCAATCCCTGTCCCTGCAGCTGGAGAATGTCACGTTCCATTACCCCGCAACCAACCTGGCTGCCCCGGCGGTGAATGCACTGCATGCCATCAATCTGGCCCTCCCGGCGGGCCACAAACTGGCGATCGTTGGCAGCACCGGCTCCGGCAAAAGTACCCTGATCCAGCTGTTATTGCGTTTCCGTCAAGTCGACAGCGGCCGCATCCTGCTTAATGACCGGCCCATCGAGCTCTATGGCAGTGAAGCGATACGCCAACGGCTGGCGGTCGTGCCCCAACAAACCCATCTGTTTAACACCACGTTGCGCGATAATCTGCTGCTTGCCAATCCACAGGCCGGGCAAGTCGAGATTGAACAGGCCTGCAAAGCCGCCTTGATCCATGACTTCATCTGTGAACAGCCCCAGGCCTACGAAACAATGACCGGCGAGACCGGCATCAATCTGTCCGGTGGGCAGGCACGACGCCTGGCGATCGCCCGCGCCCTGCTAAAACCCGCGCCGGTATTGATCCTCGATGAGCCGACTGAAGGGCTCGATCCGCTCACGGCCGAACAGCTGTTGCGTAATATCATCACCTGGGTCAACGCACGCCAGCAAAGCCTGTTGTTGATTACACATCGTCTACAGGGACTGGATACGATGGATGAGATCGTCGTCATGGAAAAAGGCAGCATCGTCGAATCCGGTCGTCATGCTGAGCTGATGCAGGCCAAAGGCCGATATTACGACTTGCGTTCCGCGACACTGAGCATGCCTGCCAGAATTGCGCATAATTGAACAGATGTTGTTGTACTTACTGCCAACGCAAGTACCGCGAACATCGACAAGTACAAAACCAAAACGCATAGATGATATAGTTAACCGGAATACTGGAGTCCCGGCAACGCGTTCGTGTGAGATGCGGGACCCCTTAAACTCACCGTTCAGGAAGGCGGGATGTTTTGGCGTTATATAAATTAAATTGGTTATCCGTTCTCACGTTAATTGCGATCATCCTGGTTTCTGGTTGTGCAACAACCAATACCCCTAAGTGGAAAAAAACTGCATATGGCAGTTGGACATTTTCTCATGCAGAACTGGAGAAACTGCCCATAATCTCGATACGACATATCCTGTCATCAGGATCAGATACAGAGCATGAAAAAGTAATAAACCTGGTAAGAGCAAGGGGTCTTGATGGAGTTGCCGAAGTGAAACGGATTGCAGCCCAGGGAGAGGTGATTGTAATAGACGCAAATGACAAACAACAAGAAAAAATAAAGATTGCTCAAATCACGCAAATCCAGCGCATCAGAAAAATAAAAGTCGCACCTGCACAGAATAAAACTGGCAGCGTGGCCGAAGGGTTGGTTTATTTGCCACTGATTCCCTTCGCGATAGTGTCCCGGCCTTTTTTAGGCGTGATGGGCCTTGATGCGAACAAAAATTCAACTGATGCCGCCAAGGCTATGCTTGCCTACGGCGGTATGTCTAAGAAAGAGCTAATAACGTATATTGGAGAACCGGTAGAAAAATATTTTTGCAAAAGCAAGCAAAAAAGCAATATTGAAATCTGGGTTTACGATAAATCGCAAGTCCTCCGTGGTGGTAGGACGTTATTTATAAATTTAGCGGATGACAAGGTGTATCACACATCAGCAGATACTACCTTTTTTAAAAGTTCGGCTACGCTGAACTGTTCGGTTTTAACAAAATAATTTCCTGCATTGCTCTCTTTTTAGTTCATGCCTCGACCAACTTCAGTTATAACCAGATATACCCCGGTTACTCGTTGAATCCATGAGGACGCTTACCTTGCTTAGGCAAGCTCATCAGCACAGCGAGACCTGCCAGCGCGGAAAAGACCGTTGCGATGAAGATGCCAAGTTTGGCGCTGTCGATCAGCGCCTTGCTCAAGGCCAGGTTGGCAATAAATAGCGCCATCGTGAAGCCGATGCCGGCGAGCAGGCCGCCACCCGTCAATAATCGCCAACTCAGATCCTGAGGGCGTATTGCGATGCGTGAACGTACCGCCAGCCAACTGAATGTCAGTATACCAATGGGCTTGCCAAGCGCGAAGCCAACGAACACAGCCAGCGTTACGGAGTGACCGATATTGCCAAAAGCAAGCGGCAACCCGGCATTGGCGAATGCGAAGAGTGGCATGATGACAAAACCGACCCACGGGTGTAGCGCAATCTCCAGGCGCTCCACCGGCGATAATGTCTCGCGCGCCGCTCTCTCGGCCACCAGTAACGTATGCCGATCCTTGGTATCCGCACTCCCGTGGTTACCGCTCGGATGGGCAATGACCTGGTTCAAAATGGCGTACAAGCGCTCGTCGCTCACCCACCTGCGCGCAGGCGTCATCAAACCAAGTATGACGCCGGTAATGGTGGCGTGGATACCGGATGCATCCACCGCAAGCCAGATGGCACAGCCCATGAGGACGTACAGCGGAAAACCGCGGAAGCCAAACTTCGCCATGACGTACACGATCGCGATACCAATCGCCGCCACGGCCAGCGCAGCCCAGATAATGTGACTACTATAGCCGATGGCGACGACCAGAATGGCGCCGATGTCATCCACGATCGCCAATGACAGCATAAACACGCGCAAGCTTTGCGGAATGCGGGAGCCCAGCAAAGCCAGGCAACCGAGTACAAACGCGGTGTCGGTTGCCATGACCGTGCCCCAACCATGCTGTCCGGGCTGACCGGATTGCAGCAGCAGATACAGGCCGGCGGGTACGAGCATGCCACCCAGGGCGGCCGCAATCGAGAGTGCAGCCATGCGCGGGTTATTCAGCTCGCCGAGAATCAACTCTCGCTTGAGCTCAAGGGCGACAAGGAAGAAAAACAGTGTCATCAAGCCATCGTTGATCCAGTCGCGCAGTGAGCGGGCAAACTCCAGCGAGCCTAACTGAAAACCTGCTGGTGTTTCCCAGACATGCTCATAGATATGCGCCCACGGTGAGTTGGATAAAGCGAGGGCGGCGACTGTGAATAACAAGAGTACCGCGCCAGCGGCTGCCTCGATGTGAAAGAACCGGATAAACGGTTTTTTCAGGCGATCGGCAATCTCCCTGGGCAGGTGCGTGATATCTGTGTTCGTCACCTGATCTTCATGCACGGTGAGCAACCTCAGCGCTGTCTAAGCTTAAAAAAGTATATGCCAAGGACTCGCAGAGCTGAGGCGACAGTTTGCGTGTTATCGCTTTGTTAACGGGTATTGTATTAGGCCCTCTTAATCAGGTTAATGATAAATAACAGAACAATCGCGCCAACCGTTGCAGTAATAATGGTGCCTAATAAACCGCCTGCCGTTATCCCGACCAAACTGAATAAAAAACCACCCACCAGGGCACCAATAATTCCGACGATAATGTTGCCAATGACACCAAATCCTCTTCCTTTCATGACCTGGCCGGCAAGCCAGCCTGCTAATGCGCCAATGGCCAAAAATATAATCAAGTTAGTGATATTCATTGTGATGTTCATGATGCCTCCTGTTTCATTTTTTAATAAAAAGGAATAGGCCTACAAGAAAACTAACCGCACCACCAATGTAGAGAGTCATGACCTTATCCGTGTTGGAACCTGTCACCGCCTGGGTTATTTTTGATCCTACGGAGCCGGATAATTGATATCCCCAAATGGCCAGGCCAATGCCGACCACCAGGAGGGCGACACCAAGAATTTTCATTGCCGATATTGAACTCTGCGCCATGTTGAACTCCTTTGCTTAGATAAACTCATGATCGGGACTGCAGCTTTCGCTAAAGCTCGCGAGTTACAATGCCCTATTGGGTAATTGTATGTTTAAAGATCCGGGTCAGTCTTCGTCTCCAACACACGCCGAGCACAATCGACAGGAGGGTGAAAAATACCGCAGCGAACGCGCAGGCCACACGTATCGCCCGGGCAAGCCTTAATTGCTCCTGGCCTTCGAGCAGAGCCTGTTCGCCTGCGGCAAGTCGCTTTTCCCCAGCGCTCACCCTGCCCTCTCCTTTGGCGACTTGTTTTTCTCCCTCGGTAATCTGCGCTTTACCCTTTTCGAAGCCCTTGCCACCTTTGAACAGATTGTCCATCAATACCAGGAACCAGCTTTGTTTGGCTTGTTTGTACTCTTCCTTCCCCGCTGATAATTCCTGCTTGCCTGCCTTGAGTTCAGCTTTGCCCTGTTCGATGCCGGCGCGCCCCTTTTTAAGCTGTTTTTGACCTGCGGTGATTTGCTGTTCACCGAGAGTAATCTTCTCGGAGAGAAATAGATAGCCTGCCAGCGACGCAATCGCTAACAATATTGTGACTAGAAGCGTGATTGCTTTAAACATTTAAAAAGCACACGTTTAATGGTCGATGATCAGCCTTCCCCTTTGGTGATGCTCCCAGAAATATTAGCAGCATAAAACGCCCATATAAATTCTACTAACAGGAATTGAGGATTCCCTGATCCTGGTCAACTCTCAGTCTGTCGGCGTGTTCCAGGGGCGATAGTTACCGGTTATTGAGCCAATTTTGGTATTGAGGTATTGCCGCGTTAAAATACAATATCTAATCGAGCCCAATATTAACCGCGCACTATATTGCGCCCATGGCTGTCAGTAACTTCCGGAATGCCGGATAAGTTCCGGCGCATTTGGTTTAACAACATTCGTACCTCCTTATTATTTTTGTTAATATCAGGTGTCGACTTTAGCCTGGAATTTAGCCTCCGATGTCCAACGAAATCCTGGAACCCACCTGGAAAGATAGCATTTATCGCCAGCGTGAAGAACTGGCGCGGATGCTGCGGGAGCCGCTTGCACAACTGGCGCGCAAATGCGTGCCGGTGTGGGGTGATCGGGAGCGGCTGAACGCCGTACTCCTTGATGGTTTCTCGAGCATACCGTATTGCACATTTCTGTATGTCGTGGACACCGAGTATGTGCAGATCAGCGACAACGTGAGCATGACAGGGCTAGTGACTGAACATTATCATCGCAATCGCGCCGAGCGCCCCTATATGCAGGAAGCGATGCCGGCCTGGGGTTTTCTGTTGTCAGATGCCTATATCAGCCTGTCCGCAGGTCGGCCGTCGCTGACGGCATTGCAAGTGATAGTGTCAGACGCGCACACCCTGGGCTATCTTGGTGCCGATTTCGACCTGCGTAATTTGCCGGTGACATCAACGCTCTATCAGGAGCCGGGCAGTTGGCGGCAAGTGAAGGGTGACCCGGCCATCCGCGGCACCCTGTTTCAACAAACCCGTAGCGAGAGCCCGCTGGACCGCAACATGCAGACAGCGCTGTCCATCCTGGAGGAACTGATGACAGAGCGCGGTATCTTCCAGTGTCAGATACACTTCTCGAGCAGCCAGGCCACGATCTGGACCATCGATGATCCGCTGCGCTATCGTATCCTCGACCAGGAAGCGCTCAAGGACCCGGATATTTGTCTGCTTTACCCGTCGCGAGCTTATCCCACTGATGCCGCGATACCGCGCAGCGACGTTGCCCGGATCCTGGACGCCATGCGGGCGCTGCGCCTGGTCGATACCACTATCTATCTGCGCACCGGCTCGATTAACTTATTCAATGGCATGGTCAGTTTGACCTTTTCCTGCGACGGATCCCACTACATGCATTACGATGAGTTTCTCAGCAAGGGCGCCGACTTCTGGTCCGGAGTGCCATCTTAATCATCTGATGTTAATTTTCACACACGAATGCCCCAGCATTCGCATTTCCTGCTGATTCAGACATTTCTCTTATTCTGTAAATATCAAAGAACGTTCAGATAACTTTGCGGGTCAGCGTTCGACGCAAATTATTGGGATATCAACTGTCATAGTGGTGCGATGAATTTGCGTGGGCACAGACGGCAATGCAATAGGGCTTGTGTTCGTCGTCCCCGCCCTGTGCCTGCTTCACTTGAATTTTGACATGGCGCGCGTTACACCTGACTTGAGCTCATCCCACACCTGATCGGCGCTAACTTTGATTTCCTGCCAAGCCTCGCCGCTTGCGTGCTCCAGCTCTGTCAGCTTATCTGCGGCTTTGCGCTGCTGATGGCGTAATTGATCAAGTTCCTGTGCATACTTCACTTGCACATCTGCTGCAGCATTTTTCGTTTTTGCATCTAACAGGTTAATCTGGGCTTCCCACTCTGCCAGCTGGGCCTTCAGTTTGTTCTTGTATGCCTCTTTCGTATCCATAAGTAACTCCTTAAAACTTGCCCGGCACTAAGTTCTTTTAATTAGCCGTAGCAGGAATAACAAAACGATGGCGCCAATGGTTGCCACGATCAAAGCACCAAGCAAGCCACCTTCGGCTGCCCCCCCTAAAAAGCCAAATAAAAAACCGCCAAGCAATGCGCCAACCATGCCAATAACGGTATCACCAACGAGGCCAAAGCCATTCCCTGTCATTAATTTCCCCACCAGCCAGCCGGCAGCCAGACCTATCAAGATAAAGTAGACAAATTCCATGTTCTCATTTCCTGGTTCTCTCTATTACACATTGTAACGAAGTTGTGATCAGTGCCTATGCCGATGAGATGTCGGTGTTCGCGTCGCGTGTCAGCAATAAATGAAATACTGAAGAATCGATCGGCACAAGCAGCTGTATGCGTTCGTCGATCCAGATTGAAACGCGATCGCCATAAGGTGAGAGGCGTTTGAGCAGACGCTTGAGTTGCACTTGCTGATCCGTGCGAAGTGCTTCGATGCGCAAGGTCACGGTAGCGGAAGAATGGCGCAGTATTTTAACCAGACGGCGCGCGGCACCCCTAAAGAACACACGATCGACGTATCCGTGCAGCAGAATCTGCAAATGCGCACTTCCCTCCCCGACGCGGCTGCCGATTTCGATCACGCCGTGACGCACATCGGCCAGACACAGTTTACGCAACATCGCGGTAGTTCGCTGAACCAGATGTTGCTCCCGGTTGCGGTCGGACATGAAGTGGCGATTGATATAGTCGCGCATGGCCAACCCAGCGATCCAGTCCGAGAGTACCTGCGGCCAGGCGCGCGGCGGCGCGACTAGCAACGTGCGCAAGAAGTGGAACCACCGTACGGGCCCGCCAATGAGCAGAGCATGGGTGAATAGCCGGCGTATGATCATCAGGTGCTGCTGCAATGAATACTTTCCCTGGTAAACGGGATATCGGAGATAGCGGGTTTTGTTGACGATGCGCCGGGCAATGCCGTGGTCACTGAACAGGCGCTGGTACAACACCTGGTAATTTTGCACCATGTCCTCATAGCCCATGTGCTTCGGGATGATATTGGTGCCTGGCTTGGTGTTGTCGCCGTGTTCGGCCCCGGCGATCAGCCGCCCCTCCTGCTGAAGGCGTTGGTAGAGCGGCGTGCGCGGCAGCGCCGTGAGCAGACCGACCATGGAAACCTGGATGCCGGCGCGTGTGATGAAACGATACTGTTTGTCGAAGCTGTCAAGCGTGTCGTTGTCGAAACCGATAATGAACCCCGCCAGCACGTCGACTCCATGGGCGTAAAGAGTCTGTACTGCGGTCAGCATATCGCGACCGGTATTCTGGGTCTTGAGCGTTTCCTTCAGGCTATCTTCATCCGGTGATTCGATGCCGATAAACACCCAGGCGAAATTCGCGGCCTTGAACAATTTCAACAGCTCTGTGTCATCCGCCAGGTTGATCGACACTTCGGTGCCGAACTGAAAGACGTAGCGATGACGTTGCTGATAATCCGCAAGATACTGCAGCAGTGCTTTTGCCAGTTTCCTGTTGCCGATCAGGTTATCGTCTACGAAGAAGATGTTGTGAATATCCTGGGCGCGCAGCCGATCGAGCTCGCGGCCGATTTGTTCCAGACTCTTGGTCCGAGGCCGGCGCCCAAACATGACGATGATGTCGCAGAATTCGCAGCGGTACGGACAGCCGCGTGAGAACTGCATGCTCGCGCTGACGTAGTGATCCAGCTTCAGCAGGTCGAAGCGCGGCGTCGGTGATTCTTCCAGGTTGACCACCCCGCTCTCCTGGTAGCGAGGCTTGGGTGCGTTCTGTTCGAAATCACAGCAGAACTCACGCCAGATGTATTCGGCCTCGCCAGCCACGACGGTGTCAGCCAGATCCACAAAGCGTTCCGGACACAATGAGGCGAAACTGCCGCCGGCCACCACATAGTGGCCCTGTTGGCGGTAATAATCGATCAGCTCTTGTTGGCGCTGGAATTGCACGGCCATGCCGCAGATACCGACAATATCTGCCTGAGGATGTAACGGAACCGCTTCGATGTTCTCGTCGATGATGTCTACCTGCCACGTGGGCGGGCAAAGCGCCGCCAGCGTGGCCAGTCCGAGCGGCGGGTTGAGCGCACGTTTGTTCGGCAGAATGTTTTCCACCGCCCAGCGGAAACTCCAGAAGCTCTCTGGGAATTTTGGGTTAATCAGCAGTAACCGCACTGGTTTGGCCGGGTATAAACTCGGCATCATGACTCACCCTCTGTCATTTCGAGTTTCACTAACGATCCACGTATTTTTACTTATTACTAGAAGATACCGACTAATGCATTGACATTGGTCAAGAATGGCGATGACACAGAATAACTACCTAATATGGTGCATGCGCGAGACCTCGCGGCGGTATCTTGCCTGATCTTCTTTCATCAAGGCCACTGCTGATTTACCCGGGTAAAGAGCGTATGCTCGATACGAACGCGCGACGTTTTCCCGCCTGCTATGCAGAAAAAGGGCCGGAGCAATCACCTGATTACTGTCTTCCCGCGACAGGGAAATGATACGTTCAACCCTGGAAGATCACTGTCGATTCACCGGCTGACATCTCGAAAGAGCAGCTCGGCGAGCTGACCGATTATATTTCCCGCCAGGTTCGGCTCTCATTAACGCAAGGTATAAGGAAATAGCATGAAGGCCACACAACTACTGCACGATCACGGTCAAAGCCTCTGGCTCGACAACATCACACGCGGGCTGTTAACCAGCGGCACGCTGCAACATTACATCGACGGCCGATGTGCCTGAAGCTTTGCTACGCTTAACCGTCGCGGTTCAGGCACCGTGAGGAGAAACCATGAGCGAACAAACACGGATCAGCCACCCGAAGGAACGCCTCTTACCCGCAGACGTCGAGGGATTCGATTCCCTGGCTGAGCTTGCTTTAGATATGCGTTCGTCATGGAATCATGCCACCGACCAGTTGTGGCGACAGCTGGATCCTGTGCTGTGGGAAATCACACATAACCCTTGGGTTGTCCTGCAGACGATCTCGCGGGAGAAACTCCAGCATGTTTTAGCCGATCCCGGATTTCGCAAAAACATTGATGATCTGGTGCAAGCCCGGCGCGATACAGCAGAAGCGCCCGCGTGGTTTCAGCAAGCGCATCCGCAATCGCCACTGAGCTGCGTTGCGTACTTCAGTATGGAATTCATGTTGAGTGAGGCATTGCCTATCTACTCAGGCGGACTTGGCAACGTGGCCGGCGAGCAACTCAAGGCCGCCAGCGAGTTGGGTGTGCCGGTGCTCGGTGTGGGACTGCTCTACCAGCAAGGTTACTTTCGCCAGGTGATCGATAAGGATGGCGCACAACAGGCCCTCTTCCCGTATAACGATCCCGGGCAGTTGCCGATAATACCTTTGCGCCACGCCAACGGCGAGTGGTTGCGGTTGGAGATCGCCCTGCCCGGTTACTCGGTCTGGCTACGCGCCTGGCAGGTCCAGGTTGGCAGAGTAAAGCTGTACCTGCTGGACAGCAACGACGCGGCGAATTACCCCGCGCATCGCGGCATTACCAGTGAGCTGTACGGTGGCGGTCCGGAGCTGCGTCTCAAGCAGGAACTGCTGCTCGGGATTGGTGGCTGGCGCTTGCTGGCCGCGCTCGGCATACAGCCGGAAGTCTGTCATCTGAATGAAGGGCATGCGGCCTTCGCCGTATTGGAGCGCGCCCGCAGTTTCATGCAGGACAGCGGGCAAACCTTTGCGGCAGCGTTGGCCGTCACACGCGCGGGCAATCTGTTCACCACCCACACCGCGGTGCCCGCCGGCTTTGATCGTTTCTCGCCTGCACTCATTGAACAATACCTCGGTGGTTATGCCGAACAGAGGCTGGGTATCACCCGCCACGATTTGCTGGCCCTCGGCCGTGAGAATCCAAACGACGCGTCTGAACTGTTTAATATGGCCTATCTCGCGATTCGCGGCAGCGGCGCGGTCAATGGCGTGAGTCGCTTGCATGGGCAGGTCAGCCGACATTTATTTGAGCCGCTCTTTACGCACTGGCCGGCGGACGAAGTGCCCGTTGGGCATGTGACTAACGGCGTGCATATGCCGACCTGGGACTCGGCGGCGGCGGACGATCTGTGGACGCAAACCTGTGGCAAGGATCGTTGGTTAGGTGCAACCGACACCCTGGAACAGGACATGCGCCGCGTCTCCGACACCACGCTGTGGCAATTTCGCACCGCCGCCAGCCGCACGTTTGTTGACTACGTACGTGAACACTTATCGCGGCAACTGGCTGCATCCGGCGCAACGCCGGAGGCGGTTGACTTCGCGAAACATCTGTTTGATTGCAATACCCTGACGCTGGGTTTTGCCCGCCGATTTGCCAGTTACAAACGACCCAACCTGTTATTGCACGACCCGGATCGATTGCTGCGCCTGTTAACGAATCCGCAACGCCCGGTACAGCTAATCATGGCCGGCAAAGCGCATCCGGCGGACCAAACCGGTCAGGCCCTGATCCAACAATGGATGCGATTCATTCGACGACCCGAAGTGCGACCACATGTCATCTTCCTCAGTGACTACGATATGCATTTGACTGAACAATTGGTCCAGGGCGTGGATGTCTGGCTCAACACGCCGCGCCGCCCCTGGGAGGCGTGTGGCACCAGCGGGATGAAGGTGCTCGTCAATGGTGGCATCAATCTGTCTGAATTGGACGGCTGGTGGGCGGAAGCTTACACGCCCGAAATCGGCTGGGCACTCGGGGATGGCCAGGTACATGATAGCGATCCGGCCTGGGATGCTAGCGAAGCGCAAGCGCTTTATGACCTGCTCGAGCACGAAGTGATACCAGAGTTCTATACACGTGATGAACAGGGCGTGCCCACCGCCTGGGTGAGCCGCATGCGTGAAAGCATGGCGCGATTGACACCACACTTCTCCACCAACCGTGCGGTGTGCGAATACACCGAGCAACACTACCTCCCGGCTGCCGCAGCTTACCGTGCGCGGACTGTCGATAAAGGCGCAGTCGGCGTGGAGTTGGTGAATTGGCGGCATGCGTTGGCGCAACAATGGGCCGCCCTGCGCTTCGGCGAGGTGACACTGGAAACGGATAACGAACAACACAGCTTTGAAGTGCAGGTGTATCTCGATGACCTCGACCCGGCGTTCGTACGAGTTGAGCTTTATGCCAACGGTGTTGACGGTGCACCACCCGTGCGGGTCGAAATGAACCGTGTGCGACAACTGGTAGGGGCAATAAACGGTTATGCTTATCATGTACAGGTGCCGGCAACGCGCCCGGCATCGGACTACACGGCACGCATCATACCGTACCGCGACGGCGTGGCAGTGCCGTTGGAAGAAGCGCATATCCTGTGGCAACACTGATTCGATGACGGTGATGTGTGAAGAGGTGTGATGAGCAAACGTAGATGGATATGAACTTTCGAATGGCATCAGATTTGACCGCAGGTAATTCGTGAAGCGTAGCAAACAAACTTACGTTACATGCCTGGAGGCGTCGGGTGAAGGCGCAGTCGCAAGGTACGATATCGGTGGCGATGGCATTGTCGTTGCCGGCCACCAATTCACGCAGTCTGATACTGACCCTCACCCACTTCGTGGTAGTCTTCTCGATCCTTATTCAGTGATTGACAGTAGGCAGGGTCATTCGGATGACCAGCGGCACGACGGCGGCTCCGCATTCTTCTCCTAATCTTTAGATAGTGCCGTGGACATGAATCTGACAACTTGTATCTCGCCACTCGCAGCACCTGCGGCATAGCAAAACAGGAAAATATTTATTATGGAATCCCATCGCAACCAATCCAAGCCACCTGAAGCGAAGCAGGGATCGACGGACGATGTAAATTGCCTGCTACTAACGGAAATGGCTGACTGCTGCTGTGCACCACTACGCTCTTGCAGATACCGAAAGTCTGTTCATGATCTATGTCAAGAACTTCGAAACCATAAATGCAATATCATAACATTGTTGCTGTTGATTTATATTTCCGGTTGCATTTTCATCTTCGTCGCCTGCCTGTGCGCCACTCAGGCCGAAGAGTGTAGAACACCAGCGAAAACCACGATGCTGTAGTAAACAAAAGGTATTGCGCCATGAATAGGCTAAAGCAACTCTGGGGCAATCTGCGATCAAGCTTCTGGTTTGTGCCTTCCTTGATCCTTCTAGCAAACATAGCCCTCGCGGTATTGTTGATCGAAGTTGATTCTGTCGGGAGCGATCGATGGCTGGCTCAGTGGCCTCACCTGTTTGGCGCCGAGCCGGAGGGTGCGCTCCAGATGATGTCTACACTGGCGGGTTCAATGATGTCTGTCCTGGGCATCACCTTCTCCATGACCCTGGTGGCACTGGCGCTGGCGTCGAGCCAATACACCTCGCGCATCCTGGGAAACTTCATGAGCAGCCGCGTCACGCAGGTCACGCTCGGGATCTTTGCGGGCGTTTTCGCCTATTGCCTGGTTGTGTTGAAAACCATTCGCAGTGGCGATGTGGTATTTGTGCCGGGCCTGGCAGTGTTTTTCGCATTTGTGTTGGCACTTGTAGGCATCGTTGTACTGGTTTACTTTATTCATCACATCGCGTCGTCGATCCAGGCCTCCAGCATTATCGCATCAATTACACAGGATACCATCGCATCCATTAATCGGCTGTTCCCGGAAAAACTGGGACACGGACCCGATGAAGATGAGGACCAGGACCTGGTGCACCAGTCTCTGGCAGAGAGGACCTGGCATACCGTGCCGGCAGAAATGAATGGCTACATTCAGCACGTGGATAATGATGCGCTGCTGCGCCTGGCACGGGAAAGGAAGACCATTGTGCGCATGGAACGCGGTATCGGCGCGTTCGTCGTAAAAAATACCGCATTGGTATCGCTTGCGCTGGAAGATCCTCCGGATCAAGAGACAATCGAAGCCCTTAACAAGGCTTACAGCGTAGGCCGCCATCGCACCATTGATCAAGATCCGGCGTATGGTATCCGACAGCTCGTGGATATGGCCATGAAGGCACTTTCACCGGGTGTTAACGACACCTCGACGGCGATAATGTGCATTGATTACCTGATGGCAATTCTGACGCAGCTGGCTTCCCTGAAATTTCCGGCATCGCTACGCTACGAAGGAGATGAACTACGCGTGATTACCATAGCCCCGACATTTGAAGTATTACTGGTCGAGGCATTCGACCAGATTCGGGGTAGCGCCATAGGCAATGTAGGCATCATGGCGCGTATGCTCAGTGCCCTGGAGACCCTCACCGAACTTACGATTAGCCCGCGCCGCCGCCGGGCAATCCACGAACAGATGCAGTGGCTTGCTGAAGTTGCCGGTCGCACCATCGAATCCAAGCATGATCGCGACCGGCTCGCAAAGCGGCTGGCGGATGTGCGCGAAGCACTCAAAGCCGAGCCTTCTGTGAGCGTTGAGGAAGAAAAGACATAGTATTATGAAACCTGACTATGAAATGGCAAGTAAAACCCGTTTCACGAATTAGTGATATTGGCCAATTTTCTGCGCAAATTAGCAAAAGCCGGTTTTATCTAACTTGGTTTTCATTCATTGCATTAATGTGTTGAACCAAAGGACGAATCGTTGGCATCATCAGGTACCGGGACGCCGGCGATGACGCTACCCTGATTGAGCGGTCCATCCGGAAACAGCTTAAATAAATACCTGAGTCCACCCTCTTCGGAAAATCGCTCTTCCAATGTTTGGCTCAACTCATGAACAGGAGGCATTTGCGCGCCAACATTCTGATAAAGAACACGTAAAAAATTAATCACTTCCCAGTGTTTGTCGGTGAGCGTAAGGCCCATTGTTTCAGCTTTTTTCTCGGCACTTTCCCTGGTCCAGGCGTCAAACGTATCCACTTCGTCACTGCTATGGATGCCAAACACCTGTGAAAGTTTTTCTTTATCCGTCATCTTGCTACTCATGTTGCATGCTCCTTTTAATTCTGCCACGCTTGATGATTTTCGCCCCAATGTGGATATCGCATATTTCGATTTCCCTTTCTAACAATAGTTCACTCCAATAGACATTCAGCAGTATTCCTGCAATCCCGCCTTGTGTTTATTCATCGCGCCCCCGATCCTGGCCTCGCTTACCTTTTGATTTGCGCTCAACGTTTTTGTCCTGTTGTTTGTTTCCCCGACCCCGCGATCCTGGGCTCTGTTGCTTACGCCGGTCTTGATTTTGTTGCTGTCTGCGATCTTGAACTTCATTGCGTTTATGTTGTGGGGCTGCACGTTCCTGATAGTATTGCCGCGCTACAGGGTCACGCGGCTGATAACGATAATGCTGTGTCTGAAGTTTTTGCTGTCGCTCCAGTTTTCGAGGATATCTGTCTTTTGAATACTGCCGCTGGTATGTAGGTAGCGGTGCCGGCTTATAGATTGTTCTGTGGTCCCATTTATCCCAGCCGCGTCTATGCTGCTCCCAACCAGGTCCCCAGTGCTGACCCCAATGTGGCGGCGCGTCAGGGCGCCAGCCATGGAAATACACGGGCGGCCGCCGATAGTAGCGCACCGGAATCCGCAAGATAAAAACCGGCACATAAGCTGGCTCAACCAATTGCCAGGGACCATTGTACCAGGAGCTGGCATACCAGTTATCGCTCTGGTAAACCCAGTACATGCCGTCATAAAAGAAGTAATTCGCCTGCATGCGTGGTGCGTAGTAGACCGGATAGCCTGGCACAGGAACAAGTTCCGGATACGCCGGCAGGTTGATTCCGATGCTCACATGTGGCGTTCCAATCCTGATGCTCACATCAGCAGATGAAGTCGCTGAGTACAGCAGTAACCCCAGCACAATGAAAATATAGCGGATTTTTAGCATGTTAGAGTTCCTGATGAAATCGTTAATATATTGCATGGCCGCCAACGATATGCGATAGCTACGCGCACTTTAGACTTGCCACCCTCTTCCTACAATGTCCTTGATCAAGAAAACAGGATATAAACCGGACAGATTACGATTACGCCATCTCTTCTTGCTTTGGCCGACAAGCAGTACCAGTCACCACACGCCTTCTTAGTCTATTTTTGCAATTCCAACTTCAAGCTGCCCATGCTTCACTTGCATATCTGCAGCGGCATTTTGTCTTTTCTGCGAAAAGGTTAATCTGGGCTTTCTGCGCTCTGCCAGCCGGGCCTTCAGTTTGATCTTGCACGCCTCTTTTGTCTTACCAGATGGCTGAAAAATATCCATTGAGACAGGTTGGTTGGGCACGGCGTGGCACAGGGATGCCGGAAGATGGACATGAGCGTTGGGGGTATTCGGTTTACTTGCTCGCTTCACGATAGGAGACCATACGGTGTTTGTCCTGATCCCACAAACTGGATTTAAAGCAGGCAATAATGTCGCGCGGTGCCAGGGTCGTTGTCACCGGGGTCTGTAGCTCGGGGATGGCAGCCATGGCTTCGGGCAGGCGATAGAACGGAATACGCATGTTCAGATGATGGATGTGGTGATAGCCAATGTTGCCGGTAAACCATTGCATGATCGTGTTGAGGCGCATGTAGCTCGATGACTCCAGTGCGGCGCGATAGAACGTCCAGGCCTCGGGCGTAATGATGTGCATGCGTTTGAAGCTGTGCTGGGCGAAAAACAAATAGCTGCCGAGTGCGGAGGCGATGGTCATCGGCAGGATGACAACGAAAAAGGCCGTGGCGAAACCGCCGACCAGCCACAGGCCGGCGATCAGTCCGATATGGCCAAGCAGGGCCAGGGCCGAATCCCAATACTTGCCGGGTTCTCGCAGCAGTGGCTGCAGGCAAATGCTGTAAGCAAAAATGGTGAGATAACTGAGTACCACGATCAGTGGATGCCGTTGCAGTCGATAACTCAAACGCTCTTGCGTCGAGGCCTCTCGCCACATTTTTGCTGTCATCACCGGGAAGGCTCCGATACTTGCAGTACTGATCTTGCCGACGTGGCCGTGATGATAATTGTGACTCTTTTTCCAGGATCGTGGCGGGGTGAGTGCGAAAGCCGCATACAGGTGAAACAGCACCCAGGCCAGGTGCGAATTGCGCAGTATCGCCCCGTGCATATAGTCATGATAGGTAATAAAGGCACGCACCATCAACAAGGCCCCAAGCACCGACAGGGCTGTGCGCACTGGCCACCAGGGGGCTATCCCGGCGCCGATGAGGACGGCGATCATCAGGCTGAACGTCGACCCCACATGCCACCAACTCTTGGCGACCGATTTTTCCACAAAAGATAGCGTGGCGTTGAACAGTTCTCGTCCGACGCGAATATCGGCACTGTGTTCGGGGGTGGCCGGCTCGGGGGGTGGATTGGTTACAATGGTTGTATCGGAAGTCTGCGTATGCATTATGACTGCGCCTCGATCATGTCCAGCAATGCTGATTCTGCCTTGTTTTTACATTTTGCTTTTTCTATACCATATGCAAGCATAAGGAATTTTGATGCAGGTCAATGAAGTTCTTTCCCGGTCTATCACATCACTATCAAGCATGGCGCTGACAAGTCGCAGCAACTGACCCACGTGGTCATGGACGCTACCGAAATAAATACGCCTGGCATAATCCCTCTGGTGGATGAGCACCGAGAACACCATGTTGTGGTGGAATTGGGCAATACTACTGTTTAATATTACTGATACTCTCGAATGTTGATTTGCCATAAAGCTATTCCATAACACGGAGCTGACTGTGGAATATAAAGATTATTATAAAATCATGGGCCTGGAACGTAATGCAACTCAGGATGAAATCAAACGCGCCTACCGTAAACTGGCACGAAAATATCATCCGGATGTGAGCAAAGAGAAAGACGCAGAGGCACGCTTTAAAGAACTCGGCGAGGCCTACGAGGTCCTCAAAGACCCGGAAAAACGCGCGGCCTATGATCACCTCGGCGCCAACTATCAGACCGGACAGGAATTCCATCCCCCACCGAACTGGGACTCCGGCTTTGAGTTTCGTGGCGGTGGTTTTACCGATGCAGGCAACGCCGGCTTCAGTGACTTCTTTGAAGAGTTGTTCGGTCGGCAGGCGCATGGCGCGCACACCGGCTATCGTTCTTCATTCAATGCCCGCGGTGAGGATCATCATGCCAAGGTCGTCGTCGATCTGGAAGATGCGTTCCATGGCGCAACACGCAGTATCAGTCTGCAGACACCGGTGCTGGACGCGCATGGCCAAGTGCGCCTGAGCAATCGTACGTTGAACGTGAAGATCCCCAAGGGGGTCAAAGAAGGGCAACAGATCCGTCTCGTGGGCCAGGGTTCGCCTGGTATGGGGCAAGGTGCACAAGGTGATCTCTATCTGGAGATCCATTTCAAGCCGCATCCATTCTACCGTGCAGAAGGCCGCGACCTGCATATGCAACTGCCCGTGGCACCCTGGGAAGCCGCACTCGGTGCAACAGTGAAGGCACCGACACCCGCTGGCATCGTGGATCTGAAAATTCCGGCGGGTGCAAACAGCGGGAGCAAGCTGCGGCTGAAAGGCCGCGGTATTCCTGGCAACCCCCCCGGTGATATCTATGTCACCCTGAGTGTGGTGGTGCCCCCTGCTACTAGTGAAGAGGCCAAGGCGGCCTATCAAGAAATGGCCAGCAAGTTGGCGTTTAATCCAAGAGCGGACATGGGAGTATAAGCGATGACGACGCAAACCATACTGACCGGCATCGTTGTGGAAGACACCACCGAGTTTACCCTGGGCGAACTGAGTCGCGCCTCTGGCATGCCTGCGGAGTGGATCCTGAGCCTGGTGGAAGAAGGCGTGATTGAACCTGTCGGCACGGATCAAAGCCATTGGCGTTTTCGTGGCCACTGTCTGCGCCGTGTGCGCATTGTGCAACGACTCCAATCAGACCTCGGTATCAATCTTGCGGGTGCGGCGCTGGCCCTGGATTTGCTGGAAGAAGTGGAAGCACTGCGTCAGCGCATCGCGGCATTGGAGAAATGAAGTAGGCAATCCGATGCGCCGTGGCACGATCACGGGTCTGTAAGTTTCGCCGCATAAATTGATCGAAACTGTCGATTACAGGGTTACAGTGGTATTTGGCGGAGAGCGAGTCCGCCTACACTACGTCCAACCACATCCTGTACCGTCCTTTATTATCTGAATTATCAATTAGTTAACTCTTAACAGATCTCATATCATCCAGTATAATCCTTGAATATTGGGGGACCGATTGGGGGACCGCTACTTCAACTATATCCAATGCGGGAGATACGATGGCCATTCATAAACTCAC
>JARRNT010000010.1:0-39624 GCA_037384645.1 Gammaproteobacteria bacterium | reverse complement strand
ATTGGTTTGGATATTTATCTATATCTGATATGTGTTTTTGTTTAAAAATAAACCTTTAGGCCAGACTACAAGAATTAGGAGCATTACAGATGAAAATAACCACGATACTAAAGTATGCCAGTCTCGCAACTCTGGTACTCGGTGTTGCAGTCGGATGTAGCAGCACAAGCCAGCAAACTGCCTGCTCGCCGCAACAGGCAAAAGATGCGATCGCCGCAGCCAAGGCTGCCAACAAACGTGCCAAGTCCATGGATAATGAATGGCGCGATACCGCCAAAATCATCGCCCAAGCAGAAAAGGCGCAAGCGGATGGCAAGTGTGAAGAAGCCGTGAAGCTGGCTAACAAGGCTCGTGATCAGGCAGAAAATGCTGTGGCCCAGGCAGAAAAGGACAAGCAACCTGTGGTTGCTAATGAGAAACCTGCACCGACTTCTAGTGCTGGCAGCTATTCAGTGGTGAAGGGTGACAATCTGTGGAATATTGCCGCCAAACCCAGCATTTACAACAACCCGTTTGAGTGGCCGCTCATTTACAAGGCGAACAGCGGTAAAATCAAGGATGCGGACCTGATCTATCCTGGTCAGGTATTTGCCATCAATGCCAATCCCTCTTCTGCGGATGTCGCTGCTGCCGTACACCACGCCAAGTCCCGCGGGGCCTGGTCGCTCGGCACGGTGGAGGCTTCTGACAAGGCGTATCTCGCTCAGTAGGTTCTTCCAATATATATAGCTACACCAGGGCCCCTGTTTTTCAGGGGCCTTTTTGTTTAAAAAATGAATAACAGGGGACAGACCACGTTTTACTACTGATGTAGTTATTTTCTGACATGATTTTTAATATTATCTGATTAATAATAAAACTGCCGTGCAGCGTTGTCGCCGGTTGAGCATGAATCAAAATAAAAAATAGGAGGTGGACCGATGGAATCAGGATTCAAGGTATGTCGTCGAGGCCGGGCTGCTGTGTACCAGGGGATCAGCGGCAGTCTGTTTCTGGGAATGGCGATATTGTTTTGTGCTCCTGCAGCGATTGCCGCGTTACCCGATGCCTGCAGCCTGTTGAGTAATGCCGATGTCCATGCGTTGGCCCCATCGCTTGGCAAAGGCCGGCCCGGGAACGTCAGGTTCAAGAATGTATCGACCTGCGAGTGGCCCGATGCCCATGGCATTCCGGCTCTTACGGCGCAGGTGAACCCGGCACCACCGCATAGCCTGGTCAAGGATCTTAGCTCTGGCATTGCCGCGATGGGTGGCTATGACATTAAGAGCATTTCAGGCCTGGGTGACGAGGCAGCAATGGCCGTACAACGGGCCAATCCGAAGTATCACCTGAAAGAGGGGATCGCGATCCTGTCAGTACGCGTGGGTAAGCGAGTCGTGTCCCTGTCACCCATGCGTATCAAGATCAAGCCGGGCACTGCGAAGTTCAGGCGCCTCAAGCGATTGGCGGCCAAGGCCGCCAGTCACCTGTAAGCGTATTAGCCACCTGTTCCGAATATCTGGGGGCACGGCTGCATGGAGAAGGTGAGACTGGAAGTCGACGACTGCAAGGATGCAGGAGGTAGAGTTGAGAAACTGGCCTGGACCATGCAGTCATGACCCCAAATATCCATATCTTTGAATAATAGGGACCAGACCCTGGCATCTCAGGCTGATGTTGTGCATCAGGGC
The DNA here is from genome assembly GCA_037384645.1 of Gammaproteobacteria bacterium. Lineage (GTDB taxonomy): Bacteria > Pseudomonadota > Gammaproteobacteria > UBA6429 > Thiohalophilaceae > RI-92. The sequence continues at coordinate 37,954 of JARRNT010000010.1, read as the reverse complement.
CAGTCCCCACCGTGCCACTTTATTCACCCTCTCCAGCAACGGGATCGATTATCCTGCGTATTTCTGTGATTTTATTCATCGGGAAACCACTACGTTGTGCGTGTTCATGGATAAGGCCTTCATTGTCAGCGAGATAAATGCAGAACGTTTTGTTGTCTGCATCATATGTATGTTCCCACTGAATATTTTTCTTTTCTGCGCGCATCTCAGTGAGTGCATTGTTTGAGGTCTGTGCCCCTTCACGAAATGCGGACTGTTCAGATAATCCAAACTTGGGGATATCTCTTTCTATGACGTAGCGTGGCATGAGTACATCTCCTGTTGTCGTGGCCATCATTGCCATGTCGTACATGGGTATGCCGGCACAGATGATCGTTAATGCGATGTATTTAAAAAATATCCTGCTACCGGGTGCCTACGGCGACAAGCATTTCACAGGGCCCCTCAAACTGACCATTGCGCTCGAACTGGCTCAGGGTTTCTTCAATTTCATTCCAGGCATCATCCTTTTCAGCATCCGACAAGCCAGACAACATCTGGTGTAATGCACCGAACGATTCCTGTTCGAATTGAAGGCATTCAGCCGCTGAGGGTAAACGTACCGGGGCATCGATCGTTTTCACTTCGATATTTTTAAATCCCGAATCGGTAAACACTTGCTCAAGAATTTCTTTTGTCCCAAGGCTGAACGGGCCTGGCTGGCCTGGCAGGGGCGCGGGAAGATTGGCGCGGCGGCGGATAATGGACACGGGAATGGAAAAGAAACCGTTCTTATCCGCCGTGGAATAAACCATGACCGCTACTTTGCCGCCCGGTTTGAGTTGTTGCTTCATGCCATGCAGGGCCTTTTGTTGATCGGGGAAGTAGATCAACCCGACACGAGAGATAACCGCATCGAAAGGTTCCGCCTCCAGGCTAGCCAGCTCTTCACCATCGCAGACCCGGGTGTACAGGTGGTTAATACCCTCGAGCGCTGCGGCATTATCGGCGAATTTTAGGATCTCCGGTGACAGGTCCGTGGCCAGCACGTGACCATTTGGCCCCACGCGACGGGCGGCGGCCAGAGATTGCTCGCCTGCGCCGGCAGCGACATCCAGCACCCGGCTACCCACGCCGACATGACACATGTCTAGCATGGTTTCAGTAGCTGGCCCCAGCCAGCGGGATAACAGGGGCCCCCAGCGGTGCCAGGCCTCGGCAGCCGTGTCCCATTGCTGCAGGGTGGTCTGTTTATATTTGACGGCGTCGAATTCGGATGGATTGTGTGTCATGTCATGTCTCCTTGTTAACCGTGGGTTGGGTTTGTGTTAAGTGTTAACAATGAGTTTAATCCGACGATTTATGCTTACAATTCACGAAAAAGTGAAACATAATGTGCAAAAATGCACAGGGGGAGTGGGATGGACTGGGATGATTTAAAGCTGTTTCTGGCGGTGGCGCGAAACGGCTCCGTCAGCGGCGCTGCCCGGCAACTGAACGTCCAGCACTCGACGGTCTCCCGGCGTTTACGCCAGTTCGAACAAACGCTCGGTGCTCGCCTGGTGGACCGCGTGAAAGGCGGCTGCCAACTGACGCCGGCCGGAGAGCACGTACGGGAGACAGCCCTGCGGGTGGAACGCGAGGTATTGAACGTGGATGGCGTGCTGCAGAATCAGGACGCGGACATGATCGGACCCTTGCGGGTCTCCGCCCTGAGTAACATGGCCACCACCATCCTGATGCCGATGTTTGCGCAGTTCAATGAACGCTATCCGCAAGTGGAATTGCACATCATGGTCTCTAATCTGGATGCCAGCCTGGCGCAACGCGAGGCAGATGTCGCCATCCGCCTCACCAATACCCCCACGGATACCCTGCTCGGCAAACGGATCGTCACTGTCGCATCGACCATCTATGCCAGTAGCGACTACCTGCAACAACATCAACACCAGGGTGGCGAACTGAAATGGCTGGGGGTTGAGTGTTGCGGTTTTCATAAAACCTGGACCCGGCAATTGTGCCAGAATGCCAGCCATACTGTAGTAAGTGACGATACCTTGTTGACGCTGTCTATGATCCGCGCAGGACTGGGGGTATCCATCTTGCCGTGTTTTATGGGTGATGCAGATCCTGCCCTGGAGCGGGTTTGTGATCCGGATCCTGCCCATGACCTGGGATTGTGGATCCTGTTGCATCCTGACCTCAGACGCACTGCCCGCGTACTGGCATTCCGGAATTATATGGTGGAGGCTATCAAACAACGGCGTGACTGTTTTTCCGGAAAGTTATGCGAATAACACGAGCAGAAGAACATCTACACAGTCACACCGATTTCAGTTTTGAGTGTTAAAGAGGACGGTGGGATAAAAGGGGACAGAGCACACATCAGGTTTGACGTATATTTGGGGGCAGAGTAAAAAATGCTGCTAAAATTAAGTTATGTCCAGTAATACACTAAATCAAAAACCGACTTTGGGTCAAGGTGAAACCAAAACGCTGGGCATCCTGTCTTCCCTGATCGAGGAATTTTCCAGCTCTCTCGATCTTGATCAGACAATGAAGAAAGTTGTCGAGGTGACGAAGGCAATGATGAGTGCTGAAGGGGTGGCGCTTTTCCTGCTGGAAAATAATGACACTGAGCTTGTCTGTCGCGTGAGCTCTAATCCGAAAGATATTGCCGGGATTCGTATTAGTGCCAGTAAGGGCATTATTGGTCGTAGTCTTCGGGAAAAGAAAGTTCTGCTGGTCGATGATGCTTCGACGGATCCTGATTTTTTTAGCGGTATTGATGATATGGTGGGAACCCATACCCGGTCGATTCTGTGCGCACCACTCATTTTGGGTGACAGGAAGCTTGGTGCACTCGAAGCGATAAACAAGATGGACTATGGCGACCGTTTTAATGAAAAGGACAGAAATTTTATATCTACGCTCGCTCATGCTGCATCGCTTGCTATCCACAATGCGAAACTGGTAAGTCAGGTTCTTGATGAAGAACGGACCCGTCAGGAATTGTTGCTGGCCAGGGAAATACAGGAAGCGGTGTTTCCGGATGCACAGCACGGCGGCCATGTCATCGCAGGTTATAACTTGCCGGCACGTAGTGTCTCCGGCGATTTTTATGATTATTTCGAAGTTGCGCCAGGTCGTTATTGTTTCTGCCTTGGCGATGTCTCCGGAAAAGGGGTGAATGCGGCATTGATGGTGGCCAGGGTGAGTGGACTATTTCGTTATCTGGCAAAAAGTAAAACTTCACCTGCTGAATTACTGGCGGCAATGAATGTTGAATTATGTGAAACAATGACCCGTGGCATGTATGTCACCATGGTTGCCGGCGTCTATGAGCGGAAAGATAATATGATTGAAATGGCGAATGCCGGACATCACCCACCATTGCAGATGCAGGCAAATAAAATTATCTCGTATGAACAGGCCTCACCGCCTTTGGGTATCCTCCCAGAAATCGATTTCGAGCCATACGTGCTCAGGCTCGCGGATGGCGCATTATATATCTTTACAGATGGCCTTACCGAGTGCTGGACAGGTCATCAGCAACCGCTGGGAGACGACGGTGTAAAAGCACTTATCCGCAAACATGCCACTGTACCATTACCTCAACGATTAAATTATATCGTGGAAGACGCTACCCGCTGGAAAATGAAAACCGGTGGATATATCAATGATGATATTACCTTGCTGGTGATTGATAGCTAGTTGATGGGGCAATGAATTAAAAGGCAGTATTTGGGGCAGAGTGAAAACTCAAAACTGACTAAATGATAATTCCCTCAACCAACGCGGAAAAATCATCGCCTTAAAGCGGACAAGGATTGGCGCTGCGTGACTCTGTAAAATACGGATAAGCGTTCTGGTCCGTCCTCTATGTTAACGATCAATCAGTCTAATCTGATCTGACCCCTGGCCGTGTTCCCGGATAGTTTGGCCTGGATAGGATTGCGTGTTGGAGTCTATTGCGGCAGGTAGATACTGGGGGTTGTAGACAGTGTAAATCAAGCGGGTTTGTGGGCGGAATTTCTCTGCACTGATACGAATCGTGCTTCGTGGATGTTTTGTGTAGCAAGCTAGCAATGCCTCTAACACGGGTTTGGCAGAGCGAATCGCAAAGTAGGCCTTGTCCCATAATTCCCAGCTGGTGGTTGCTGTCTCGTCACTTTGATATTCGATGCGGATTGCCCAATCAGCCAATAGACTGGAATCGATGATTTTCTTTAAATATGCGGTATCAGGTCTTATTGCTTGGGAATGATTTATTGAGCCCACTGTTTATCCTCGCTTATATAGATCAATTCGAATAGGGGTGGCGTGCTGTACCACAATAAATAAATGCGCTTCCTGATATTATTAATATATGATTAAATTGCTCGGGTATTATCCTTAATACACCTGGCAGCGTCTTATCAATATTTAGGCATGAGCACTGATGCATCTATAGATAAAAGTCGATAGGAGAGAGCAGACATATTTATGGAATTGGTCAGTAATCTAATATCTGGCGTCATGACTGGAGGGAAGCGGTGAGACCAGCGGTCGCGAGACTGGCCTGGGCCATGGAAGAGATAGCATTGCGTCGGGAACAGCAATCGGGTTACCGCGGAAGCCAGAGCCGGGAGTGAAAACACTAAGTCCTCCAGTAAAAAAGGGACGGCCGGATGTAATTTTAATACCTGAAACGATGAATAAGACGGCTGGTAATCCAGCCACAATAAAGAGCAGATCTTGTTTTTCATCAGGATCGCATTGAATGTTGTTTTCTTCGTCGGGACAATAGGCCATGCTTCTAAAGATTATCTCCATTATCTTTCCCGTTTTTGCCATTGCCGGGGTCGGTTATTTTTATGGGCGTTCCAAGCGACCGGACATGAGCATCGTGAACCGGTTGAACATGGATCTGTTCGTCCCTTCCCTGGTATTCGCCGCGCTGGCCAGCAAGTCATTTGATATAACCCGTTATTCCGAACTGGCACTGGCTGGGGCACTGGTCATTCTGGGTTCAGGTCTGTTGGTCTGGCCGTTCGCCCGCCTGCTGAAAGTCGATAAGAAAACGTTCCTGCCTCCAATGATGTTTAATAACTCCGGTAACATGGGCTTGCCGCTGGCCCTACTGGCCTTCGGTAAGGCGGCGGTGCCCGCCGCCGTGGTGCTGTTTATCGTTGAGATGCTGCTGCATTTTACCCTGGGAATTTACATGCTCGATCGGCGACTGCATCTGTTTAATCTTCTGCAGATGCCGATGATTCTGGCAACGATATTCGGGCTGCTGGTGGGTGGTTTCAAGCTGCCGTTGTGGGAACCCTTGTATGTCATGATCAAGATGCTGGGCGATGTCGCCATTCCGTTGCTACTGTTTTCTCTGGGTGTTCGACTGACCGACATCAGCTTACGCGACTGGCACCTGGGCGCCTCCGGTGCCGTGCTCTGTCCGGCCAGCGGGATGCTCATGGCCTGGCTGATTCTTTCAGTTCTTGATCTGCCGCCCCTGCAACACAGCCTGTTAATTATTTTCGGGGCACTGCCACCAGCCGTACTCAACTACCTGGTGGCCGAACAGTATCAACAGGAGCCAGACAAAGTGGCATCTATCGTGATGCTGGCAAATCTTGGGAGCCTGGTGGTTATGCCGCTGGCACTTGCCCTGGCATTGAAGTAATAAAATCGTTGTAATTAATATTTTGGGTCTCGCCCTCTTTACACTGGACCCCTGTACTGCCACCTGATGTGTTGGGATTCGTTCAGAACCAGCGGATCCTGAAATAGTCTGCCAGGCGATAATGGCTGCGGTCTTTTTCCGGTTCCCAGTCGATATTCTTGTAGGTCCCGAATACCTTATCCCACAGGCTGAGTGTGATACCGAAGTTGTTGTGCCACATTTTGTGCTTATGGTGCAGGTGGTGGACCGGTTTCTTCAGCCAGAAAACCAGGTCCGGATTGTCGTGTTGTAGCTGATGCGCGTAGGCTGCAATGCAGGCGTAGGAAAAAATACCGAACAGCCAGCCAAGGCCGGCCGGTATTGAAAATAGAAACCCGAGCCATATGACCGGCAATGTCGGTAAAAAGTAATCCAGGAATTCTCCCCACCAGCCCTGACCAGTCCCCTCCTTGTGATGCTCCAGATGCTTCTGGCCCAACACGAGGCGGACATGCATCAGCCGATGGACGACATATTCCCCCAGGCTGCCGACCACAAGCGCCAGCAGACCCGCAATAAAAAATTCCGCCAACTGCTGGATCGTGAGAGAATATTCCATGTTCTTTCTACCTGGTTTAGTCGATGGACCATTATGACGTCGGTCAAATAGCAGGGCTTCAAGCTATTTACGCTAACCTCGAACACTCTAATAATAATAGATGAGATTTTGCCAGATATTAAATTAGTACCGTTTTTGGTTGGCATAATCACATGTTATGAAGTTCATTGAACTGCATAGCCCGGCTGATCGCCTGGCTACCCATAACACTCGCTTTGCCCGCGGTGCGGGCTCAGCCGAAGTCCCGTATGATCCTGACCCGATTCCACAATCTCTTTTCCCCAGCAACCAGCACCGCTTGACCCTCGCCAGGCGGGGCAAGGGGAGCCAGGCCAGGATATCCAATGATTAAATATTCGGGATCTGAGTAAAAACGCTAAAGAGGCCGAATGACAATGCCCGCCCGTAATCCAGACAAGTAAAAACAACCAGGCCTCGACAGCTGGTGTGACCCTTGGCATGGCCGAGAACAGGATTTCTGGACCTGACGTGTACGGATGTACATATCCGGCTTTTTTCTACCTGGCACTTAAGATTAGCGCTTTGGCTTTATTTCTTTTCATCATGAGAGTTCTGCCCTGGCTCATTCCAGTCGTCCGCCGTGGTATCCGAGACCTCGGTGCCATAATCATCCTGTTCGCCAATATCGAGCGCACCTGACCAGTTTTCGGGTTCTTCAGACAATTCGATGTCGAGTTCATGCCATTCATCCAGCGAGAATTCTTCGATGTCGCCATCAAAATGCTGGACCTCAACGGTCTCTGCTTCGTCATTAACTGCTGTGACAAAAAACCGCTGGCCCTTATCCTCATGGAAGTACCATTGGTCGATGATTGGGTCGAGTTCATTGGGCATATGAGCAATTCCTTATCTGGCCAAACACCATAAAATACTCAGAATTCATGGTTTGAGACCCTGATCCTGATCAATCTCATGTGGATGAAATCTGCATTGGAGTACAAAAAGTCAGGCGATCTAGATGCGCTAGCGAATCCTTGATAATTATTTGTTCTACTATTAAATATAAGAAAAATTTTCTTGTCTAACTCTATATTTTCCGGAAGGGGGACGTGAGGTTGCGACAACAGTTTTGGAATCAGGCGGGCGCAGCAGAATTCGATGTGGCGATTATCGGTGGTGGCATTACCGGCGCGTCCCTGTACCATTACCTGTGCCAGCGCGGCCATCGAGTACTCCTGACCGATCAGGCAGACTTCGCTGCCGCCAGCAGCCAATCCTCCGGCATGCTCGTGTGGGGCGGGTTGTTATATTTACGCAACCTGGATTTACGCGCCGTATTTCGCTTTTCGCAGGCTCGTGATGCGATGATTCGATCACGTGCAGATTGGGTCAGGCCGGAATCCATCCGCTATATCCCGGCAGACAAAGGTGGACGAAGCGCATACCTCGTCGAAGCCGCGCTTTATTTTTACTGGGCCATGGGGCTGTTCAACCGGCGGCTGCCGTCGCGGCAGCAAAAATTCGCCGAACGCCGTTTGATCCGGTCACGTAATCAACCCGAGTCCCTTTGCTTTGAAGAGGGTGTGTTGCGGAATTCCGATGCGCGCTTCGTGCTGCACTGGATTACCCCGCACCAGAATGAAGAACAGATCCCGCTTAACTACTGCGCGGTGACTGGAGGCAGCTTTAATCGTCATGACCGGCGCTGGAACCTGCATCTGAAAGATACCCTGGGGGAGAACGAGATGACCGCACGGGCACGGGTTGTGGTCAATTGTGCCGGTGTGTGGGTGGATGAGGTCAATCGAATTTTTGGTATCAAGACACCGGTTAAGCATATGCTGAGTAAGGGGGTCTACCTGGGGATTGCCCGACCGCCAGAACACCAGTCACCGCTCGTATTTGAAATGGGTGAACACGGAGATGTGTTGACGCTGCTTCCCTGGGGACCGATATCCCTGTGGGGTCCAACGGAAACACGGGTAGATAATATTGCTGATGGATATCGCGTCAACCGGGACGATATCAACTTTCTACTTGACCATGCGCAAGATACATTGGAGCAGCCACCGGGTAGAGGCGATATCGTGTCGCTGCGTTGCGGTATTCGGCCACTGGTCGTTCCCTCAACTTTTCACAAGGATGTCTACCCGCTGGATATTTCGCGTCGACATCGCCAGTTCGTCGATCCGGAACTGCCCTGGCTTTCATTCTATGGTGGCAAGCTGACGAATTGTGTCGATGCGGCGAAGGATATTTATGCGCACCTGCCCCGGCAGCATATGGCGCCGCCTCGCATCAACGGGGTGTCGCATGGTCTGCAAACTGAGATCGAAATGGATTCGTTCCCTGGCCTGGACGTGTCCGTGCCCGCCGCACGTTGGAGCCATCGACACGAGTTCTGCCATACTCTGCCGGACTATCTACGACGCCGTACCAATATTGCACAGTGGCTGCCGCGGGAAGGGCTGGGCTACAATGATGAAAATCTTGCGCATCTGGAGCGCATTGCACTGGATCTCTGCGAAGGTGACCGCGAGGCGGCGGCTCGGCAGCTGTCTGCATATCGCTCAGCCGTGGCGGAAAATTTCGACCGGCTGTTGTGTCCGGACTAAGCCAAGGAGGTTAGCATGGATACCGAGAATATTACACTACCGGCAATACTGGGTGGGGTGCCAGCAGTAACACTGGATCAGGCCACAGCGAATCGTTGGCCAGTACTGACACAGGAGGATGAAGACGCGGTACTGCAGGTGATGCGCGACGGCAACATTTCCACGCATCCCGTGATTCGTGAGCTGGAACAGGATTATCGTGCCTTAACGGGGCGCAAGTACGCGCTGGCACATTGTAATGGCACGGCAGCGCTACTGGCGGCGTTCTTTGCGTTGGATCTGCAGCCGGGGGATGAAGTCATCGTGCCGTCGGCCACGTTCTGGGCCTCGGCATTACCCATGTTGTGGGTGGGTGCCGTGCCTGTGTTCTGTGAAAGTGAGCCGGAACGACTGGGACCGGACCCGGAAGATATCGAACGCAGGATCACGGACAGGACGCGCGCCATTGTGGTCGTGCACCTGTGGGGTATGCCGTGCAGGATGTCAGAGATCGGCGAAATTGCGCGCCGGCATGGACTGCGCGTTATCGAGGATGCCTCGCATGCCCATGGAGCAAAATGGAATCAGCAACCCTGTGGCGCGCTGGGTGACCTGTCCGTATTCAGTCTGCAGGGTGACAAACTGGCGCCCGGCGGGGAAGGCGGGGTTCTACTGACCGATGACTACGCGTTATATGAACGTGCGACCTGTCTGGGGGATATTACACGCATCATTGAACTGGAGACGCCGGCACGACGCTTTGCCGCCACCAGCTTCGGTATCAAGACGCGAATTGCCCCAATGTCGGCCGCGCTGGCGCGAGTGCAGTTAAAACACTTGCCCGAGCGCAATCGGCAGCGAAACGGTAATCTGCAATTTCTGTCGCGGAAGCTTGCGTCGCTGGGATTTGACACCTTTCTTCCGCCTGCCCATATCGAACGTACCTATTTTGAATTCCTGGTAAGAGCGAAACCGGAACATATTTCCCTGCCGATAAATAAGTTGATCGAGGCCCTGCAGTCCGAAGGTTGTGAGATAGGTGTGCCACGTTATCCGCTACTGCATCAACAACCATTTTTTACCGAGGGCCACTACCGCCGGATCCTGCGCTGTGATCGTGACGACTTACCGGACTATGCCCGGGTCAGCCTGCCTGTTACTGAGCGCGTCAACGACACCATGATCAAGCTGCCGGCATTTCCAAACGCGGAGCATGCTCTACTGGAGCAGTATGCACACGCTTTTGAGAAGGTCGTGACACATGCCGATGCAATCCTTGCAAAATCCTGATATCCAGACACCGCCACTGGCCACGGGTTTGACACGCGCCGTGTTGCTCGTCGCCGATCGAGTCCTATATTTGTTTCATATATGCTTTATGCTGGCTATCGTGGTCGGCTGGATTCCCCAGGCGACACGAATGTACAACTGGTATCTGATCGTTATCACCCTGGTATCGTGGTTTGGTCTGGGCCTGGTCTTTGGTTTCGGTTTTTGTCTGCTTACGGATATACAGTCGCGAATCCGTCAGCGTCTGGTTGCGGGGGGCACAATGCCATCATTTGTTACGGATGTGCTCGAGCGCATTACTGGCCGTGAATTAAATCCATTTCACGTCGAGGTTGTCACTCAATTGGTCTTTTATTTTTCCGTGGCTGCCTCATTCTATGCAAACTTCGCCTACCGTTGGGTGTAAGAATCTCTTTACCCGTTACTGACCGGTTTTCTGGTTTAGGTGTTCCCTCATTTTTCCCTTCGACTATAATTTAGTATCAGCTGTCATCTGAGCCCATAATGCCCAGGGAGGGAAGGAATGATGCGCACGTCACGTTTGCTGAGCACCGCGGGTCTTATTATTCTGATGCTGCTTGCAGCGTTCAGCCTGCAGGCGCAGGAGACCGGACAGATTATCCTCAAGCGTGGGCCAATCGATCGGGATTTCTATGCGGCCGGTCAGGATGTCCACCTCCTCGGGCCGGTGAATGGTGATGTGACCATCGTTGGGCAGCGCCTGATTATTGATGGGGCGGTGACAGGCGATGTCATGGGTGCCGGTGAGTCCGTTACCATCAATGTCGATGTGCTGGACGATATTCGCGCGGTCGGCCGGCAGGTGCAGGTCAACGGGACTGTGGGGGATCACATGGTGGCCGCCGGTGAGACCGTCACCATAGGTCCTTCGGCTAAAGTGGGCAGTTGGGCCTGGTTGGCCGGGCGGCAGATTGAAGTGCTGGGCAAGGTCGGCAAGGAGCTTAAGGTCGCAGGCCAGGAGGTGATCATCGCCGGTGAGGTGGGCGGTCCCGTGACGATTACCGCCGAGCGGGTGAAGATACTGGGCGATGCCGTTATCCATGGTCCGTTGCGTGTAAAAAGTCCCAATGCACCGGAGATCGCCAAGGGTGCAAAAATACTGGGTGACGTGAAATACCTGCCCATGCCCGAAGTAGAACATGCGCCTCTGGCGAAGGTCGCCCTGCTGGCCGGACTGATGTTCACGCTGGGTCTGATCCTGACCGGCATTGTCTATTATCTGCTGTTTCCCCGTTTCAGTGTCACCAGCGCCCGGAATATCGGCAAGGTGCCCTTGCCCAGCCTGGGACTGGGCTTCCTGGTGCTGCTGTTGACGCCGCTGCTGATCTTCATATTGTTTTCCGTGGGCGTGGGCTTTTTGCTGGGAATCCTGTTGGCCGCAGCCTATCTGCTGATGGTGGTCAGCGGTGGATTGACCAGCGTGATCTATGTCAGCGATGTGGTGCTACGCCGGCTGTTCAAAAAGCCCGAGGCCGGTAAAGGCGTGACGATCCTCGTATTGCTCGCTGTGTTCGTCTTATTCGCCCTGGTGCAACTCATCCCGCTGCTGGGCAGTTTGGTGGTGTTTGTGCTGTCGGTCATGGGCATCGGTGCCCTGCAATACCAGTTCTGGCAACAGTACAAAGCCACTTAAGTGAAAAGTAAAAATCAGGGCCACAGAGCAATTTTTTCTAAGCGAATAACAGGGGATGAGGGAATACAATTTAATCCCTCCATCCCCTTTGTCACTAACCTGATTATCCTGGTCCAGTTTCAGACGTAATGGTTAAGGACAGGAAACAGAATTGATTAAGGCCCATGCTGTGTATCCAGGTTTGAGATAACGGAAAACAAGAAATTGCTAATATGCTGAATCGCTGTATAACCGTTGGAAAGGCCGGTTAGCCCATGTCTGAGTGGCTAAATGATTCGCGGTCTATCCCCTGTAGCTTAAGCAATGATACCCCTTCACATAACAGGCTCCTTAGAGGCAAGTGGTACAAAATTACTTATTGAAAGCATTCATGTTATGAATTGTTTGTAATTTCTGGTAATTATTTTTCTTAAAAGTCCGCAGAAAAGATGAGGTCAACGTAAAAACTGTATTCACAATAGTTGGCTAAGGAAATTCAACAACATTGCACATGGAGATTATCTAAAAAAAGCTAAGCAAAGGAACGCTTGAGAACGTAGATACTTTAGTTTTACTTGTATTTCGCAAAATCTCTTTTTTGGTTGGAATTTTTAATTTCCATGGATAGAATGATTGTCCCTTTGGATCAGGCAGAGAAGTTTCCGGGTTCAAAGGTTGCACCACAATAAAAGAGTAATGGAAGGAGCTTTTTTACATCTGATAATCAAATCAAACAATCCGAGGTTCATCATGAAAAATAAAAACTCGCAATATTTATTTAGAACCGTTCTATTTGTATTTGCACTCTTTGGCGCCACCAGCGCCTTCGCGCATGGCCATGACGGCATAGCAATTAATACTGGTGTCATCAGTCCCTGTCAGCCACTATGGCTGGTCATCGCTCCCAACAACCCTACCGATAATGTTAACCAGGTGTGCGTCGATGTACCGGTCAATTATCATGGCAAGGTCAAGGTTGTGTTTAATCTGGATTCGCCGGTCCAGTCTAGTACAAATCCTAACAGTTCTGTTGGCCTACATCACATGGTGCTGTTGAGCCGAGTCCTGCAACACCAGATTGAAATTGGTAACCTGAGCCCGAATAATATTTCCGTGATTGGCATATTTCATGGCAGTGCCATGTCAAAAGATCATTGGCCTTTCACGGATTCTCCGGAAGCGGGCTTGCTGCAACAAGTCCTTGACTTTAACCATGCCTCTCCGCCCATCCACACGCAATTGGAAGTGTGCGGTGTGACCCTGAAAGGTATGATGATGCATGGAGCTATGATGTCAGACGGTTCGCTAGTAACCCAAGCAGATCTTTATCCCGGCGTGCTTGTGGACCAGGGTGCTATCGCCCGCCTGGTTCAGCTGGAAAGAAATGGCTATACCTACATCCAGGAAGGCGGTATTGATCTCGGACAATAAAAACAAAGCCGGAAGTAAGTCAAAAGGGCCGCAGTTTCTGCGGCCCTTTTTGTTAATAGAATATTTAGGATCAGAGTAAAAATTCAAGCAGTAAAAGTCGGGAGCGTCAATAATAGGAGTAGACCACACTTAGAACGCTTCGGGTTCACTTAGCGTTCTTTGAACTCGCTTCAGTTGGAATCTCCTGGTGATACACTCCAGAATCCCTGCAAGATTCATCGAGCGCTACCAGAACCAGCTGGGCTGGTTCTGGTATGCATCAAGTACTTCCTGAACTTGCTTGTGCGAGTTCTAGTTGTGCTCGTTCAGTTCAGATTGTTTCTAATATTCGACCAAGTTACTATTTAGATTCTGAAGATAGCCCATTCATATGGATAAAGTGTGATGGCAAAAAAACTGAAAAATGAAGCAGAGTTGGTCAAGCTAGCGATTGAAGCCGGGGTTAAATATGCAGAGGAACGTGGGGCGGCGGTATTTGAACCAACGGATTCGCAGAGTGAAAAAATTCTCTACATTTACCGACTCCTGGTGCATGACAAACTCATACAGCCCATGCCGGAAGACCAGGTCTCACAAAAGACCATGCGCCACAAGCTGGCCATATGGCATTCCAGGCAACTGCCGAAAGACCACCCCCTGTTAAAATAACGAGAAATTACAGGTAACAGGCCACAGTTGAACTCGCCGGGTTTACCCTGGTACGGCCTTTGTCAGTTCAACGGGTACTTTCTACACTTTGCTCCGGTCGTAGTAATTACATCCTGAACTTGCGATTACCAGTTCTGCTCGAGATCAGGTTGTTCATGCCCCAGCCCGGTTTCTCGGCTCTAGCTCCTGCTGCGCTCTACCGCCTGCATTCTTGCAGTCGTCGACCGCTGGTCTTACCACTTCGCATGTCTAAATCAATATCCGGTATGTGCAGAATATAACTATCAAATTCCGGTGAGGGGGAACCATATGCATAACCAGGCTGTTGAAACGTGAGGGGTTAAATTTGTGCGTGCATAATAAATGTTTATAGTTAAATACCGCTCTGTTCGAATATTGCACAATTCTAATCGTAAATACGGTTATGACGATGTAATTAATTGCAACTAACACGCAGTATATTTGTCAGGATTACCAGACACGCAGAAATGGTCTGGATTGATATAACAGAATTGATAAACATAAAAATACGAAGGAGTATTAGCATGAAATCAGCAGGTTCACTCCAGCAGGGGGCCCCACTTTACGTATCATCTCGCAAGATTAGTATACAGGCGCCGTTTAGATGGCTTGCGAAGGCCTGGCAGGATTACCGCCGCGCACCTTTACATAGCCTGGTCTATGGCTTCATTTTCGCCGCTATTGGCGGGATATTGGTCTTATTTTCCCAGTATGAACAGAATTATTTCCTTGCCGGACTGCTTGTGAGCGTATTGATTATTGGGCCTGCTCTTGCGTTCGGTATGTATGATATCAGCCGGCTACTTGAAGAGAATCAGGAGCCAAGTTTCGTGCACCAACGAACAAATGCGATCCGCCAGATGGGTCGTGTGCTTATGCTGATCATGTTACTTAGCCTGACCTTCCTGGTCTTGCTGCTGGTGACGCCGATGGTGCAGAGTATGTTCTCAGCAGCCAAACCGTTTGCCGTAACGGCTACGGTACCGCTGTCCTATTCGGATACATTATTCGTGTACGGTGCTTTTGCGTATGTGCTTTTCTGGGTAAGTATGTTTGCACTACCGATGATCCTGGGCCAGGACGCTGATGCCATGACTGCTATTACGACCAGCATTTACGCCGTGTGGCGTAACAAATGGGTGTTATCTGTCTGGGCATTAGTTATCGTTGGCCTGACCGCAGTCGGATTTGCCACCGCGCTGATCGGGTTCATATTGATTGTCCCGTTGCTGGGTTATGCTACCTGGCATGGTTACCGCGAAACCATCTTAAGCGAATAATTGCAGAGCACAATCTATCATTAAGACAAACCGCTATCAGATTTGACGTCTGATCATGAACCTGAGTAACTGGAACCGGTATACATCTGATCCAGTTACTCAGGTTATTTTTTGTGCAGACAATAATAAGAGACAGACCAAACTTAGAATCTTACGGGTTTACCCAGAACTACCTTTGCTAGTTCATCAGGCACTTCCTGAGCTTCGCGTAACGAGTAATCGCCCACGTCGAATTTCCTCCTCGAATTGCGGTCTCAGTCTCATACGCTGGCAATGGCATACTTCATTGTTATCACTGCCGAATCACACCGATGGATACAGGAGAAGATAATGAAAACAAAAAAATCTGCTTATATTACTCCCGTTTTGTTGCTTTGTTGGCTGTTTGCCTCGACGGCGAGCGCGGCCAGGCTGAAAGACACGGAGGCCCTGAAGGGTTTGAAAGAGGCCAGGGCCGTTTTCATGATTGATGTCAACAATCCCGGGCACGTTGCACATATATTGAAGACCGTCGCGAAGACGGACAAGGGCATGCGCGATCAGGGAGTCAAACCACACATCGTGGTGGTGGTTATCGGTCCGGCTGTGGCCTTTCTGACCAGGGACCGCCGCGGCATCGGCTACATGGATGAGCGCGCGGTTGCCGGTATACATGCCGAAGTGCACAAGCTGGCCAAGATGCATATTCGCACCGAGGCCTGCGGTGTGGCGATGAAAGGTATGGATGTTCAGCCGAAGGACCTGATCACGGATGTCCACGCAGTGGGCAATGGCTTTATCGAGGCCATAGGTTATCAGGCGCAGGGCTATCAGCTAGTGCCGGTTTACTGAACCAGCCAGCTTATTGGAGCGAATGTGCTGGGCCAGTAAAAGCCGGGACAGAGTATAGTAAAAGGGGGCGGAGGGATTATTTTTGACCACCTGAACTGTTTTGTTTTAGCTTATTCTTCTGCAGGATGTGGAGTTCTATAATTCGAACTTTACACAAATAGTGTGTTATACCACGCAAGCAAAGGTTGTATTTGACTGGGATTTCAGCCTATATTGTTGAGTGCGATAAATATAGTAAAGCCTGTCTTTTCTGTGATGACGCCAATAAGATTTCCCTCGCTGTATTAAGACAAGATCTGCGACTTTAACATGTCAGCCTTCATGCTTACTGTGTGATAGTCAATTATATCTGTTCGCTGGTGAGTTCGGTTGCTGCCGTGATCAGGTGAACGCCAGAACTATATAACTAGTGTTCTTACGAGGACTAGATTGATATAGCCTCGGTTCGAGCAGTAGGTCAGATACAAAGAGGACGTTCAAGTGTAGTAGTCGATGCCGGGTAAAATAAAACACTCCGGCATGTATCCCCCTTTATCAATTCGGCGGTTCCGTAAAAGTCATCGTCAGCATCGAAGCCCTGATTGTTATTAAGAAGTCCCTCGAACATCTGAAGGGCAAGGAAGCACAACCCAACGCTGTTCATTTGCAGGAAAGTCGTGTCATTCGGCCAGGGGCATTTCATTTAACTGATGAGGATGTTGTTTTAAATAAAGGGCAAGGGTGGTGTATGGTTCGAGTGCCTGGCAGTACGGTAATGCACCAGAATCGGTTAGTTATTTGGATCATATGACCTTAACCAGGGTCACCATCAAGGTTGTGGAAGGGGAATGCTGTGTTGGATTCAGCCTGGTGGACTGGTCTTCAGTCAAAATAGGAGTTTATACTACCCATGCTTGTTTCGTGCATGAGGCATTAGCGAAATTATTGTAGATGGTAAAATTGATCTATTTTTAACCAGTCAATGTCAGGTTTCTTGCCGAAACTATTGAAGTCGTTTGGAGATGAGATGTATCGGTATCAACATGCATCTATCGGCGAAGAAAGTGTCAAAGCGTGCTTCGATGAGAATAGGTATTTCAGCCAACATATCGCATCACTTAAAAGAATACTAGGCCTTAAAAATGATTTTTATTGCTACCAGTAACGGTGTTTATGTTGTAGATACCGAAGATGACAAAATAGTAGGGAAATTATCTATCCCCCATTCACTGGAAATTTTTGGAATCTGTTGGAGCGATTTTCTCGGCAAGCCGATTTTTGTGTCGCGTAACCGACCATGGCTATTCCCTTTTAAAAAGAAAAGTACTTCTTGCAATCTGTATGCTGTTACAAATGACCATTTGCTTTCATTTTCTCTAATAGGGAAAGTAAAAAATCTTCACGATGTGCACCAGATAGCAACTGCGGGCCCGTTTGTCTATCTTACCGACACGAGCCGTAATCGAATTGTTGTCTACGACATAAAAAAAGGTAGAACTATATCCAATATTGATATAGGTAGTGAGCGAAAAGATATAAATCATGTTAATGCATTATCAATCGAAAAGGATTGTTTGCTGATTGGATTGAATAACCGTGGACACAAAGAAGCACAAATATTGAAAATCAAGCTGGACCGGCTGGATTATTCAAAAAAGGCACAGAGGGGTGACATGATCGGTGAAATTATCGAATTACCGAACCGAGAACATACACACGATATTTTACCATTTAATGATGATTACCTTGTGAGTGCATCGCACGATGGTGTCGTTTTTAACGCTGTCAAAAATACCGATTGCGTCGTTGGTGGCGGCTGGGTTCGCGGTCTCGCCAGTATTGGCAGCACTCTTTGGATTGGGGAAAGTAAAAAGGCTGAAAGAAATAAGCGGCATAGTTCCGAGCTATCAGGGGCTCTAAACAAATATGACAGCGTTACATTTGAGAAGCTGGGTTCGGTTTCACTACCGGGTGCCGGGCAGGTAAATGACTTGTTATTCGTCGATGACGAAAAACTAACTGGAAGCTATAAATTAAAATGAGACTAATGGCTACCCGCCATTGGTTATCAGGCCCAGGGCTATCAACTGGTGCCTGTTTACTAGACCGGCGCATTGAGCCAGATTATTGGGGCGAATGCACTGGGCAAGTAAAAGGCGGGACAGAGTATAGTAGAAGGGGACGGAGGGACATTAATTTAACCGCAGGTTAAGAATAATTCTCTCCGTCCCCATTCAGGTGTCGCCACTCTTGAGGAGTAGAGCGATCCGGGTGTCGGCCCGTGCTACTTGGTCTTGGCCGCAGCGTGCTCCTTGTTTTTGCTCTGCTGCATCTGCTTAAGGAGCGCCTGACGGATCTTCAGCAGTTCCTGTTGCTTGCTCTGGAGCATTGCAATGAGCTTATTGGTGTCCGGATCCTGCTTTCTCATCGCGCTAATGACGGCATTTTGAAGCGACTGTTGCGCTTTCCGGACTTTCTTGTCCTGTAGCGCCTTGCCCCGCGCCTTGTTCAGCTTGATCACTTTGGCCTGGAACTGGTGGGCGAGCTTTTGCTTTTTGGTCTGCGGCGTCTTTTTGTCCTGCAGCCTGGAACGCAGTGACTTCAGCTCTGCAATTTCCTTCCTGGAATCATAGCCGTTCTTTTTCATGGTTTTGGAGAGCAGATCCCCAAAGCTCTTCTGTTGCTTCAACAGCTCAGGATGGGCCTTAAACGCCGCTTTCTGTATTTTGCTGAGCCGCCCGCGCGCCTGCATCATCTCGCTGCGTGCCTTCTGGAAGGCCTCGAATTGCTTTTTTTGCGCGGGTGACATCTTGCTGCGCGGCGAGGCCGCGTGCGAATCCGCCATGGGCGCATGGGCTGCACCCTTGTTGGCGGCCAGAGCGGGCAACGCTACGCCCAGCGTGGCAGCTAGGGCGGTCAGGGTCAGGCCGCGCAGCAGCGTGCCGACCGTGGATTTATGGGTATATCCTTGAAAATTAATCATAAGTTCAGACCTGTCGCTTGAAATGATAAAATGGGGTGATTCTGTATTATTCGGTCAAGAGTAACAGCGTTAAGGGGTCGCTTGTCAAATGCATAGTCGACACTGAGAGATATAGGGACAGAGTAAAAAGCTCCTGAGTGATTCAATAACAATAAACCAGGTCAGATGGCAATAATCTCTAATATCAGAAATAAACTGGCCGGAACGAGCAGGGCGAGTTCTGGGGATGTTTGAAGCGGCTGAAGCGTAGGGTAGGAAGTACCCGATAAAACCGAAGGGTTATAATTGCTCTCGGACACGGGATTTACAACACTCTGTGTCCCAGTTTACTTCCAGTTTCTGGTAAGAAAGCAGCGGTAAGTGTCCTGCGGCTACATATAGATGCTACCTGTTAGCAGTCAACTCCGACGCAACTTATCCGAGACAGCGATCGGAGTCGGATATTTAAACACCACAAAGTACGTCGAAATAATAAACGTGATCAGCGTGGCCAGCTGAATTAGTGCACTGGCTTCAGAACCGATCAAATTTAATCGCAGTGCCAGCACCATGATCAGGAAAGAGAACTCACTGCCCTGGCCAAGTCGAAATCCGATCTCCATGGATTGTTTTTTGCTCTCGCCTTCGTATTTCAATAACCAGCTGAACACCAGTGGTTTACCGATCAATATTGCCATGGCCAATACCAGCCCCGGCAAAATCACGTTGGCTAGCTGACTAAGATCGATGCCCGCCCCAATCGCGAAGAAAAAGATAATCAAAAAGAAATCGCGCAAGGGTTTCAGGCTCTCGGCAATAAACAGGGAAATCTGATGCGTCGCGATGGCCACGCCGGCGATAAAGGCCCCGATTTCATGGCTCAAGCCCACGTAACTGGCCAGTTCCGCCATACCCAGACACCAACCGATGGCTAACAAAAAAATGTATTCCTGGATTTTGTCGAAACGGCGAATGAGTGGAATCAGTATAAAACGCTCCATGAGATAGGCAAATAGCGAGAAACCTATCAAGGCCACGACCAGCATACCGAGGTCCCTGGTCAGTGTATGTGTGCCACCACTGGCCTGCAGGATGATCAATAAAATAATCGCGATAAAATCCTGCAACAACAGGATACTGATGATGATTTCGCCGGCATGACGATGATGCAACTCGGTAGTCGGTGTCAGTTTCAAAGCAATAATCGTGCTCGAGAACATCAAGGTCGAACCGATAATAAACGATTCCTTTCCAGAAAAACCAAAGGCAAACGCAATTAGCGTACCCAAAGCTGCGAATATAAAAGAGCTCACCAGGGTGACCACGGTCGCTTCGCGCAACAAGGCAATCAGCTTCTGCGGGTGCAGGTTCAGGCCAAGCAGGAATAACAGAAACACAATGCCGATGTCAGAAAATTTCTGGAGTACTGCCGCGTTGTTCACCCAACCTAGCAGTGACGGACCCAGGATGAGTCCTAACAGGATATAGGCAACGATCAGCGCCTGGCGGGCGAACAGCGCCACGGTCGCCACGATCGCGGCGCCGCTGAAAATCAAAAAAATGGTAAAAAATATCGATGGGTTTTCCATAAGTAAATACTAGCTAACTTGGCAAGGCCATGTGTAGTTGCCAGTAAAAAAACCGGGTAAGAGTGCACTTAGAACCCTTCGGCTTCATCAAGTACTTCCTGAACCCTTTGGGTTCTGATCGCACCTAGAGCCCTTCGGGTTGACTCCAGTGGGTGTCAAAGGGGACGGAGGGAATAAATATCAACCACTGTCGTGCTTCTAGCTTTTTTCTGACACGACAATCCATCAATTCTGATACCTTTTACCAGCCCGTCTCCCATGGTGGGACAGGGCCGAAGCGCTCGACGAGAAAATCGATCAAGGCACGCATGCGTGATGACATGGTGCGGTTGGGCAAATAGACCAGGTAGATCGCGCTCTCGGGCATAACCTGGTACTTGCGCAACAGCGGGAGCAGTTGTCCTTGCCGCAAGGCGTCGTTCACCATGTAGGTCGGCAGGATGCCGATGCCCATGCCGCCGATCACTGCCGCATGCACGGCATCCATGTCATCGGTTTCAAAGCTGCCGGCAACAGGGGCAGTGACTTTCTTTTTATCGCGCCGAAACGTCCACACCCCCCTGGACGTTAGCGGGGAAAACAGCACGCACTCGTGTTTCTGCAGATCCTCGGGCCGACGCGGCGTGCCATGCTGGCGGAGATAGGCCGGGGTGGCGCAGAGCACGGCCCGGTTGCTGGCAAGTTTACGTGCCACCAGGTTCGGTTCCGGGCTGGCTGATACACGGATCCCCAGGTCGAATCCCGCCTCACCCAGCTCAAGCAGGCGATTGTTACACGAGAGTTGCACCCGGATCCTGGGGTACTGTTGATAAAACTCCGGGAGGGCGGGCAACACATGTCGGACGGCGAATGCCGGCGTCGCCGTCACTTTCACCAGGCCGGCCGGTTCAGCCTGGGTTTCGCTCAGACGACGTTCAGCGAGCTCTGCTTCCTGCACGATCCGGGCGCAGTGTTCATAGAACAGGGCACCTGCCTCGGTCAGACTGAGCCGGCGGGTGGAACGGTTGAGCAGCTTCACCGCCAACGATGCCTCCAATGCACTCACGTGCCGGCTGACCAGCGATTTCGACATGCCGAGTTTGTCCGCGGCGGCGACAAAGCTCCTGGCTTCTACCACCTGGGCGAAGACGCGCATCCCGTTTAGCCGATCTTTCATTAGTCATTATTTTGCAACAATTAATTACAGTAAACACTATTTATTGCTAATCTGCAATGGTCTAGATTTGTCCTCAACACCGCAACGAGGAAAATGCCATGAGCCAGCAGATTATTAAGGTTGGTCAACTGGAGATACATTATTTGGTGGACGGGGCCAGTCAGGGTGGCCTGGGCCTGTTCGAAATGAGCATCCCGGCCAATGCCCACGTGCCCCCACCACACAGTCATTCCCATAATGAGGAGTGCGTGTATGTGCTGGAGGGTGTGCTTCGCTATACCGTCAATGAGGAAACCCGCGACCTGCAGCCGGGAGACTGGATGTCGACACCACGCGGTGCCGTGCATGCATTCAGTAATCCGGGCACTGAGACGGTGCGCGCGCTGGTGATGCTGACACCGGATATCGGGGCCCAGTTTTTCCGCGATGTTGGCGAAGTAGCCAACTCTGGCGGGCCGCCGGACCGGGAAAAACTCCTGGCCGTGATGAGTCGCTATGGGTTGGTGCCTGCGGCGCCGAAAGCCACACCACAGGTCGCAAACGCGTAAAACGGTTAATGTAAGGGGACGGAGGGAATAAACTATATTCCCTCCACCATTTCTGATTAAAGGTCCAGGATCCGCCGCCAGGCAGGGTGGCGATGAATATGTTGCAGGGCTTTGTTCAGCAGTGATTTGCCGGGCTCCACCCGATGCCATACCGAAGCGCCGGAGGGGTGCGGCAGGGGAATACAGTCTGCTTTGTGCCCCTGGATCTGTATCACATGCTTTTTACCGATGATTTCATCCAGTTTTTTAACAGGTAAAAACTGGCTGATTGCGAGCTTGCCCACCGGAATGATTAAGGCTGGTTTCAGCGTCTGTAATTCTTCCTCCATCCAGGCATGACAATTCGCGATTTCTGCCTGGCCTGGTACCCGGTCACCTCCCTTGGGATTCTTGCCGGGAAAACAACGGCACACGGCGGCCATATAGACACGATCACGAAACGCCTGTTCTTCCATACCGATTTGTGCAAACCACTTAAACAGGGTTTTACCCGCCGTCCAGGCAAACGGCCTGCGCAGTTCGATTTCCTTATTACCCGGGGCCTGACCGATCAACATGACGGGTGAGACCACCGGGTTTCCGACCACGACCGGCCGTTTCATATCCGGGCAACGCTTGCAGCGTTTGAGGCGGGCATGGTGGCGTTTTATCTGTTCCAGCTGGTTCTTGTTATTCATCGGTCATAATCAAAATGCGACAGGTTCATAGATTCTAGTACGTGGATATATACTGGTAAAATCTGGTAATGCGGGCAAGCGACAAGGCTACATCCATAACTCGACTGACTGACCTATCCCTGGTTTACATTCTGCAACATTTGCATTACCTGTTTGCAATGAGAAGAGTCTATCATTGTCGCGGGAAAATACTGGAAGGCAGGGCGTGCAATGTGATTATGCTGGACATCACGCTGCTGTGTAATGACTGAATATTGGCATTGGTCAATGATTAATGAAGGGGTGAATCACCTGGTGTTTTCGTATGTCTCCCCAATACAATCAAATACATGCATACGGAAGTGATTCCTGAGATACGGCAGGCTGGATATACCGGCAGGATTAAAGTCGCCAACGATCTGCAGGTCTATAATCTCGGTAAATATTCTTATATGGAATAATTACCCTTTAACCATCCATGAGGGGGCCAGGTACCTATTACCTGGCCCCTTATTTATTTTTACGCTATTTATACAGGCCGGTTTGGATAAAACGCGTAAACAGGATATTACCCGTTATCAGGCGAAGCGTTAGCGCGCACCGATTTATTTATCGTCTGGCATCTGATCGATTAACGTAATGCGTGAGAGCAGAGGTATTCCGGTCACGACCAATCGTTTCATTCGCAGGCAATACATGTCGTGTTTTATCGACCCCAGCCAGACCATGTTTATTATTGGATATATTCATTGCAGAATAAAATCGCGAATAGAGGCTGGAAATGAAGGATGTGTAGTCATTTCGTTAAAGTTTACGCCCCCCATTAGCTAAGGATAGCGAGCAATAGGAAAAGCAGAAGAGCCAGACTATCACCCTCATATTTATAATAAGCATAAATAGTTTTTGATCTTGAGGGCAACTTGGAGTAAATATAAGGGGTTTTCGGTGAGTGAGGGGCGCTCCATGCAGAAAAAACATCCCATTATCGCGATCACCGGTGCGTCAGGCGCAGGCACGACAGTTGTGCAATTGGCCTTCAGGGAAATATTCCATCGTCTGGGCATCAATGCTGCGTTCATTGAAGGAGACAGCTTCCTGAAATACGAACAGGAAGAAATGTGCCGCCTGATCGACTGGGCAGAGCAGGAGCAGAAACCGGTCAGCAGTTACGGCCCCGAGCTGAATGATTTCGACCAGCTGGAGCAGCTGTTTCGCCAGTACTCTGAGACCGGGACGGGGCGCATTCGTCATATGGTCAATGCTGACAATCAACACGAATTCGATCAGCCGATCGGTACCTTCACACCCTGGCAAGAGATTCCAGTGGACAATGATCTGTTGTTTTACGAGGGACTGCATGGTGGAGTCGTTGCCAGCAGCTGGACGCGGCGTAAAATGAGCGAATCGCACAACCCCATCGTAGCTGAGCGACGCAAACACACTAATGGTACGGGGGTCGATGTGGCGCAGTATGTCGACCTGCTCATCGGCGTCGTGCCGGCCATCAATCTGGAGTGGATCCAGCGGATTCACCGTGAGTTTCATTGTAAGCAACAGACCTCGGAGGAGGTTACCCAGGACATTATCGAGCGTCTGCGGGATTACATCCATTTTATTGTTCCGCAGTTTTCGTTGACCGATATTAACTTCCAGCGTATGCCTGTTGTAGATACCTCGAATCCCTTTATGGTCCGAGATGTACCGTTAGATTCCGAGAGTGTGGTGGTGGTCAGATTCCGGGAGCCGCGCAAGTATAATTTTCCGCTGTTACTGAAAAGGATTCCGGATTCGTTTATGTCTCGCTCCAATACCATGGTGATACCCGGCGGCGAAATGCGACATGCCCTCGATGTGATCTGTGCGCCGATGATCGACGAGTTCATGCATAATAAACCCGCTTGTCGCTAATTTGAGTAAAGGGGTTGGGGTGATTTATTTAAAATCTCTCTTTGACCGGATTTTCAAACTATGAAACGAGTCAGACTGGTTGTGAGTGGACAGCAGCGTTGAAGATATTTAACTGGCTGCTTTCAACCCGTCACCGCCGAAACTCTCCGACACTCAAGGCCATCTTTATCGCGACAAAGGCCGGCGAGGCCATGCAAGCCGTCGCAAGTAGTCACGCCATCGTCGATGCCGGTCTTCAGGGTGATCGCTATAGCGAAGCAAGCGGTTTCTGGAAAGCCACCGATGCCTGCCAGGTCACCCTGATCAGCGAGGACGACATAAACCAGGCCAAACAGGCTCGCCCTGCCATGCTTCAGGACAAGCTGGACAACGGCAATCATCGTCGTAATCTGGTAGTTGGAGGAATCAAAACAAAACAGTTACAGGGCAAGACCTTTCGTATTGGCCAGGCCATCTTTCGTTACCACAAATCTCGGCCACCGTGTGCCTACCTGGAAAAAATCGAAGGACAAGGCATCAGCCGGGCATTGGCTAAACACAGTGGCGTGTGTCTATATGTTATTCATGGCGGGACACTCTCGATAGGTGATACGGTAGAAATAATCAAGGACGAGTCATAGGCCGGCCCATACTTAGCCCCCCCATCGTGGTTATTACAGAATTGCTATGTGGAGTTCGTCAGCTAGCTCCTGCGCTCAGCCTGGTGCGTAAGGCGGCCATGTTGACTACAATTATAATACTCGATGAGTGATATTAATCATGGAAGACGTTTGATGGCATCACACCGGCATTTCTTCATGTTGTTTCTGCTCTGTCTGGGGCTGGGGTCGACGCACAGTGCTTACGCCTTTCACTGCAGTGGTGGACTGATCAGCCTGGGGGACTCAAAACTCGTCCTGCTGAAAAAGTGCGGTAAGCCGGACTGGATCGATCGCTGGGCAGAACGCATCGTGAACCAGCCAGACACCGACTTCGAGCATAGTATCACCCGCATCAATGAACGCTGGATCTACAATCCCGGCCCAACTGAATTTATCCGTATTATCACGCTGCGCGACGGCAGGGTTGCCAATATAGAGACCGGTGGACGTGGCTTTACCGTCGTTCCTGGCATGCAGCGCTGTGATTTCAACAGCCTCTCCCTGGGCACCACCTCCGCCGTGGTCAGAGCAAAGTGCGGAAAGCCCGATTCACAGGAGCAGCGTTATGAAACAGTCACGGAGAAGATTGCCGGCGGCCGGCGCCAGGTCAGCGTCAGCGTGGATGAATGGACCTTCAATCTTGGTCCCAATAACTTTATGCGCATCCTTACTTTCTACAACGGGGAGCTTGTAAATATCTCAACGGGTGAACGGGGCTTTAAATAACAAACGCTCCTGCAATGGTGTCAGTAAGATACGGGTCGAATGTTTCGGAGCATTGAATCAAGAATTTTTCCCCGTTTTCACTTATTTACAGAATCTCTACGAGATTCTCGCAGCGAAATACGTACCTGTTCAGGCGCGATGGGGCGTGTGATTGAACGTGTATTCAGCCAGCATGCGTTCACCTGTTTCGTCGACGGCGAGCAGGCGCAAGCGCAGGGATGAGGCCGGCATGGCACGTATTGCCTCAACCGGTGGCGCAAACAACACCCCGTCGCTGTCGGCGACGAAAGGGACGTCCTCCAGCCGGGTTTCCTTCTCGTCGAAGCTGAAGCGACTGAGCAAGTCGATACGTTGTACCCCGGCCAGTGGTACCTCCAGGCGCCCCACCACGAAATTATCCTCGGGCGTGATCGTGCAGTTCACCGAGCCATTCGGTGGCACGCGATACTCGCGCACCTGCAGCCCGTCTTTTCGCAATTGCGCCACGAAGCTATCGTCGATGACCATGTTCACGCCGCTGCTGCGGGCCAGTTCACCGATACCTTGCGCCAGCGCGGCCAGTTGTTCCAGCCGCCGGCTGCATTGTGCGCAGCCAAGGTAGTGCTCTTCGATGTGGGCCGCGTTGTCGTTATCCAGCTCTCCCAGCCAGTAGGCGAGCAGCTCATCCCAGGCTAGTGGTGACTGGCAGGACACGGTTGTCATGCTGGTTCTCCTGTAACACAGGCGCGCAGGCGTTCAAGGCCGCGATGGCGAATAACGCGCACATTCGCCCGGCTCAGGGCCAGTTCGCTGGCCAGTTCCGCGGCGGGTTTATCATCATAGAAGGTCAGCAGCAACACAGTGCGTTCCCGTTCCGGCAGCTGTTCCAGGCAGTGCGCCAGGCGCTCCTGATCGAGTGCCGGTGCCGCTATCTCCGGCGGCAGCAGCGCCTCGCCATAGGTATTCAGCAGGCGGGCCCGGCGTGCTTCGCCCCGCCGCAGGTCCAGCACGGTCATCCGGCAGATTCCGAAGACAAACGACGCCAGCCGCTCCGGCTCGCGCAGGGCGCCCTCGCGCAGTCGCTCGATCATCAGCAACATGACCTGCTGCATGAGATCGGCTGCCGCGGCCTCGTTGCCCAGGTGCCGCAAACCATACAGGCGCACGCGCGGCGCCAGGCGGCGGCACAGTTCCGCCTCAGCCGCGGAATCGGTATCCGGTGTTGCCTGGCCAACGCGTCGCGCCAGGGCAGCGTCATCCTGGGATGTAATGTCTGCTTGGAGCATCCGTTCAGCATATTCTGCCCTCCTTCAAATTGGAAGTGTAACGATCCGGCGTTTCGTTACACATCCTTGTGAAATCAACCCAAAAAAAGGAACCCAGCATGATTACTAACCCACAGTCCGGCACCAATATCACCGAGATCGTCGATGGCATCTACCGTATCAACACCCCCGTGCAATTGCCGTTTGGCGCCTTCAGTTTTAATCAATATCTCATCGTCGACGACAAACCCATGCTGTTTCATACCGGCCCGCGCACCATGTTCCCGCTGGTGCGGGAAGCCATCACCGCTATTCTACCGCCGGAACAGTTGCGCTATATCGGCTTTTCCCATTTTGAGGCCGACGAGTGCGGTTCGCTCAATGACTTTCTGGCGATGGCAGCCGATGCCGAACCGGTCTGTGGCAAGGTCGCGGCCATGGTCTCGGTCAATGATGTTGCTGACCGGCCCGCGCTTGCGCTGAGCGACGGCGAGGTGCTGGCACTCGGTACCCATAAATTGCGTTGGTTCGACACTCCGCATCTGCCCCATGGCTGGGAATGCGGCATGATGATGGATGACACCACCCATACCCTGTTGTGTAGTGATCTCTTTACCCAGCCCGGCGACGGCAGGGAGGCGCTGGTCGAGACCGATATCCTGGGACCGAGCGAGACCTTGCGCGAAACCATGGAATACTACGCCCATACCCCGGACACCGCCGCCATGCTGGAACGCCTGGCCAGGGAAAAGCCGACCACACTGGCCTGCATGCACGGCAGCGCCTGGCGCGGTGATGGCGCCACCCTGTTGCGGGCCCTGGCGAAGACAATGGCGTCGCAGAAATCTAAAGTCGCGTAAATCGAACGGGAGACCAGACAATGACAAGTTCAACGACAGATAGAATTCAACTCTTCGCCTTTGGTACCGGCTGGGGCGTGCCATTTGAAACGGCGGCGCCTTTTCCGCTCAAGCTCGCGACCTGGCTGCGCATGGCCGGCTTACCCTTTGACTTTGTCACGGCCAATGACCCGGGCAAGGGGCCCAAGGGCAAATCGCCCTGGATCGAAATTGGCGATGTACGCATGGGGGATTCATCCCTGATCATCGAGTACCTGGAAGATCGTTTCGATATCAACCTCGATGCCGAGCTTGATTCGCAACAGCGTGCGCTGGCCCTGGTCGTTCAGCGCATGCTCGAAGA
Source organism: Gammaproteobacteria bacterium (assembly GCA_037384645.1). Taxonomy (GTDB): domain Bacteria; phylum Pseudomonadota; class Gammaproteobacteria; order UBA6429; family Thiohalophilaceae; genus RI-92. The sequence continues at coordinate 9,408 of JARRNT010000010.1, read as the reverse complement.
ACACTACCATCAATGTTTCGAGCATCAGCTCTTCTTTGGGCAGGGAGGCGAGGAACGGTTGCAGGAATTTGCCAGCAGCCTGCCGATACCGCTGCGCTGGCTTGTGCCGACAGTGCTCAAGCGTGCCTTTTTGAAACAGCTGTATGAACGCGGCATGGGCCGGCATGCGGAGGACGTGATTATCGATCAAGGCAAGGCCGATCTTGCTGCCCTGGCCGAACTGCTCGGTGACAAACCTTATTTCCTGGGTGATCAGCCGTCGTCGATCGATGCCTGTGTGTTCGGGTTTCTCGGCGTATCCTTCTATGTCAATGGCGACAACCCGCTTTATCGTTATGGTGCCTCATTCGATAATTTAATGCGTTATTGCGAACGGATGCGGGCCCGCTATTTTCCCGAGACATTGGCGACACTGGAGCAGCAGTTACAGGCAGCTTAACAATGATCGGGGGCAGGGCCCGGTTGTTTCTGGATTAAGAAACAATGGTGTCCTGTCCCTTATTCCCTCGTTGCAGCTAAATTCCGAAGGCTGGCATTCAGTTCCCGGTTTGCGCAAAGAAATGCATGGCATTATCCAGTCTGATTTTCTGCTCTACTGCATCAGGCAGCTGTGCCAGCCATTTACGATGGAAGTCAATAAACTGCTGGTAGTGTAACCAGCCTTCGTCTGCCTCATACCAACGTTCGCGCTGATGGGCGTGCCAGACCGGATCCGTACCCACCATAAAGCGATCCGGATACTGGAGAAACGCCGTTTTCCACGTATCGCGTAATTTTCCCTGGTCATCGACCAGGCCGCCATAGTGCCAGGGGTCCCTGGCGGAGACCTCCATCCAGACATTTGGACAGACTTTCAGGATCCTGGTTGCCTCATCCGCCGCGAGGATGCCGCCGGCATGGGCCCATAAAAAACGCACAGTTGGATATTGCTGGCAAAGGGGTTTGAAAAACAGATGACTGGAAGCCTCGGTATGGATGTTGAATGGCACGTTGAATTCGGCGGCAAGCTGGAGTAATCCCTGTAATATCTTGTTATCGCGCCGCGGCCCGATACCAGAAACGACATGCACTTCACCAATCCCGGCATAGGTCTTGTTTTGCAGGCCCTCCCTGGCTCGCGGCAGCACGTTCTTGTCATAGTACCAGCTACTGCGCCGGTAACCGGATAGATAGGGCGAGAAGAAATGGATGACGCGCAAGCCCGGCCTGCTGGTGAGTTTAAGTGCATTCGGAGTGGGCGTACTGAATACCACGGCCAGCGTGACGTGGTGGTCCTGCAGGATTTGCATGGCCTGATCCGGCGCGACCAGTTCCTCGTGGTCCCAGTTATAGTGCAGGTGAATATCCGCAAAAGGGGGTTGTGGCGCATCGTCTGTTGCTGCCGCATTCACTGCGGCAAACAGCGCTAACAGGGCAAAGACAGTTCGAAGTATGGACATAGTCTGATAAGCATATACCAATCCGGTCGCATGTGCCTGGTGCAGGACCTCGTTAACGTAATTGATTTCAGTCTCCACAGCGACGGATTTCATCATTTTTTTAAAAACGGATACTTGTGCATTATGGACAGAGACTGGAGCAGCCCGGCAGGGCGCGGGTAAAAGAGGGGCGGAGGGAATAGCCGGCTAAGGCTGCCATGCTTGTCATGATTTACTGACATGACAATTCATCGTATTCAGAATCTAAAAACGTAGTCTGCCCTCTGTTTATCCTGAATGTATGACTCTCTTGCTCAGTTAAAAAATGCGGCTTGTGGGCATGGAAATATCCAACAATATCAGCTGGAAAGCGAATATCGTTCATCGTGAAAAGGGTCAGTATTTATTCCCCTGAATCATTTTTGCTGGTAATCTAGGAGACTACGGTTGCACTTTGCCAAATTCGCCATAAATCTAAACGACATCAGAATTGTATATGGTGAAGTTAATCTACCTAAGTTGCATATCAATACTCAGATCAAGCTGCATGCAGACAATATATTAATCTATGAAATTAACTCCAATTGAACGAATTGGCTCGATCAGCAAAGAAGATTTCCTGCAGCAATATAAAAGCCCTGCCAAACCGGTTGTTATAGAACAACTTACTCAGAGCTGGCCCGCACGAGAAAAATGGTCAGTGGACTATTTGGCTCATGTTGCAGGCGATGTAATGGTGCCGTTGTACGACAGTCAGCGTGCATATGGAAAAACACATCAGCATGCCTCGGCAGCTTCAATGCCTTTTAAAGAATATCTTTCCAGGTTAAGGGCGGGCGAAAGCAACTTTCGTATGTTTTTCTTTAATCTGTTGGCAGAAATGCCCGACCTCATAGATGATATACAATTCCCTGAAATCGGCCTGAAACTCTTCAGGAAACTTCCCGTTTTATTTATGGGCGGTAAGGGAGCCAGGGTACAAATGCACTTCGACATCGACATGGCTGATATCCTGCTGTGCCATTTTGGTGGTAAGAAGCGGGTTATGCTCATCTCCCCTGAGCAGACTCCGTATATGTATCGCGTACCTTTTTCCTTTAGTAGTCTGTTTGATATCGATTATGAACAACCCGATTACGAAAAGTATCCAGCCCTTGGACACATCAGAGCAGAAGTGACTGAGCTTCATCATGGTGATGTGTTATATATTCCGCCCGGCTATTGGCACTATGTACGATACGACGATATCAGTTTCTCCATGGCTTTGCGTGCATTCCCGCGTACACCGAAGACCCTGGCGAAGATGTTGAATAATCTGCTTGTGGTCCGCACCATTGAGGGCTGGATGCGCAAATTTGTTGGTCAGCCATGGAATGACAGAAATGAACGACTGGCGATAATAAAGACACATAAACGCCTCATGCTGGACTAACGCAACAGGGATCAGAACACCCGGGATCGCTATCGCGCTCCACTCTAAAACCTCTCCGGGTTTCAGCCCAGAACTGCCTTCGTCAGTTCATCGGGCAACTTCGCGGAAAAATTGGAATAATTGGGGGTAGACCACGATTAAATGCTTTGGTTAAACCATGAACCATGGTCTGTTTCCCTGATGACTCTATTTGACCAGCAATAGCCGGTAAAAAATTTGATTTTCTCCATGTTGTTACCTTATTAATAGTCTATATTTCATAAAGTGGTGATATGGAATACAAGCTGTTACAAGGCATGCCACCTGCATGTGTAAATTATGCATGTATATAAAAACAATAATTTCAAAATTGCAGATTCGGGATTGAGGTGATTGCTGAGATCGCTGTCCTCTTGCCGCGAGAGTTGGATCAATTCTTTGTTAGTTGGGAGGGTCAACGATGTGCAAAGTTGCCGTTGTGCAGGCCGCACCTGCTTTTCTTGATCGCAAACAGACGCTCAACAAGGCCGTGAATTTGCTTGTCGAGGCGGCGGCAAATGGCGCCGGTCTTGTTATTTTTCCTGAGGCGTTTATTCCCGGTTATCCGGCGTGGATCTGGCGTCTACGACCAGGTAGCGATTGGGGGGTAACGGACGCGATCCACGCGCGCCTGCTGGATAACGCGGTTGATATTGAACATGGCGACCTGGCGCCGCTTTGCCAGGCCGCCAAAGAACACCAGGTCGTTGTCATCTGTGGGATGGATGAGCGCGAAAGCCGGCTCAGCCAGAGTACCCTGTATAACACCGTTGTGACCATCGGTCCGGACGGGAATATCCTCAACCGTCATCGCAAACTCATGCCGACAAATCCGGAGCGTATGGTCTGGGGCTTTGGTGATGCGTCAGGTTTGAAGGTGGTGGATACTCCCTGTGGGAGAGTGGGTACGCTGATCTGCTGGGAAAACTATATGCCACTGACTCGTTATGCACTCTATGCCCAGGGTGTCGAAATCTATGTCGCACCGACTTATGACAGTGGTGAAGGCTGGTTGGGCACTTTACAGCACATTGCCCGTGAGGGGTGTTGTTGGGTTGTTGGTAGTGGTAATGCATTCAAGGCCAGCGACATGCCGGATGACATGCCCGGCAAGGCAGAACTCTATCCGGAGAAAGATGAGTGGGTCAATCCGGGGGATTCAGTGGTAATCGCACCCGGTGGTGAAATCATTGCCGGTCCATTGCGTGATAAAACAGGCGTGCTTTATGCGGAGGTGGATACCCATCGTGTGGGGATAGCCAGGCGCAGTCTGGATGTTGTCGGGCATTATGCCCGACCGGATATTTTCACCCTGCATGTCAACACCCGGGCACAAGCGCCTGTCGAATTTGATTAGGGGGATCTAAGGAGGAACGTATCATGGCAGGATCAAAAATAACCAGGCGTCAGTTCAACAAATGGCTTGCGGGTGGGTTATGTCTGGCCGGTCTGCCATTTACAGCTCAGATCGCCGGGGCAAAAATTGCGCAGCAACCTCGAAAGCGTATACATGCTGCGGCTATTCAGATGGTGCCTAAACTGGGCGATTTGCGCTGGAATCTGAACCAGGCGGAACGGCTTATTCAGCGGGCAACGCGCCAGGGCGCTCAGTGGATCATCCTGCCGGAGATGTTTACCTCGGCGGCAGCGTTTCATGACAACATGCTCAAGGCTATTCAGCCACTTGATGGTGAGCCGTTCCAGTTGTTAAACCGGTTGTCACGCGAGGGCAATGTGGTCATCGGTGGCTCATTTCTCGCTTCTCGCAAGCAGCAGGTTTTTAATACTTTTGTACTGGTATTCCCCGATGGTACGTTTGTACAGCACGACAAGGATTTACCAACTTATTGGGAAAACTGCTATTACCGCGGTGGTCAGGATGACGGAGTGCTCAAAACCCCGCTGGGGCCGGTCGGCTCAGCCCTGTGTTGGGAATTTATTCGCTCGAAGACCGCCAGGCGTTTATTAAACAGGGTCAATCTGGTCGTCGGCGGCTCCTGCTGGTGGACCTTGCCGGATGATGCTGATCCAGACAGTCCACGCTGGGCTGCAAACCTCAAGATGTTACAGGAGGCACCTCCGCGCATGGCGCGCATGCTCGGGGTACCGGTTATTCATGGATCTCATGCGGGAAAGTTCGAAGGTTTTTTTAGCCCGGCATTGCCAGATGTTGCGTATAACTCTGCCTTTCTTGGGGAGGCCATGATCGTTGATGGGCAAGGTAAGGTGTTGGCCCGCAAGGCTCAGCATGAAGGTGAAGGCGTAATTATGGCAATGGTGGAGGTGCCGGCAACACCGCAACCCAGCGAAGCCATCCCGGAGCGCTATTGGATCCCGGCGCAAATGCCGGACGATTGGAAACAATCATGGCAGCGCTGGTTCGCGAAGGGCAGGGATTATTATGAGCGGGTGACCTTACCCTATCTTGCCTCGGGTTCGATTAACGAATATATCCCGGCATATATGCGTTAGCGAAGGCTTGGAGAGAGTATTAGGGAACAGACGATACTTTACTTTAGGGCTGCTACGCCATGACTCCAGAATCCGTTTGAGATTTATCGAGCCTTTTTTGTATCGTTTTAATACCTCTTCGGGGTACGTTAATACTTCCTGATACTGCTTCACGTCTCGAATTGTGCTTTGTCGATACAGGAAAAGGCCAGCTGGCACAGAGCGTGTTACTTCGGCTAGACGGGCTGCTAATTATATTTTTCCGATGATCTCCAGGCATTTCTGTTTCAGTTCAGCAGACCGTGTTTCATCGATCGTAAGGTCTACGAGCTGTTTGCAACGCTTGACGGCTTGTTCCAGACCTTCAAGTGTGTCTGGGGCTTCCTGCAGCTTTTTTACAACCTTGCCAGCCTCGTTACCCAGTACGAGTATCGCCGCATCAATGAGTTTTGCCTTGACATCCTGGGTATCAACATTTTCACCGATGGCTGTAGTATGGGTATACTCTGGCGTGCTCTCCATTGGTTGCCACGCCTTGTTGTCGGCCTGGATAAACCCTCCCATAGCAAGTTTCTCCAGAGCCTGTTCCAGGCCATCGACACCGGCGGCCTTGTTGTGCAGTTGGTTGATATCTGAATTACCGTCAACCAGGATCAAGACCATACGCAATTTTCGATCGAGAGTGGCATTACGTGTGGCGATGGCCTGTTGACCCAGATTTGTCTTAGAGAAAACGATGGACGTGTCCATAATAAAAGCCTCGATGTACTTATTCGCTGAGCGTAATAATGATGCGTCTGATCAGTGAGATGGTGACAGCCACATAAACAGCTCCGAAAAGGAATATCACTGAAACGACGATACGTAGTGATTCAGGAGGTAACTTGCCCATAAATGGCATGGCGATGTAACCCACGGCGAATAACAACACCAGGGCAGCCAGGATTTTCCAGCGGCGTCCGACCACACCGCCTTGTATGTGCTGTTTCAAGGCAAAGACTCGCCATAATGCGTAGAGCATGATGATGACGGCACTAACTGTGATTGGTAAAGTGATATTATCCATGCGCACTCCTCCTTAACGATGGCGATGTCTTCATGGTTTGGCTACCACTATTGCGGAAATTATCCAACTACTAATGTTGGTTAGCGGCAAATTTGTTCGAAACTTAATAAATGGTCATCTGGGGCTTGCGCAATACAAGTCTGTACTCGCGCATTTATCTGACTGTATTATAAATTATTTAGTATATGGTTATATACTAATGAATATGTCGGGGATATTTGGGTTCAGAGTAAAACTCATTATTATCACAGGCGGTTAGCATTTTCCTGGCCGGTTTCATGCCGACCCCTTTTGTTCAGCGGTGACGGCCTTTGAAGCCTTTACGTTTATCCTGTTCGAATCTGACTTTGAGTGAAAGGCCACTGATGGTCTTGCCGTTGAGTTCGGCCATGGCGGCGCGTGCTTCATGTCCTTCCATTTCCAGAAAACCGAATCCCTTGCACTTGCCGGAAAACAGGTCTTTGACAAGTCTGAGTGAGCGGACTTTACCAAATGGCGAAAACAGTTCTTCCAGGGAAGCTTCGGTCGTGCTGGGGGCAAGATTACCAATAAACAGTTTTTTCATTCGACACTCCCTGAATGATGTGTGGTGCAAAAAAACAAACCCCGCTGACGCGGGGTTTGCTTGTCGAACTCAAGAAACAGGGGTTTAGACCTGTACGTTGGCGGCTTGTGGGCCTTTTGGACCATCTTCCACGGTGTAGGTTACGGCCTGACCTTCAGCCAGGGTACGAAACCCTTCACTTGCAATTGCGGAAAAGTGAACAAAAACGTCTTTACTGCCGTCTGAAGGCGTAATAAAGCCGAAACCCTTGGATTCGTTAAACCATTTAACGGTTCCTGTTGCCATGGTAATTACCTCTTTAAATAAAAAATATAACATGTTGAACTCATCTTACGAGGTAATTAACAGGATAAATCTTGGGAAGAATTACTGATAAGAACCAGGTTGGGATGTAGTACTTTGAAGTGTAGTGGCTTTTGAACCAAAACACGACTGATTTTGTATATATAGGCAAAATATCTTTATTCAAGGGCGTGTCGCCGGCAATTTGAGCCGGTATCCCGGTCTGATCTAGACCCAGAACGACGCACTTCTGGCTGTGCCCCTTTCGTGGGCCCCCTCAAAGGCAACCCGGGATAACGGTCCTGGATGACCAGAACCTGAAGAGTTCAGGGAATACTTGACGAAGCCGAAGGGTTCTAAGTGCGACCAGAACCTGAAAGGTTCAGGGAATACTTGATGAAGCCGAAGGGTTCTAAGTGCGACCAGGACCAGCATAGCTGGTTCAGGCAGTGCTCGAGGAATCCCATAGGGGTTCCAGGTACGCTCCGGCCCGCTTTTGAAAGACATAGGCAAAAACCTGGATTAACACACCTGGTGTAGTGAAGACGTGCCAGGAAGTCGCCGACTGCGCAGTAGTTAGCGCGAAGCACGACTCCATGCAGGGAGGAGTTAGAATTGTGTCGGGAACAGCAATCGAGCTACCGAGGGAGCCAAAGCCGAGAGTAAAATTCGAAAGCGTCAGAATGACAATGCCAGCAAGTATGGCTAAGCGCTAGAGATACAATTAAAGGCTGTGCATCTGGGCAATCAGGCGGACATGGATTCCTGTTCGAGTATGCTTTTGATATCAATACCCAGCGTTTTGGGGTCAATGACATTTTTAATCTCGAGACGTCCAGTGGTTTTTTCCCAGTCCTGTAAGGATAAATTAAGTATTTGTCTGGTTTTGAGTAAATGTTTTTCTTTATCGGTGAGAAGCAACAGCATTGGGCGCAGTTTGGTCTTGGGGGTAGTTGCAATCACGATCGCAATCTGGCCCTGATTAAGTTCCACGACGCTACCCACCGGATACAGCCCCATGCAACCCATGAAGCCCTCGACCAGTATTTTGTCGAATGCATTATCTGTCCAGCGGTAGATGTTCTGCAGTGCTATGTAGGGCGAAAGACCATCGTGGTAACACCGATCACTGGTAATGGCATCGAATACGTCGACGATGGATGTCATCTTGGTCAGGCGACTAATGCTGTCGCCTAGCATGCCTTCCGGATATCCCTGACCGCTAATTCGCTCGTGGTGGTGCAGGACAATATCCAGTATTTCTGGCGACATCAGCAGGTCTTCCCTGAGGATGTTATAACCCTCAACCGGATGTTTTTTCATTATCTCAAATTCTTCACGGGTCAGCCGGTCCGGCTTGTTGAGGATTTCCGGCGGGACCCGCAGCTTGCCGATATCGTGCAGCAGCGCACCCAGGCCAAGGATTTCCAGTTGCTCGCGTGGCAATTGCATATGCCGGCCGAAAGTGAGCGCCAGAATGCACACATTGATGGAATGGGTCAGAGTATACTCGTCGCGGTTTTTCAGGTGCGTCAGCCACGCCATGGCGTGTGGCTTGACCAGGATATTGTCGATCATTTCGTTGACCAGGGACTTGGCCTGCTCGGTATCGACCTCTCGGCTACCCTGTCCAATTGCGGTCTGGGTTTTATCGATATAACTGCGTGTGTGATCGTAGATCTTGCGTGCCAGGTACAGATGTTCCTTGTAAGCATAGCCGTCTTCGATGTCAGCCTGACTCGGCGGGTTCGTTTCCTTGACGACCGTTGACCTGTCCTGTGACGCTGCAATGCTTTGCAGGCGGGTTCTGACTGTAGCGCTTGAATTGACTAGATCGACAAAAACGTATTCACAGGCCTTGGCGACATCCTGCACGTCTTCGTTGGACTCCAAAAGAAATCCCTGGAATAGGAAGGGCGACTCCAGCCAGGGCCGATCCAGCTCGGACACATACATGCCGATTTCCAGCTCACTGGTATCAACTTTAATCTTTGTAATATCTGTCGACATAACGTAACCGGATTATCCAAACCCTTAACCATATTGATAATCATATAAGTATTCTGGTATGAGAGCCAGCCTCACTCAGCCGCGCCCGGGCTAATTTTGTGTGTCAGCCCGCAGAATATTTGGGGTCACGGCTGCATGGAGAAGGAGAGACTGAACGTCGAGAAAC
>JARRNT010000009.1:34302-75949 GCA_037384645.1 Gammaproteobacteria bacterium | reverse complement strand
GCTGGATCCTGCCGGGCTGGCCTATCATGTCGGGGTCCTTGAATACCTGCATCAGCAAAAACAACTGGGGCGAAGTCTCTGGCTGGTGACAGCGGCCAATCGGGATATCGCCGAAGCGATTGCTGCGCATCATCACGGGCTGTTCGATGGTGTATTGGCCAGTGATGCCGAACACAATCTGTCCGGTGCCCATAAGGCGGAGGCACTGGTGAAACGGTTTGGTGAACAGGGCTTTGTCTATGCGGCCAATGCCCCGATCGACCTCCAGGTATGGCAACATGCACAGGCCGCCGTTACCGTAAATGTCAGTGACAGTTTGCGTGAGCGTGCCTCCAGGCTAACCCGGGTCGAGCAGGATATCCGGGAACCCGTAGCCCACAGCCTGTTACGACGTATCCTGCGTGCAATCCGCATACATCAGTGGGCCAAAAACGTCCTGGTCTTTGTGCCATTGATCCTGTCCCATTCACTGGGACAGTCGTACATGGACCTGACCGTGTTTCTTGCCTTTATCGCCTTTAGCTGTTCGGCCTCGGCAATTTACATTATTAATGATTTTGTCGATCTCGAAGCCGATCGTCAGCATCGCCATAAACGTCATCGTCCGTTTGCAGCGGGTAGCCTGCCTTTATACTGGGGGGTAATCCTGACACCCCTGTTGTTGTTACTGGCGTTTGGTATTGCGCTGTATATCAATGTGCTATTCGTCTTAACCCTGCTGGCCTATATCGTATTGACCCTGACCTACTCGTTTTTGCTCAAGCAGTTTGCCCTGCTGGATGTGATGGCCCTGACCATCCTGTATACCCTGCGCATCGTGGCGGGTGCCGTCGCAGTCAACCTGGCGTTATCATACTGGTTGCTGGCCTTTTCCGTATTTATCTTTTTCAGTCTGGCCCTGAGCAAGCGCTATTCCGAATTACACAACCTCAGGCAACTGGATGGCGGTCAGAAAAAGGCGCGTGGTTACCATGTTGAGGACCTGCCGATCATTATCCTGTTTGGCATCAGCAGTGGTTACCTGTCAGTGCTGGTGACCGTGCTGTATATCAACGACCTGCAGGCCGATACCCTGTATCGGTATCCCGTCTGGCTCTGGCCGATTTCGCTGGCCGTGTTGTACTGGATCAGCCGTATCTGGTTGTTGGCCCACCGGGGTGAGCTGCACGAAGACCCCGTCCTGTTTGCGATACATGATCGCACCAGTTATGTTCTGGTATTACTGGTTGCTATCAGCTTGTTACTGGCTATTTGATATGACACGCGCTTTATCCTGGGGGCGATACCCGGACGTAGAACAAAGACTCTACCCAGTGAACTGGCAGGATGATGCCTGGCCGGCAATAACGCAGACCAGCCTGCTGGCCCATGGCCAGGGCCGCAGCTACGGCGACGTTGCCGTGAATGACGGCGGCGTATTGCTGCTGACCGAAGGGATGAACCGGTTCATCGATTTCGATCGGGAGCAGGGAATTGTGCGTTGTGAGGCCGGCATTAGCTTTGCCGAGATTCTGAATCTGATTGTGCCCCATGGCTGGTTTCTGCCAGTAACGCCGGGGACCAAATTTGTCTCACTCGGTGGCGCAGTGGCCAATGACGTACATGGCAAAAATCATCACCAGGCGGGTACATTTGGCTGCTTTGTAACCCAACTGGGATTGCGTCGATCCGATGAAGGTCTGCAGATATGCAGTGAAACCCAGAATCCGGAGCTGTTCAAAGCCACCATTGGTGGTCTGGGCCTGACCGGTTTGATTGTCTGGGTCGAATTCCGGCTGAAAAAAATCTCCAGCACCTATATTGAACAGGAATGTGAAAAATTCAGTAATCTGCAGCAATTTCTTGCGCTGAGTGAGACTGCGGCCGAAGACTGGGAATATACCGTGGCCTGGATCGATTGCCAGGCGAAGTCGGGCAGGCTGGGGCGAGGGATTTTTTATCGCGGCAACCATGCCCAGCATGCCGGCAAACACCGCGAACCGGGCGATTATGCGCGTACCCGCCTGAGCATGCCGATGGATTTACCCGGTTTTGTACTGAACCGCCTCAGTATCAGCCTGTTTAATCAGCTCTATTATCATCGTCCGCTTGCCAGGCGGGGTCGTGTGCATTTCGATCCGTTTTTCTATCCACTGGACAAGATTGCCCACTGGAATCGTATGTACGGGGCGCGCGGTTTCTTCCAGTATCAATGTGTGATCCCGACGGCGCAGGCCCTTGATGCCATGACGGATATATTACAAATCATTGCACAGAGTGGTCAGGGCTCTTTTCTGAGTGTGTTGAAGCTGTTTGGCGATATGCCGTCTCCCGGTATGTTGTCGTTCCCGCGAGCCGGCGTCACCCTGGCACTGGATTTTGCTAATCGAGGTAACAAGACACAGTCACTATTAGCGCAGCTTGATGCAGTTACTCTGGCCGCAGGTGGGGCTGTGTATCCGGCAAAGGACGCCTGCATGTCCGCATCTCACTTCCAGCATTACTATCCCCAGTGGACTGACTTCACGCACTATATCGATCCGGCGTTTTCTTCCAGTTTCTGGCGGCGGGTCACACAGACGGGTACCGCCGCATGAAACGGGTCCTGATACTGGGTGCAAGTTCGGCCATTGCAGAACATACCGCGCGACTGTTTGCTCAGCGTGGTGATCGCTTGTTATTGGTGGCGCGTAATACCCAGCGACTCAAGACGATCAGTGATGACCTGCGTGTACGTGGTGCACTGGATTGTGATTACCGAGTCGCCGATCTCTCGGATACCAGTACACATGACACCTTACTGAATGAGGCAAGCACCCAGCTCGGTGGTCTGGATATCGTCCTGATTGCCTATGGCACCCTGGGGGAGCAAAAGGCCTGTGAGCAGGACTTCAACGCTGCCCTGAAAGAATTACAGACAAACTGCCTGAGTGTGTTATCCCTGTTGACACTACTCGCCAACCAGATGGAGCAACAGGGCAGCGGCACGCTTGCCGTGATTTCCTCGGTGGCCGGGGATCGAGGCCGCCAAAGCAATTATGTTTATGGTACGGCAAAGGGTGCAATCAGTATTTTCCTGCAGGGCTTACGCAATCGATTGAGCAAGTCGAGAGTCCAGGTCCTCACCATAAAGCCCGGCTTTGTTGACAGTCCCATGACCCGGGACTTCGATAAAGGCCTGTTATGGGTCAAGCCCGCCGTGATTGCACAGGGAATTTACAGGGCTATCGATAAACAAAAGGATGTGGTGTATCTGCCGTTTTTCTGGCGCTACATCATGTTCATTATCAAACTGATTCCAGAAAAAATATTCAAGAGATTGTCCCTTTAATGGAAAAGACCAGCAAGATTATTATACCGGGCGCCGCCGGCCTGGTGGGCCAGAATCTGATCGTGTTTCTCAAGCAGGCAGGTTATACCAACCTCGTCGCCATTGACAAACACCAACACAACACGCAGCTGCTGGCCAGCTTACATCCGGATATTACCGTAATCGAGGCAGACCTGGCCGAACCAGGGTCATGGCAGGAACACTTTGCCGATGCGGCAGCCGTCGTCATGTTGCAGGCGCAGATCGGTGCACTGGAGGAAGAGCCATTTATTCGCAACAATATCACGTCGACAGAGCGCGTGCTCGATGCCTGCCGACAACACGGTGTTCCTTATATTATCCATATCAGTTCCTCAGTCGTCGAATCAGTGGCCAATGATTTTTATACAAACAGTAAAAAGACCCAGGAAAAACTGATTAATGATTGCGGAATTCCCCATGTGATCCTGCGTCCGACCCTGATGTTCGGCTGGTTCGATCGCAAACACCTGGGCTGGTTATCGCGGTTTATGCGCAAATTACCGGTTTTCCCCATCCCGGGAAACGGGCGTTATATGCGGCAGCCGCTGTACGTCAGGGATTTCTGTAACATTATTATTAGTTGCCTGAACCGCGAACCGGATAACGCCACATTCAATATTACCGGTAAGGAAAAGATTGACTACGTCGATATTATTCGCACGATCAAGAAGGTGCTGGGTCTGAGAACCTGGATCATACACATCCCCTACAGCCTGTTCTGGTTCCTGTTGTGGATGTATGCCTTGTTTGATCGAGACCCACCCTTTACTACCCAGCAATTGTCGGCCCTGGTTGCCCATGATGAATTCGAACTGATTCCATGGTGGGAAATATTTGGCGTGGAAGCAACGCCACTGGAGCAGGCCATGCGCGAAACTTTTACCGATCCGGTTTACAGCCAGTATGTGCTCGAATTTTAAGGAAACCTGTTTAGTATGAAGAAAATCGCAGTCATCGGTGCGGGGCCTATGGGTCTGGCCGCGGCCTATACACTGAGTAAACAGGGGCAGGCGGTCGATCTCTACGAGTATGACGATCGGTTGGGCGGCATGTCGGCACATTTTGATTTCAATGGACTCAGCATCGAGCGTTATTATCATTTTGTCTGCCACCATGATGACGCCCTGTTTTCGCTGCTGGATGAACTGGGGATTGCCGACAAGTTGCACTGGGCAGATACCCGTATGGGCTACTTTTACCAGGGACACCTGCATCGCTGGGGCGATCCGTTTTCCCTGCTGGCGTTTCCGCACCTGGGGCTGATAGCAAAACTGCGCTATGGCCTGCATATGTTTTTATCGTCGAAGCGCAAGAAGCAGGACTGGCAGTCGCTCGACGGGCTGGATGCCGTTACCTGGCTCAAGCGCGGTTGTGGCGAGAAGGCGTATGACGTGCTGTGGGAGCGCCTGTTCAGACTGAAGTTCCACGACTATATGCACAACCTTTCCGCCGCCTGGATCTGGGCACGGATACGTCGGGTCGGCCGTTCCCGTCGCAGTATCTTCCAGGAAAGCATGGGTTACCTGGAAGGCGGTTCAAAAACCCTGCTCGACCGGCTGGCGGAACGGATTAGCACTCAGGGCGGGCAGATTCATTTGTCCACGCCGGTGGAAGAGGTGTCCATTCAGGATGGCAGATTAAATGGCGTTCGGGTCAGCGGCGAACTGCGGGAATACGACCAGGTCATCAGCACCATTCCCCTGCAATACGTGCCCAAACTGATCCCGGGTTTGCCTGAGGCGCGGCGCAAGCAGTATGCGCAGGTGCAGAATATCGGTGTGGTCTGCCTGTTGTTTAAACTCCGCCAGCCGGTGACGGATAATTTCTGGCTCAATATCAGTGACAACGATATTGATATTCCGGGAATCATCGAGATGAGTAACCTGCAGCCATTTGATAATACGATTGTCTACGTGCCGTATTATATGCCGCAGTCGCATCCAAAATTCAGCTGGTCGGATGAACAGATTATTGCCGAGGCAACCGCATACCTGAAGCGAATCAACCCGGTATTGACCAACACCGACATCATCGATGTGCATGCTTCGCGTTATGCCTTCGCTCAGCCGATTTGTCAGCCTGAGTTTTCCAGCCAGTTGCCGCCGATTACTTCGGAGATTAGCGGCCTGTTTATAGCGGACACTTCGTATTACTACCCGGAAGACCGCTCTATTTCGGAAAGTGTCGAGTTAGGCCGGCAACTGGCACAAATGGCGCTGGCGTGAGTAAACATATTAAAAAGGAGTTCGCCCAGTTTTTGCTGGTCGGTGGCGTATCTGCGCTGGTCAATTTTTTTGCGCGCATCCTGATTAATTACCTTGTCTCATTCAGTCTGGCGGTGGTGCTGGCGTACCTGGTAGGGATGGTCACGGCATTTGTCCTGTCCAAGTTGTATGTGTTTGAACGCAGTGGCCGGCATCATCTGCACGAGTTGCGGGATTTTACCATCGTTAACCTGTTTGCCATTGTGCAGGTGTGGGTGATCAGTGTTGGCCTGGCGGAGTATGTTTTCCCTGCCATGGCATTTACCTATCATGCCCATGATGTGGCGCACCTGATCGGTTTGAGTGTCCCGGCAGTGACCAGTTACTTTGGGCATAAATACTTTTCCTTTCGCAAGCACCCAGGATAGGTCTGCAGAAGGTGCACATGTCCTGGATTCTGATTCTGCTCGCTGCCTTACTCGTCTGGCTTTGGTGGGACGGGCTGGCGGCCAAGGAGATCGCTCGCGCCAGTTGTTTGCGCATCTGCCAGGAACATGATGTCCTGTTCCTGGATGACACGGTGGCGCTGGCCAGATTACGCCTGCGGCGGGCGTCCAGTGGCAGTGTCCAGCTGTTTCGCCGTTTTAATTTTGAATTTACCAGTGACGGTGAGCAACGCTACCAGGGATATGTCGATATGCTGGGCAGACGTGTGTTGCAACTTCACATGGATGCCTACCGAATACACTAGCCGGGTTAATCTGATCAATGCACTTTTGGTAACGTGGCGATCCGCTGAATTTTTCTGTGATGCAGCAAACGATAGAAACCTCGCAATTCCCGGGTGATCAGGACACTGTCACCCAGCTCCAGCAGGTTTCGATGCAGGTTATGACAATAATGGCGGGCATAGGCATTGGCCATACGGTAACGCTGTTGCTCGAGCCGGTTTAATTGCGAGTCGAAGCGGGGCTGATCGAACAGGACCTGGGGCAGGTTGTGGGGCAGCGTGCCATCCTGCTGGTCAGCCAGCCAGGCCGCCGCCATCACGTACTTGTCGACTTCAGCCTGTAACTCCAGCTCGAACAGGCTGATACTGCGTTCGCGGCAGGCATTCCAGATAAGATAAACAAAATGGCTGATGCCTTCGGTGACAGTACAAAATTCCGCGAAATTGCCGGCATGCAGGGCATGCGTCGGATTATCCTTCTGCAGTTTTCGCAACAGGTCACGATGCAGGAATAGTGAGATATCCAGACCATCTGCGTGTTCGCGTACCAGTAATTTTTCCGGGATCTGTCGTGGACGGCCTGCTGTTTCCAGTCGATCAGCGAGATCGCTGTCACTGGTCACGAAGTCCTCGACATCGTAGTCCATATCAATCTCGTATATGGATTGCAGTCGCTGCTGCAAGGACTGTAGCTGCATAGGTATCCCGGGATTCGCTCGCCTAATTAAGTATAGCGGCAGCTCAGGCCGGACAGAGACCCTGCCCCTGGTCTGGCATTTTGCCGCCGCCCATCGTGAAAATACCTTAATAAAATAGAGTCAAAACGGTGATGAACGGCCGCCAGCGCCGGATAATCGGTGTATTTCTCTTATTATCTATAAAAATCAGTAAGTTAAAATTGCTGACAATTTCCCCTTGTCGATTATAATCTAGTCTCAGAGCGGATTGTGGCTTTGCCGCGGTACAGGGCCACTTAGCAGGAATAAGTAGAATAAATGATACACGACAGACGTGCGCGCCGACGGATCCCGTTTAAACGGCCGATTCGAGTGACAACAGAGGAGGGGGCGAAAACCTCTCTCATGTGCGTCGATTTTTCCATGGAGGGTATTGGCTTTTTGTCACAGGAGCCCCGCAATATTGGCGACATCCTGAGGGTGTCGATGAACATTGGTAATAACGGTCGAACCCATATCCTCAATGCCCTGGGTGAAGTCGTGCATCGGCGCTACCAGGACAAACAATTCTATGTGGGTATGCGGTTTTACCGGGAGAAATAACCCGGCCGGCAGCAGCCAAGCTGCATGATAAAACAATGCCGCCCACGAGGCGGCATTGGCGTTTATGCTAACAATGAATCTATCACTAACCGATTATGTTGGACACGATAATCAGGCCGACCATGACCGCCACCAGCACCAGAATCGTCATCCCGACGCGGCGACCCATGGCTTTGTCTTCTCGAAGATCCGCAGTGTGCATAGCATCCTCCTGTGTGGTGATTTTGTCTTACCACAATAGACCTACGCTTTATGTGACTAATTGATTTCAATCAATTAAGTCACTGCAAAATCTTGACATAACTGAATACGATAGTCGGTTATTCGCGCATTACTTGCCATCAGTTTCAGCAAGTCCGCCATTATCGAGATCGTGCGCCGAATTCTTGGTGAAGACATTCAGGCGATCGCTGATACTGTCCGGGCTATGACGGGGGAAATAATCAACATGGTGGTAGGTGGAGCCAAAAACCTGTTGCAGACCATGGCTATGATTTTTCCATGTCCACGCCGGAGATACTGAGCGGGGACAGGCATGCGATACACCATGGCGTGAACGGAAAGACAATACCGATGCCTTTTGCCCTGGAGGCCGGGGAATTTTTATCTGGCGCTTATTTCGAAGAGGCCTGATATCGGCTGTGCGATTTCCGGATTAGGCAGGTTTGGCCGGTTGCAAGCTGGTTTCCCAGTCCGGATTGGGCCTGTCACGCTGCAGCTTGATATAACGCCCCAGCTCATTTTCATACCAGCCCTGGTGTGACGGGTTCGGTTCCACTTCAAATCCCCACCAGCAACCATCGGCATCCTGAGCAAGCCAGTTTACCCAGTCCGGTATGGTTTGTTGGCGAAAAGTACTCATGTGAATTATACGGGTTTATCAAGTTACCTTGTTTCAGGCGTCCTCGATCCCCACATTCCCGGTATACTCAGAAACAAATGTAAAGTGAGGTCAGTGTAGCATGAGTGTGCAGTCAGACATCGAACGCAAATTGGCAGAAGGTATTCAGGCGATGCACCTGCAGGTTGTCAACGAAAGTAATAACCACAATGTTCCGCCGGGTTCGGAATCGCATTTCAAAGTTGTCCTGGTATCGAAGGATTTCGCTGGGAAGAATTTACTGGCCCGTCATCGTCTGGTAAACGGACTGCTGGCTGAAGAGCTGCAATCCAGGATTCATGCGCTGGCGTTACATACCTACACCGAAGAGGAATGGCGCGAACAGAATGGTGATGCACCGATGTCGCCGCCCTGTCTTGGCGGTTCCAAGGTGAAAATCGGCTAGTCGGCCGGCAAGCACTTAATTTACACACCGGCCAGCTTGTCCTGCCTGGCGCAATAACACCGCAGTAGTGTTAACAGGTTGTGGCCGGGAAACTTCCCTCAGCAGATCAAGTCTGAGATCAGCATATCTTCTTAAAAACAGGCAACTTCGTTTGCTCACAAGTCGAGGCTGTGTGAGCCACAGTCGTGTTGCTGCGGGGTGGACGGGGCCGTTTCCGCTTGAACCTGCCGTGCACTGACTGCCTGCTGGCGATACCAGAACCACACTGTCTGTGAGGTCAGGTGGACTAATTTATCACCGGGCCGGGGATGGACTTGATTAATATTAGCAAATAATAATATGCTTATATAAAATCACTAATCAAAAACCAGGCGCCGGGAATGATTTGGTCAGCGATCATTTGCGGACAAGCAAGAGGGATGCAGTCAAATGGTGCAGCTCACGAAAAGCTCACGGATTTTTGCCGCGATAGCGCTTTCGTCCACGATGACAACCAGTGTGATGGCGGTCCGCGCGGCAGAGCCCGCTCTGACGCCACTGACTGCCTTTGCCATGGCGCTAAAACAGACCCCGCAGATGGTACAAAGCCGTGCCAGGATTGCCGAAGCTCAGGGCGCAGTCAAGTCGGCGAAAGGTCATTTACTGCCCAGCCTGAGTGCCTCCCTGACCGCCAGTGCCAGTGACAATGCGCTGAACGTTTTCGGCATGAAACTACAGCAGCGCAAGGCAACGTTTAATGACTTCGGGGCCAACCAGTTTGATATCACCAACCCCAACGTGCTGTCGGTCGCACCTACCAACCTGAACGAGCCCGGCTGGTATCGTAATTACGAGACCAAGCTGCAACTCAACATACCTATTTATAACGGTGGGCAAATACTGGGTGGTTTGCATCAGGCGCAAGCGATGCTGAGTGCGGCCCACGCCGGCCAGGTGATGGCCAGGCAGAAATTACTGTTTGAGGTCCTGCGTCTTTATGAAGGTGTGCGTACCGCTAACGGTTACGTCAGGGCAGGACAGCAGGGTGTCCAGGCGGCCCAGTCTTATGTAGATCTTACCCACAAGCTACTCAATCGTGGCGTGGTTGCCAAGACCGATGTCCTGCAGGCACGGATTCATCTGGACGATGCCAAGCTGGGACTGGCTGAGGCCGAAAAGCGACAGGCCCTGGCGACAACCGGTTTGCGCATTCTGACCGGACTCCCGGATGACAAACCCATTCAGCTGACACCCCGCGTGCTTGAGCTGGTTGTCCCCAGTAGTGATTTACCAAAACTCAAGCGCGATGCCTTACTCAGCAATCCCGGTTTACAGGCCCTCAATTATCGTGTGCGCGCTGCACAGGCAGGTGTAACCCAGGCGCGTGCAGCGTATCTGCCCCATTTCAATGTCATGCTTTCGCATCAGTGGGATGACAACAAGCTGGCATTTGCCAGCAGTTCCAGCACTATTGCCGGCGTCTTGAGCTGGGACGTGTTTGATTTTGGTACGCGAAGCGGTGCTCTGGATCGTGCCCATGCCGGCGTGATCCAGGGACGTAGCGCATTACGCCAGGCCCAGAATCAGTTGCGTCTTAAAATCGATCAGGCCTGGCAGGAAGTGCGTCTGGCACGCAAGCGGCTCAAGCTGAAGCACGATGCGGTGACGGACGCCAGGGAAGCTGCTCGCCTTGCCAGGTTACGCTATGCCCAGGGACTGGAGACCTTTACCCAGCTTATCGGTACGCAGGCGGCACTCGATAAGGCGCGTGCCGATGTCATCGCCGCCCGTTATCAACAGGTCATGGCGCAGGCGGGTTTACTGCTGGCGTCAGGACGACTTGAACCTGCCACGATACAACTGACAGCCGCTCCCGTCAGCCAATGAGGAAATCAATTATGTCAACGCATCGATTCGTGCTGTTATTCTTGCTGATGATCAGCATTATCCCTGCCCCTGCAAACGCCAGTGACGCGGTATCCGCCCAGGTACAGGAGGTCAAACCGCAGCCGATCAAAATCTACGCGGCTTATCCGGGTACCGTGATGCCGACTGAATACGTACAGGTCGCCTCGCGCATGAGCGGCTATGTAGAAAACATCCGGGTGCATGAAGGCGAGTCGGTCAAGAAAGGCGAACTATTGCTGAAGGTGAATCCCACGGAGGTGGCTGCCGGTGTCAGTCAGGCGCGGGCCCAGGTTGCCAAGGCCAGGGCGGCCCTCGCTACGGCAAAAGAAAACTACAAACGCTTTAAAAATCTGTATGCCGAGCAGGCAATACCCAAGCAACGTTTTGAGCAGGTCGAACTTGCCTACACCGCAGCGAAGAACGACTACAAGGCCGCCCAGGCTGGTTTGCGTCAGGCTATGAACCAGGTGAAATACGCCGACGTACGGGCACCGTTCAATGGCATCATCTTTTCCAAGAAAGTGAGTAATGGCCAGCTGGTCGGGCCGGGCCAGGTACTCATGGTGTTTTATAATCCGGGCCAACTGGAAGTCGATGTGCAGGTGGATGATCTTGCCTATTATCAGCTCAAGCTTGGCGAACATGTCCCTGTACAGTTTTCCTGTCCTAATCGTGAACCTCAACAGACCGAGGCCACGGTTCAGACCATGGTGGTGGCCTCCGATCCGCATACCCACACGCACACGGTGAAGCTGTTATTGCCGGCAGCCAGCAAGGTAGACGGAGGCGCCTATGCCCGGGTGATGATCCCGGTACAAACGCAACAGGCCATCTTGATTCCAAGGTCAGCGGTACAGGTGCGTGCCGGGATTACCGGTGTCTTCGTTGTCGGGCCGGATAGCAATGCCGTGTTCCGCATGGTGACCCTCGGTGAACGGCGCGGGGATAAGGTCGTCGTGTTAAGTGGTTTGTCCGACGGGGACCACCTGATTGTTAGTGCCAGGGGTGAGTTGTACAACGGTACCAAGATTGAGGCCGCCGCGGGGAATGCTTCATGAGTGAGCAAGGCGATGACAAGCTGAATTCCGGCGGCAGACTGGCCCGGGCGTTCCTGCATACCAAGATTACGCCGCTGATCATGCTGGCGATTACCCTGTTCGGTCTGATGGCCATTATCGTCACGCCGCGACTGTATAACCCGGAAATCGTGGTGCCGGCCGCTGAAGTCATCGTCGCCCGGCCGGGTAACGGACCGGAGCAGATTCAACGCCAGGTGGTACAGCCTTTACAGCAGTTGATGTCGTCTTTGCGTGGTGTCAAACACGTCTATGGTTATGCCGGCAATGATGTCGGCATGGTCACGGTGCAATTCGAGGTGGGGGCCAACGAGACCACCAGCCTGATGTACCTGTATAACGAATTGCAACGCAACATCGACCGCCTGCCGCCCGGCTCCCGCCCGCCACTGGTCAAGAGTATTGGTATTAATGATGTGCCGATCATGGCGATCACGCTCAGTTCCAGCCAGCTCGGTGGAACACAGCTGCGCGATGTCGCGGAACATTTTCTGGCCGCATTGCATACAGTGCCGGATGTTGGCATCAGCCAGGTCATCGGGGCCGAACCGAAAGCAGTGAAGATCCTGATCGATCCGCAACGCCTGGCCAGTAGCGGTGTTTCACTCAATCAATTACTCAAGGTACTCAAGGGCTCCAACGTCATTGTGCCTGGTGGCAAGCTGGAACAGCAAAATCGCGAGATACCCTTGCGCGTCAGTGCGACCTTTGGCTCGGTACGTGATTTGGGCAGCATCATCATTGGCGCCAAGGGCAAGCGACCGATTTACCTCAAGGATGTTGCGCACATCGTTCAAGGCCCGCGCAACCATGACCAGCATGCCTGGGTGGCATTTGGCCGTGGTGCCGGCGCGCAGGCATTTGCCCCGGAGAACGCGGTGACGATCACCATCGGTAAGCGCGCCGGCACCAATGCCGTGACCGTTGCCCATGCGGTGCAGTCCAAGCTCAAGCTGCTGGAACGTGAAGCGCTACCGGCCGGGGTGCACGTGACCTTGACCCGTAACTATGGTCATCGCGCCAACGAAGCCGTCAATACCCTGATCGAACACCTTGCCGTGGCCGTAGGCGTGGTGCTGGTCATCCTGTTTTTCTTCCTTGGCTGGCGTGAAGCGGTCATCGTGACCTTGCTGGTACCCTTGACCCTGTTCGTGGTGCTCGGGGTGGGCATGACCATGGGCCAGACGATTAACCGGATTACCCTGTTTGCCCTGATCCTGTCACTCGGATTGCTGGTGGATGCCGGTATCGTGGTCATCGAGAATATTCATCGTCACCTGCACCAGGTGCGATCGGTTCGTGACTTTTCCCAGTTGCTGATACAGGCGACCAACGAAATCGGCAACCCGACCAATATCGCTACCCTCGCTGTGATCCTGGCATTTATTCCGATGTTGTTTGTGACCGGCATGATGGGGCCCTTTATGCGTCCGATCCCGATCAATGTCCCGATCGCCATGATCGCATCGCTTATCCTGGCCTACATTGTTGTGCCCTATATCGCCCGGCTCTGGCTACGCAGCAAGGCGGCACTGCACGAGGGCCAGCAACGGCCTTCACTGGAAGAAGAAGATAGTGCGCCTCAGGATCCGTTACGCAAGTTGTATCTGCGGGTATTTACTCCCTTGCAGGCGAACAGACGCATGCGCAATATCTTTTTCGTGGTTGTCGGGCTACTCCTGCTCGCTTCCCTGTTGATGCCGGCCTGGCAGTTCATTCGGCCTTCCGGGATGAATGGTCCCGAGAGTCTGTTTGGCGTCAACCTCAAGATGTTACCCGAAGGTAACGTGAGTACCTTCACGCTGCAGATCCAGACCCCTGCCGGTACCGCGCTGCCGGCAACCAATCGGATCGCGCTGGCAGTGGCACAGAAGGTAGCCAGTAACCGTTATGTCACCAATGTCGATGCCTACCTGGGCCGCACGGGCCCGTTAAGTTTCGCAGGCATGGTCCGCGGGGATGAGATCATGCGGGGTGGCAACATTGCGCAACTCGTGGTCAACCTGGTACCGAAAGGAGAGCGTCCGCATACCGCACTGATCAGTGAGCAAATCTGGAAAACCCTCAAACCGCTACGAACAGAATTTGCGGACACACATATCATGCTGTTCCTGGTCCCGCCGGGACCGCCCACGCGCGCCCAGGTTGTCGCCCGCATATACGGACCGGATTATTCGACCCTGCGCAAGATTGCCGCGTCGGTATCGCAGGATTTCAGACAGGTCTATGGCATGATTAACGTGCACGATTCGGTAACGACGACCCGCCCCGAATACCAGATACGCGTTGATCCACACAAGGCCATGGTCTCCGGTGTGGCGCCCGGACAGGTAGCGCAACTGGTGCACAACCTGGTTGCCGGAACCGGGATTGGCTCGGTATTCCGACCCAGTGTCGAACCGGAAGATATCGTGGTCAAGCTGGCGCAGCCGGACCGCGCCTGGATCCAGCAGGTCGAAAACCTGACGATTACCAGCCAGCAGGGCAAACAGGTCCCCCTGTCGAGCATTGTGGATATTCGTCAGGTCGATGCGGCAAAACCGATCTTCTCAGTCGATGGCAACCACGTGGTGTATGTCATGGGCGATTCACTGGGGTATTCGCCGGAATTTGCGGCGCTGGTACTGAATCACAAGCTGGACGGCAAGACCTTGCCCAGTGGCGTGACACTGACGACCGGCAATCTCGGTTTTACCTCTGCCCAGCCTGACGGCATCAGCAAATATCAGGTGTTCTGGGGCGGCGATATGCGCCTGACACTGGATGTATTCCGTGACCTGGGGGCGGCATTTATCGTTGCCCTGGTGTTCATCTACCTGTTGCTGGTCGCTTACTACCAGAGCTTTGTGTTGCCGCTGATCGTCATGGGTGCGATACCGCTCACCCTGGTAGGTATCTTCCCCGGCCACTGGGCCTTTGCTGTGCCTTTCAATGCCACGTCCATGATCGGGTTCATTGCCCTGGCCGGGATTGTGGTACGGAACTCCCTGTTGCTGATCGATTTTATCCTGGACTACCGACGCCAGGGTTACAGTATTGAAGAGGCGGTCAGGGAGGCCGGGGCAGTGCGTTTTCGTCCGATCCTGCTGACGGCACTGGCGATCATGTTCGGTTCTGCCGTCATGATTAGTGATCCGGTCTTCGGTGGACTGGCCGTCGCCTTAATTTCCGGGACCTTCGCCTCGACGATCCTGACCCTGATCGTGATTCCCTTGCTCTACATGTTATGGCAGCAATGGGTGGCGAGGCGACAGTACAGCTAATGTGATAATACCGGACACGCCAAACGGACGAATCCCGGAAGTGCTATTGGGCGCCTTCCAGTACTTTTTCCATCAGCTGTAGTTTGTCCCCGAGCCGGGTTTGTTCCCGGGTCTCGGCTGACTGCGTCTGAATGAACTCGCGTGTCTGCAGAATGAGTTGTTCCAGATGTTCGGGTTCAAACAGGGCCAGCACCGAGGTCAGGTCCTTGGTTTCCAGGCTCAGGACAGTCGGCACCAGTTCGTCGGTCTGGATGATTTCATCACCGCGCATCAGCTCCGCGACCAGCGGGGACTCCAGCATCGCGAAATAAACGGTGCGTGCCTGATCTTCCTCGTCCAGTTTGCGTAAGGCAACGACGTCATCGCTGGCGCCATTGCGTATCAATTGCATGCAGACCTGAATCAGTTTCATCAGGGCATCCTGGTAATCACCCAGGTCCCCGGCGAGACTGCTGCTGCTGACATACAGTCGCTCCAGCTTCTCCTTCAAATCGAGGATAACCTCGCTGTCAACGGTACCATTGAGCAAGGCGGCCTGTTTCACGGTACCATCAAAGGCCTCCATGAAGACCTGTAAATCCTGCTGGTCACGCTGGCGGGCCTGTTCGACTTCCGCCTGCAGTAAATTCTGCTGCGCAGGCGGAAACAGGGGGTTTTGATATTTACGCCGCAGGTGTTTTTCGAATGCTCCGGGTTGCGGACTGAAACGTATGGCCTGGTTCATGCTGGACTGGTTGCCTTAGAGTAATTGTTCAACTAAGCAAGCTATTCTAAAGACTATGTCATAAAATTGTCATATTTCTTCGATTGCCCGCTGTCATGTTTTGGTAAACAATATCTATAGTATGGACACCATTGATCTCAAACAACCCGAATTGTACATCAATCGCGAACTGAGCCTGATCGAGTTTAATCATCGGGTCTTGGCGCTGGCGGAAGATAAATCCATTCCGTTGCTGGAACGCCTGCAGTTCTTGTGCATTTCCACCACCAACCTGGATGAATTCTTTGAAATACGCGTCTCCGGGGTCAAGCAAATGATCGAGCTTGGTTCGGTCCAGGCCGGTCCCGACAATATGACACCGACTGAAGTCATGAAAGCGGTGAGCCAGCGTGTGGGGGTCCTGGTGGACAATCAATACCGGGTGCTGAATGACGTCATGTTGCCGTTACTGGAGGCCCAGGGGGTGCGTACCCTCAAACGCAGCGAATGGACAAAGCAACAGGAGGCCTGGCTGCGTGAATATTTCGAAGACCAGCTGATGCCGGTGCTCAGCCCGCTGGGCCTGGATCCGGCGCATCCGTTTCCGCGTATCCTGAACAAGAGCCTGAATTTTATCGTGTCGCTGACCGGCAAAGACGCCTTTGGGCGCAATAGCGGCCTGGCGATTGTGCAGGCGCCGCGTGCCTTGCCACGGCTCATCCAGTTGCCGCCTGAGTTGCCGACCACTGGTCCCTATGATTTCGTGTTTTTATCTTCTGTCATTCACGCCTATGCCGAGGGCCTGTTTCACGGTATGAAGGTGAATGGCTGTTACCAGTTCCGGGTGACACGCAACAGTGACTTGTTCGTGGACGAAGAGGAAATTGATGACCTGTTGCGCGCAGTGGAAGGGGAGCTCGTCTCGCGCCATTACGGTGATGCCGTGCGTCTGGAAGTGGCACACAATTGCCCGGATGAACTGGTCACCTTTCTGATGAAGCGCTTCCAGTTGGCCGAGGAAGATGTTTACAAGGTTCATGGCCCGGTCAATCTCAACCGAGTCTCTGCCATTGCCGATATGGTGGACCGGCCCGATCTGAAGTTTCCAGCATTCACCTCCAGTGTACCTCCAACGCTGACCGGCAGTCGGCATATCTTTGAAGCGATCCGCAAGCAGGATATCCTGCTGCATCATCCGTTCGAATCCTTTCTGCCCGTCATCGATTTTGTGCGCAAGGCCGCCGAGGACCCCAAGGTTATCGCTATCAAGCAAACCCTGTATCGCACAGGCCCGAAGTCAGCGATTGTGGATGCCCTGGTGTCCGCCGCACGCGGCGGCAAGGAAGTTACCGTGGTGATCGAGCTGCGCGCGCGCTTTGACGAGGAAGCCAATGTGGCACTGGCGGCTCGCCTGCAGGAAGCCGGTGTGCACGTGGTTTACGGTATTGTGGGCTACAAGACGCATGCCAAGATGATCCTGGTGGTTCGTCGGGAAAGCCGCGGGCTGCGACATTATGTCCATATCGGTACCGGGAATTATCATCCGCGCACGGCACGCCTGTATACTGACTATGGGATGTTTAGCTGTGATGAACAAATCGGCGAAGATGTCCATCATGTCTTTCTGCAACTGACCAGCCTGGGTAAGGTAGCCCGGCTTAACAAGTTGCTGCAATCACCGTTTACCCTGCATGACGGCCTGATGGCCAAGATACGGCGTGAATGCAAAATCGCTCAAAGTGGCAAGCCGGCGCGGATTATTATCAAGGTCAATGCCCTGATCGACCAGAAGATTATCCAGAACCTGTACGAAGCTTCCATGGCCGGTGTTGAAATCGATCTCATTGTGCGCGGAATCTGCAGTTTGAAACCCGGCGTACCCGGCGTGTCTGAGCATATCCGGGTCCGCTCCATCATCGGGCGTTTCCTGGAGCATACGCGGGTGTACTATTTCTCCAACGATGGCAGTCCGGAGGTCTATGCCTCGTCAGCTGACCTGATGCCGAGAAATTTATTCCGACGCGTGGAGGTTGCCTACCCGATCCAGGACAAGTTGTTGCGCGAGCGTATCATCAAGGACCTGCAACTTTATCTTGATGATAATACCCAGGCCTGGTTGCTAAACGCCGATGGTGGGTTTAAACGCCTGACGCCGGGAGATGCTCCGCCAGTGAATGCACAACAAACCCTGCTGGAGAAACTGGCAGATAAATGATGGCTTTGCCGTGCGCGTACTTAAGCGTCAGCTAATTTGCAGCTCATATCCAGCCTGCTTCAAATAAGATGCTTCCTGTTCGAGATCGGCATAAGTTAATGGATGTGTGTCGAGCCAGTCATTGTCAAAGCGGATGTTCAGTGATTTACCCTTGACCGTCAGGTTAAATTCCACAGTCGTAGTGACACGGCTGCGATTCAATAACACGGCAAGTCGTAACAGTATGGCAAGCCTGGGTGCGGCCTTCTGCCAGTGCTCCGGTAATTGTTTATTCAACTTGGTCTGAAATTTACGCCGGTGCATATTGATGAGATAGGCGAGAAATTTCTGCTCAGGTTTGGAAAATCCAGCCAGATCGGCGTTTTCAATAATATAGGCGCCGTGTTTCTGGTAGTGACTGTGGGAAATATCCAGTCCGATTTCATGTAGCATGGCAGCCCAGTCCAGCCATTGGGCGTATTCGTCAATATCCAGCTTCCAGCTGTTCGAGACCATTTCCAGGCAGTGGTGCGCACTGGACTGTACCCGTGTGGCCTGGTCCATATCAACATGGTAGCGCTGGGCTATGGCTGTGACACTTTTGGTGCGAACATCTTCATGCTGGATACGACCCAGCAGGTCATGGATCAGACCTTCGCGCAAGGCGCCGTCGGAAGCCCGCATGACATCGATCTCCAGTGTCCTGAATGCCGCATACAGGATCATGACACCACCGGGAAAGACCGGTGCGCGGTTAGGATCGAGTCCATCCAGCTTGAGATTCTCAACATGGCCGGCATCTTTCATGGCCTCGATCAGCTTATCGAGGCTGGCGAGCGTGATCCCATTATCGGCCCAGGTCGCGCTATGCACGACCTTGTCGATGGCGCGAATTGTGCCGGACGCACCCAGCGCAACCTGCCAGTGGGATTTATAAAATTGTTTCAGCACGGGTTCGATTTCGAGTCGTGCGGCAATTTCGGCGCGTTTTATGGCTTTAGTGCTGATTTCGCCGTCAGGAAAGAAACGCTGGCTCATGGAAACACAACCCATGTGCAGGCTCTCCAGGCTCATCGTCGTGAAATCCTCACCAATAATGAGTTCGGTGCTGCCACCGCCGATATCGATAACCAGGCGTCGAGAGTGATCACTCGCCAGACTCTGTGCGACACCGAGATAAATAAGTCGTGCCTCTTCGACACCGGAGATAACTTCGATGGAATGACCCAGGCGTTCCTCCGCCTCTTCAATAAAATCGCTGGCATTGTGGGCGCTGCGCAGGGTGTTGGTCCCCACGGCGCGCACGGCATAGTCAGGCAGATCCCGCAGGCGTTGTCCAAAACGGGTCAGGCATTCCAGCGCCCGCTGCCGGGCCTCTTCGCTGAGTTCCTTGTTGCCGTCGATGCCGGCGGCCAGGCGCACCATTTCCTTGAGCCGGTCCATGACAATCAATTGACCATCCTGGACCCGGCACACGATCATGTGAAAACTGTTGGAACCGAGATCGACTGAGGCGACCACCTCAGGGGGATTACGTTTGAGTGACCAAATCATAACAACTACCAGTCGAATCAGAATTCCCAGGTTCACTGACTCCGAGAGGGAGGCAGACGTACAAGAAAGACATTAGTTGCTTGTCAGACCGAGTGTAACATAACAGGATAGTCATGATGTCATTGAATCTTCATCGTGCTGACCATGCTTTGTCATTTGCCGAAACCATACTTGCTAAAATCCAAGCCATGGGATTCGCATATGACGCCATTATATCGGATGCGCCCTGTTAAATATCGTGCAATCTGGATTTCAGATGTACACCTCGGTTACAAAGGCTGCAAGGCTGATTTTCTTCTGGATTTTCTGCGCTCGACCGAATGTGAGCATTTATTTCTGGTCGGCGACATCATCGACCTCTGGTCCATGAAACGAACCATGTACTGGCCGCAGGAACACAATAATGTCATTCGCACAATCCTCGGCAAGGCCAAGCATGGCACCAGGGTGATTTATGTCCCGGGTAACCACGATGAACAGTTTCGGATCTATGCGGGCATGAGTTTTGGCAATTTGCACATTCAGGAAGAATACGAATACCAGACGGCGGATGGCCGGCGAGTACTCATGCTGCATGGCGATAAATATGACACCATGATGAAATGCAGACGGATCACCGGTTTTGTCGGTAACCTCAGTTACGATTTTCTGCTTTATCTTAACCGTTTACTGGCACATGTCCGGAGCAAATGTGGTTTGCGTTACTGGTCACTATCGAGTTTTATCAAGAACCGGGTCAAAAATGCCGTCAGGCATATCCGGCATTTCGAGGATATCGTGGCCGAAGATGCGAGGCGTAACGGCTATGATGTCGTGGTCTGTGGGCATATTCATTCCGCAGATATTCGTAAGATCGATGACGTGCTGTATTGTAACGATGGAGACTGGGTCGAGCACTGTACCGCACTGGTGGAAAAGCATGACGGCACGATAGAGCTGATACACTGGTCGGATCGCCAGCATGCACTGAAGGAACAGCGAGAGGGACTGGACAAGATCCCGCAGGTTGCATGAAGATCGTCATTGTTACAGACGCCTGGTATCCCCAGACCAATGGTGTGGTGACGACCCTGAATCGTACGGGCACATGTCTGCGTGAAATGGGACATGAGGTTCTGTACGTGACGCCCGAGAAATTTCGCAGCATTCCCTTGCCAACCTATTCCGAGATTCGACTGTCTCTGTTTCCCTATGCGAAAGTCGCACGTATCCTGGACGACTTTGCTCCGGAGGCGATTCATATCGCGACAGAAGGCCCCCTGGGCGGTGCAGTTCGGCGCTACTGCCGGCGCCGACGATTGAAATTTACCACGGCATATCACACTCGCTTTCCGCAGTACGTGCGGATGCGCGCGCCGATCCCGGTATCGATCAGTTATGCCATCTTGCGGCGATTTCATCGCCAGGCACAACGCACCATGGTGCCGACCGAATCAATTCGCAAGGAGTTGCTGGCAAGGGGCTTCAGCAACGTGGTTATCTGGTCACGCGGTGTCGACACCGAGACTTTTCAGCCAGGCGGTAAGGAGTTTTTACCGGGGCCAAGGCCTGTCAGTATATTTGTTGGCCGCGTGGCGATCGAAAAAAATATCGAAGCCTTTCTTGGGCTAAGCCTGCCGGGAACCAAATACGTAGTAGGTGATGGTCCGGATTTGCAACTATTGCGCCAGAGATATCCGGAGGTAAGCTTTGTCGGCTATAAGTTCGGTGAAGAACTGGTCAAGCATATCGCGGCGGCCGATGTATTCGTCTTTCCGAGTCGAACCGATACCTTTGGTCTGGTCATGCTCGAGGCCATGGCCTGTGGCGTACCGGTCGCCGCTTATCCAGTGGCAGGCCCGGTTGATGTCGTACAGCAGGGTGTTACTGGTATGCTTGACGAAGACCTCGGCAAGGCGATCACCGGCGCGCTTAAACTCAACAGCGAGGATGCCAGACGTTATGCCGAGCAACATTCGTGGATGATGGCTACCAGACAGTTCTTTTCCCACCTGGAATATAATCCGCGGGAACAACAAGCCCAGGCGGTTGATGAAACAGCCTGAGCGCAGGACATATTAACTATCGGATGCATTGGAAGTTGCCCGTGTTGTGTATGCCGGTCTGTGCGTATCAATCAATTGCTGGTAATACTCGATCAGGCGATTAGCCATGGTTGCGGCTGACCACTCCTTGACGTAATCACGTGCTTCTTTGCCAAGGCGCTTGCGCAGGACCTCGTTACTCAACAGCTGTTGCAGTGTGTCAGAAAACTGCTGCGTGTTTTCCTGGGCAACCAGCGCACCGCGTCGGGGTTGCAAGATGTCTTTAGTGCCCATGACTGCGGTCGAGACCACGGGGATGCCCAGGGCCATGGCCTCCAGTAACACCAGGCCCTGGGTTTCAGTACGTGAGGCAAAAATAAAGGCATCGCCTGCACAATAACAGTCAAGCAGTGCATCCTCGCGTGACAGGTAACCGACAAACAGCACGCTATCGTTTAGTTCAAGTCGGGTAACAAGTTTCTTCAGATGTGACAGCGCTGGTCCTTCGCCGGCGAGTATGAGCAGAATATCGGGAATCTGCCTGCGCAGTAATACCAGCATGCGTAACAGAAAATCGATATTTTTCTCATGGGCGATACGACCGATATAGACCAGTGTCGGGCGAGATCCTGCTATGTGGTAACGACGACGAAATGCGGCGCCGTCGCAGTCTGAAAATTGACCGAGCTCCAGTCCGGTCGGAATAATTTTCATGCGTGTGGTTACGCCATAACGTTCGAGGACGTCAAACATGGCGGAAGAGGGGACAATCACGCTGTTTACGGCATTGCACTGGCGGCGGGTAAAATAACGCGCGAGCTTGCGCATCCAGCGTTTAGGAACAAACGGGACATAATGAAACAGGTATTCTTCGAAGAAGGTGTGATAGGTTTCGATGCTGGGCAGGTTTAACGCCGCCGCAAGCCTGATGCCGAGTCGGTGGGCGACGAACGGGGTCTGGATATGGATTAGATCGAATTTTTCATTGCGCAGCATGGGTAACAATGCCATGACTTCCCGTTGTTTCATCATTCGGTCTTCCGGGTCGAACAGGACCTGGCGGGAAGTAATGCGAATGATGTCATCTTCTGCGCTGCATCCGGGGTAATTCGGCGCAATCAGGGTCACTTTGTGACCTGCCCGTTGCAGTTCTTCGCGAAATATCTGGGTCGAGGTGGAAACGCCATTTATCCGCGGAAAATACACATCGGAGATCATGAGGATGCGCATAGGCAAAACCTTCTGTCGCTAAATCTGGAAGCGAAAATGCTGGAAACGATCAAATCAGGCTGAGTCCAGTGCTGGCAATCAGTGTTCCGATCAGGGCGCCCGCGGCGACATCGGTAGGAAAATGCAGGCCCAGAACGACCCGGGAAGCTGCGACCAGGCAGGCGAAAGGGATCAGGACCCAGCCCAGCATCGGGAAAAAGAAACAGGCAATGATAGTAAAGGCAACGGCGTGCAGGGTATGACCGGATGGAAAACTGTAATGATCCAGAGGGGCTGTGCCCAGGCGAATCTGGGTATTAACCGAGCACGGGCGTTCCCGTTCAGTTGTGTGTTTGATGAGTTTGTATATCAGTAAATTAATAACGCCGGTAATAACCATCAACAGGCTTACCGGGATAGCGCGTGTGCCATATAGCAGGGGCAGCGACAGCATCAGGGTGTACCAGAAAATACCGTCACCCAGGCGACTGATGATGGCAAAGAAACGCTGAAGCAGAGGGGCAGCACAGGCGTGGTTGACAGAGACACAGAACCCCAGTTCCAGTTCTATTGCACGGCGCAAAAATAATGTTGATCTTGTAGTGGACATGCGCATCGGACCTTATCCAGTTGCACGAAGTCTGGATGTTGCGTATGGCAGGTCGGTGACAGTCCGGTGAAGAATTTATGACAGCGGAAATATCGAGATCAAAACTCGGGATACATCCTGCCCGGGTTAAACAGGCCATGGGGATCAAAGGCCAGCTTGAGATTGCTATGTAGCTCGCGCATTTTACCGGAAAGCGGCTGGAAGACCGGGGCATCCTGGGTGCCGCGGAACAGGGTGGCATGGCCACCGCGTTCAGACACCAGCTTGCGGATTCGCGCAGGCTCTTCATTACTGACCAGCCAGCGCTGGGCGCCACCCCAGTCAATAAATTGTTTACCGGCTATCTCCAGTGGTGGCGTTGCCGGTGCCAGCGACAGCCGCCACAGCGGCAGCTGGCTCTGGAAAAAAGGATGACGCTGTTCACGCAGATTGTCCCAGAATGCTACGGCGTTTTTGAAAATATCGCCGCCGATGCGTTTATGCGCGG
This sequence comes from Gammaproteobacteria bacterium, assembly GCA_037384645.1. Classification (GTDB taxonomy): domain Bacteria; phylum Pseudomonadota; class Gammaproteobacteria; order UBA6429; family Thiohalophilaceae; genus RI-92. Next base: position 52,111 of record JARRNT010000009.1, on the reverse strand, counting down.
AGCTGACTGCCGCGTCATTGCCGGACAGGCGCAGGAATAGGCGTTCTCCGTCATAACAGGCGGCAGTGATGGGAAAAGCCTGAGCACTCAACTCGTTGGCGCGCTGGATGGCATCGGCTTCCTGCATTTCGTACTCGACGGTTAATTCCACTTCGGGGCTGGGCACAACCTTGAGCGAGATATCCAGCATGATACCCAGGGTACCCAGCGAACCGGTGAACAGGCGTGACACATCGTAGCCGGCGACGTTTTTCATGACTTCGCCGCCGAAATGCAAGACCTCGCTGTTGCCATTGAGGATGCGCATGCCCAGGACAAAATCTCGTGCCGCACCACGAAACGGTCGAGCCGGACCGGACAGGCCAGTGGCAATACTCCCGCCCAGGGTGGCGTTATTGCCGAAGTGAGGGGGTTCAAACCCGAGGATCTGCCGGTTGTCGGCCAGGGTCTTTTCAATCTCCGTCAGGGAGGTACCACAACGCGCCGTGATCACCAGTTCGGTGGGTTCATAATGCACGATGCCGCGGTGAGCACTGACTGAAAGTGGATTTGCATCGACCGGGTTGCCATAGAACGCCTTGCTATCCCCGGCCTGGATTTTTACCGGCGATTTGTCGGCAACAAGTGTTTCAACCTGTTGGCGTAATTCGTTACTACAATCGCGATCGGGCATGACTAAAAGCGCTCAAGCTCGGGGTGGGGCAGCTTGCCATGATGAACGTGCATGCCACCGAGTTCGGCACAGCGATGCAGCGTGGGCACGGCCTTGCCCGGGTTGAGCAGGCCGTTTGGGTCAAACGCGGCTTTGACGCGATGAAACTGTTCGAGTTCAAGCGGCTGAAACTGAATGCACATCTGGTTGATCTTTTCGATGCCCACGCCGTGCTCACCGGTAATGGTGCCACCGACTTCTACGCACAACTCCAGGATCTTGCCGCCGAACTCTTCGGTACGTTTGAGTTCCCCCGGCTTGTTAGCATCGTACAGGATCAGGGGATGCAGGTTGCCGTCTCCGGCGTGAAAGACGTTGGCGACGGCGAGACCGTATTCCCGGGATAATTCGCCGATGCGTTTTAAAACGAAAGGCAATTGTTTGCGTGGAATGGTGCCGTCCATGCAATAGTAGTCCGGTGACAGGCGGCCGACGGCAGGAAAAGCGGCCTTGCGTCCCTGCCACATCTGCAGGCGTTCCGCATCGCTGCTTGCCGTGCGTACTTCAGTGGCGCCACATGCCAGTAACATCTCGCGTACCCGCATCACGTCACGCGATACTTCTTCATTACTGCCATCCATTTCACATAACAGTATCGCAGCTGCGTCAGTGGGGTAGCCGACCTTGACGAAGTCCTCGGCGGCACGAATGGCGAGATTGTCCATCATCTCCAGCCCGGCGGGGATCAGGCCGGCGGATATGATGGCACCGACCGCTTCACCGGCCCGGGCGTTATCGTCAAAGGCGGCCAGCAATACCTGGGCCCGTTGCGGGATCGGCAGGAGTTTGACCGTAATTTCGGTAATCACACCGAGCATGCCTTCGGAACCTGTCAGCAATGCCAGCAGATCAAAACCGGGGCTGTCGAGGCCACTGCCTCCGATTGTGATCAACTCCCCGTCCATGGTCAGTACTTGCAGCTGCTGAATGTTGTGAACCGTGAGTCCGTATTTAAGACAGTGTACACCGCCTGAGTTTTCAGCCACGTTGCCACCGATGGAGCAGGCAATCTGCGAGGAGGGGTCCGGTGCATAGTACAGACCATAGGCCCTGGCGGCCTCACTGATTGCAAGGTTGCGGACACCGGGCTGGACACGCGCGGTACGATTCAGACGATCGATTTCAAGTATGCGATTGAATTTGGCCAGGCTCAGCAGCAGGCAGTTTTTGCCGGGCAATGCACCACCAGACAGGCCAGTGCCGGCACCACGTGCAATCACCGGGATGGCATATTCATGGCAATAGCGCAGGATAGTCTGCACCTGGGCGACAGTCTCGGGCAGGGCCACTACCCAGGGCGTTTGCCGGTATGCCGAGAGTCCGTCGCATTCGTAAGGCCGGGTATCTTCCGGATCGTAGAGCACGGCCTCGCGCGGCAGCAGGCTCTGCAAGGCGCGCACGACTTCCTTGCGACTGACAGTCGGTTTTCCGGTACTTTCGGCATGCGTGTTCATGTCGGCATCATACCCAGAGTCAGCGATCAACTCCACTGACGCTCCTTGCACCATGCGAGAAGACCTAAGTCCGGGAAATTCTTATGTTAAACTGGCCATCTGGAGGAAACCCATGCCGTATGTCGTTGTTATCGTACTCGCTGCTCTCAGCTGTGTCTTTGGTTATCACCTGCCATATTTCAAGGCCCAGGATTTTTACGGCGTGTTGCTGGTGATGGTTGCCGGCGTTTACGTGGGGCTGGCGCTAGCTGACGGGCGTCGCAGTCTTTTGATTCTTGAACTGCTGGCTGCGCTGGGTTTTTGTGCCGTGGTGTTACTGGGCATGTGGTGGAAGGATATCGTGCTGGTCTATGCATTTTTTCTGCAGGCCATCTGGCACCTGGTACATTTTCAGTACAGGCGGATTTTCCGGGTCAAAACCTGGTATCCGCTGACCGGCATGCTATATGACGGCATAGTGGGTGCTTTCGTCTATTTTCATCTCTATCATTGAGCAATGGGATCAGAACAGCCAATACGTGTGCGCGTCGACAAATGGTTGTGGGCTGCACGTTTTTTCAAGACCCGGGCGCTGGCAGCAGAGGCGGTCAACGGTGGTCACGTCCATATAAATAGTGAGCGCAGTAAGCCTGCGCACGCGATTAAAGCCGGGGATGTATTGAAAATCACCCGGGCCGGGTCCACATATATTGTTACGGTAGTGGCTCTAGCGGAGCGCCGTGGCAATGCGACGGCGGCACAGGCCCTCTATGTGGAAAGCGATGAGAGTATCGCCCGTCGCGAGCATGAGCGTGAGCTTTATCGGCTGCATGCCCTGGCAAACCCGCGACCACAACGGCGTCCGGACAAGCGCGAGCGTCGCCAACTCAAGGCCTGGCGAGGGAGACAATGAGTAAACCGGTCACACCGTTACTGGCGGCGGATGCCCTGATCGAGCTGGTCGATCAACCTGGGCGACCGATTGTGCTAATAGCGCGGAAAAACCCGCCATTTGGTTGGGCTATCCCCGGCGGGTTTGTGGATGTTGGCGAGACCGTGGAAACCGCCGCAGTTCGTGAGGCCCTGGAAGAGGTGTCGCTGGAAGTCAAATTGCGCGACCTGCTGGGGATCTATTCGGGCCCGCAGCGGGATCCTCGCGGACACACGGTGACGGCTGTTTATCTCGCCGAGGCCACGGGAATACCGGTGGCAGCAGACGATGCGCGTGACGTGGGTGTTTTTACGCTGGATCGGTTACCCTCACCGTTGGCATTTGACCATGCCATGGTACTGGAAGATTTCCGGCATTATCGGGCAACCGGTGAAGTCGCGCCGCTACGATTTAAATGAACAGACGAGAAGGTGACTAATGGCTACGATTGAATTGAATGCAACAAATTTTAGCGACACGATTACCAAGAATGACATTGTGCTGGTAGATTTCTGGGCGCCCTGGTGCGGCCCCTGTCGTTCATTTGCGCCGACTTATGAAGAATTATCGGAGCAACACCCGGACATCGTCTTCGCCAAGGTGAACACCGAAGAACACCAGGATCTGGCCGGTCATTTCCAGATTCGCTCAATTCCGACACTGATGTTATTCCGGGAACAGGTGATCCTGTATTCAGAAGCCGGGGCACTGCCCAAATCCGCCCTGGAGCAACTGATTGCCGACGCCAAGGCTGTGGATATGCAGGAAGTGCACAAGTCACTGAAGGAACAGGAATCACAGGCCTGAGCTAACACGCCGGAACGGCATCGCCGCTGCGGCCATGCCGTTGCCGGTCAGGGCATCAGGCCATGAAAAGGCATGACCGGGACTTCGCTTCCGGCCTCCACATCACCCGACGCCTGCGCCAGCACGATAAAACAGTTGGCGCGACTCATCCCGCTCAGAATATGTGATGCCTGCATGCCCGCGGCATCGACCATCAGTCGGCCGTTCTCGTTGCTGAGCACGCCACGCTGAAAATCCATGCGCCCGGGACGTTTTTTGAGTTTGTGCTTGCTGATGGCCGTGACGGTCAGGGGTGCTGTGCGGGTCTGACCCATCATGGCTTGCAGGGCCGGTACCACGAACAGGTAAAACGTTGCCATCACCGAGACCGGATTTCCCGGCAGACCGAAGAACAGGGCCTGATCGACCTTACCCAGGGCTAGCGGTTTGCCGGGTTTCATGGCAATGCGCCAGAAATCGACCTGGCCGAGTTTGTCCAGTGTTGCCTTGACGAAATCGGCTTCGCCGACTGACACGCCGCCGGAGGTAATGATCGCATCAGCCTGTTGCGCGGCATCGTGAAAGGCGGCTTCAACAGCCGTGGGATCGTCCCGGATCACGCCCAGGTCGATAATCTCGACGCCCAATTGGGTCAGCATGCCGTGCAGGGTATAGCGATTGGAATCGTAGATTTGCCCATCGTCCAGTGGTGTCCCGACCGGGCGCAATTCATCACCGGTGGAAAAAAAGGCCACGCGCAAACGTCGCCAGACCCTGACCTGTGCAATCCCGAGCGATGCCAGCAGACCCAGTTCCGCCGGGCCAACACGTTGCCCGCGGGTCAGCACGGCGTTGCCCGCGGCGATGTCTTCGCCCGGATGGCGCACGTTCTGGCCGGCACTGTGTCCCGGACCAATGCTGATCGTTTCGTCCTCGCGTTGCACGTGCTCCTGCATGATGACGGTATCGGCGCCATCCGGCAGCTTGGCGCCGGTCATGATACGTACGCACTCGCCGGGTTTGACGTGGTCGTTAAACGGTACGCCGGCATAGGCGGTACCAATGACGGTAAGGCGCGTGGTTTGTTGTAGCGGCAGGTCCGTCGCGAGCACGGCATAGCCATCCATGGCGGAATTGGCATAGCCCGGCACATTAATCGGTGACACGATATCTTCGGCAAGTATATGGCCGAGGGCGTCGTGAAGCGCAAGGGTCTGGCTCTCGTGCACCGGCGTCACCAGGTCCAGGGCGCGTGCCTGGGCCTGTTCGACACTGAGCAGGGAGGGGTCGTGTTCGTCGCAACCGACGGGTTTGGCTGGAATGCTGTCTGACATGCTGGGTGTATTGCGGTGATGCGTGAACCGGCATTATGCCGAAGGACTATCATACCGATCCAGTATCTTCCCCAGGATAAAGTCCGCAATCTCTGCCGGATTATTCAGATCCAGGCGGGCAACAGGCAGAGACGGGTCGAGTGCCTCATCGCTCGCAACGGCGATCACGTGGGGATCATCCAGGCACAACAGGGGATGCTGCAGTTGCGGCCGATGTAACTCAATCTTGGCAAACTCGCCGTGACGAAATCCTTCCACCAGGATGAGATCCAGCTGTTTCCGGTCAAGCCGATCGAGCAGACTGAATAAATCGGCTTCGGCTTGTGCCGGGGTTTCCGTGATCAATGCCCAGCGTTGCGAAGAGGCTACCAGTACCTGTTCGGCACCGGCCTTGCGCAATACATAACTGTCCTTGCCGGGGGTGTCGATATCGAATGCGTGATGCGCGTGTTTGATCAGGCCGACACGCAGACCGCGTTCGCGTAACAGCGGGATGAGCCGGCTCAATAAGGTGGTTTTGCCGACACCGCTGAATGCGGCAAAGCCAAGCAGGGGCGGATTAGTCATGGCCGCTGTCCCGGCTGGTTGCATCGGTGTCGAGTGCGGCCAGCTCGGCAGGGGTGTTGATATTGGCAAAGCCGTGGGCTTCGTCACTGAAGTCCACCGTGCTCGCTGCTATCTCGGCAAGAAACCGGTGTACCGCAAAATGGCCAGACTCTAGAGTCTGTTCGAGCTGGCCCAGCAGGCTGTGATGCAACAGACAGCAACCGGATTGCTGGCGTTGTCCGTCGTGGGCCACACAGGCAAGCTGGCCATGCCGGCCCGCCAGCATGCGCGCGACGTAATCAGTGGGTAAACAGGGCGTGTCGCAAGGTGCCGTGATATACCATTCGCTGTTAAGTACGCGCATCACCGAGTAAATCCCGGCCAGGGGACCGGCATAGTCGGCGAGCTGATCCGGGATCACGGACAGGCCAAATTGTTGATAGGCGTCGAGGTTATCATTGGCACTGATCACGATACGGGACACCTGGGGTCTCAGGCTCGCGATCACATGGGCTATCAGAGGCTGCTGTCGAAAAGGCAATAAGCCCTTGTTTTGCAGCCCCATACGTTGGCCCCGGCCACCGGCGAGGATGATTGCGGTCAACTCGTGATTTGTCGTATCTGGCATCTAAATTTTTCTCTACGCGCCGTTATGCCTGTCAGGACCGTAAAAGACCTGTCCTGGCTGTGTCGATGTTAACGTGGGATCAGGCAGATACAGTGGGTAAATCGCGGTTCGCTAGCGTTAACCCCATTGTACACAGGAGTGTTCCCATGACGATGACCCCCAGGAGCCATTCTCGATGCCGCGATTTCTGCTATCAACCGCGGCGTGGAACACGCCTGTAAAGTCACATCCGACTGGTTGGATTAATTAGCGTCCGTTTTTATTCTCCGTGACGAGCCAGGGCCCAGGCGACGTGCTCACGCACCAGCGCTGAAGGGTGGTCGCGTCGTTTTTCCAGCGCACTGGTTATGCTTTTGTCAGTCCCGGCATTGCCCAGCGCCACCGCCAGGTTGCGCAACCAGCGTTCATAACCAATGCGACGGATCGGTGAACCGGCCAGGCGGGATTCAAACGTGGCCTTGTCCCAGCCGAATAACGCGACCAGCGTGCTCTGATCGAGTTCGTGGCGGGGAAAAAAATCCTGTTCCGCCGAATCCCGGGCAAAACGATTCCAGGGACACACCAGCTGGCAGTCATCACAACCATAAATGCGATTGCCCATGAGTGGACGCAAGGGCTCGGGGATGCTGCCGTGCAACTCGATAGTGAGATAGGAAATGCACAGGCGGGCGTCGAGCTGGTAGGGAGCGATGATGGCACCCGTGGGACAGGAATCGATACAGGCCCGACAGGTGCCGCAATGATCGTCCGCGTGCGCCGCATCCGCCACCAACGGCAGGTCGGTATAGATTTCGCCGAGAAAAAACCAGGACCCCGCCTCGCGGGTAATGAGATTGGTGTGTTTGCCGATCCAGCCGAGGCCGGCTTTTTGCGCCAGTGGCTTTTCCAGCACAGGCGCACTGTCAACGAATACCCGGTAACCATAGTCACCGATGTCGCCATGTATCTTATCCGCCAGTTGTTGCAGGCGTCGGCGCATCAGTTTGTGGTAATCCCGGCCGAGGGCATAGCGTGAAATGTAGGCCAGGTCCGGGTCGTCCAAAACGGACTGGGCCTCGAGGGCATTGCCCGGCCAGTAATTCATGCGCGCACTAATCACCCTTAACGTCCCGGGTTGTAATTCGGCGGGGCGACTGCGTCGTAGACCGTGTTTGGCCATCCAGTCCATGCTGCCGTGATAGCCCTGATCAAGCCAGGCCTGCAAGTACTGCTCGGCCTGGGAAAGCTCAGTGTCACTGATACCGACAGACTGGAAACCGAGTTGCCGGCCCCAGTGTTTGATTTGTTGGCTCAGGTCGGACGGGTCCATCTGTAGATTTGCAGGTTCACAGCGATGATTGGGTTAATATATATAGTGTAAGCCGGATTCGGGTTAGGATAGGGTATTTTGACACAGCCACGTGGCCGGGTCAGATCCGTTTACACCACAAGAGCGAAAAAGAACTGCATGCCTGATTACCAAAACAAGCTTTATCGTGCCGAACAGGTTCGCGCCATGGACCAGTATGCCATCAAGACCCTGGGTATATCCGGTACCGTGTTAATGGAGCGTGCCGGTGCCGCGGCATTTAGCTTGCTACAGCAGCGCTGGCCGGATGCCAGGTCATTGACGATCGTTTGTGGCACCGGTAATAACGGGGGCGACGGGTTTGTGGTGGCCCGCCTGGCGGCGGAGGCCGGTTTCAAGGTAAAAGTGCTGTTGCTGGGGGATAGTAATCACTTACAAGGGGACGCACTGGCTGCCTTCCAGCGCTTGCAAAGCGTGGATATCGAGCCAATCGCGTATGCCAGGAGCAAGCTGGTGACATGCGACCTGGTTGTGGATGCCATTCTCGGCACCGGTTTGAAAGGCGACGTCAGCGACGAATGCCGTAACGCCATTGAACAGATCAACCAGCTGGGGACGCCTGTGTTTGCCATCGATATTCCCTCCGGTATCAATGCAGACAGTGGCGATGTCCAGGGTGCCGCTGTGCGGGCAGCGGTCACGTTGACCTTTATCGGGGTCAAGCGCGGCATGTATACCGGTGAGGCCGTTGACTACTGTGGTGAGGTAGTCTTCAACAGTCTCAGCCTGCCCATGGCCGTGTATGCCACCCAAACGGTGGAGGTTGAACGGATTCAATACGCAAACTACCAGTCGAAACTGGCTCCCCGGCCCCATAACAGTCATAAGGGCCATTACGGCCACGTGCTGATTATTGGCGGCGAGACCGGGTATACCGGCGCCGTGCGCATGGCCGGTGAGGCCGCCGCCCGGGTTGGTGCCGGCCTGGTCAGTATTGGTACCCGCAGTGCCCATGCCAGCTACCTGAATGCCGGGCGGCCCGAGCTGATGGTGCACGGTCTGGAGGAGGAAGGACTGTTTGACCGGCTGGCCGAGCGTGCGACAGTCATTGCCATTGGTCCCGGCCTTGGGCAGGGGCAATGGGGTCAGGAAATGCTGCGGCTGGCGCTGGAGTCCGGCCTGCCATTGGTCGTCGATGCTGATGCCCTGAATATCCTCTCACAGGCTCCTCGCCAAAACGACAAGTGGATCCTCACGCCGCATTGTGGTGAAGCCTCGCGGATGCTGGGCCAATCGACCCGGGAGATTCAACGCGATCGCTTCGCCGTCGTCGGCGCCTTACAGGCCGACTATGGGGGGACGGTGATCCTCAAGGGGGCTGGCAGCCTGGTCGCCTCGGCAGATGGGCCGATATTACTTTGCCATGGCGGTAACCCTGGCATGGCCAGCGGTGGGATGGGAGATGTCCTGACTGGCATTATTGCCGGTCTGCTGGCTCAGGGCATTGACCAGCAGGACGCTGCCGCCATGGGCGTATGCCTGCACGCCGCGGCTGGTGATGCCGCCGCCCGGGCTGCCGGCGAGCGCGGCTTGCTGGCTTCCGATTTGATGAGCTGGGTGCGACGTCTGGCCAATCCGTCAGCATGATGGCCGGCGAGGGGATCCAACTGGCGGATAGTGCCCAGACTGAGCGCCTGGGCCAGCTACTGGCGCAACAGGTCCAGGCGCCTGCCGTGATTTACCTGAGCGGGGAACTAGGGGCGGGCAAGACGACTTTTAGCCGTGGCTTTATCCGGGCACTGGGCCACACCGGAGCAGTCAAAAGCCCCACCTACACCCTGATCGAACCCTATGATTTGGCCGGGGGACGGGTCTTTCACCTGGATCTTTACCGCCTGAATGACCCGGTCGAACTTGAATTCCTGGGACTGGAGGATATGTTGGCCCAGGGCGGTGTCTGCCTCATCGAATGGCCGGAGCAGGCAGGCAGCGAATTGCCACCACCGGACCTGACGCTTCAGCTGCAGCACGCAGATGGCACCCGGCATGCGACACTGATTGCCCACTCGCCGCGTGCGCAGGCCTGGATACAATCCATTTTGACCCACTTCCCGCCGATCTCTCACCTAAAAGATTAAGATCATCTTCTATCTCTATAAGAAATATAGAGATTTCCCTTGAAAATTTCTCTCCATCGTGCACAATTATTGAGGACGTTTTCATCGAGGGCACGGGGTATGCCAGGAACCAGGATACGGATTGGATTGTTGCTAGTCTTGCTTGCAAGCACGACATTGGCCCGTGCAGTCGATATCGTGGGTGTACGCATGTGGCCGGCCCCCGACAACACCCGTCTGGTCTTCGATCTGAGCGCCCCGGCTGCCAACAATCTGTTCGTCCTGAAACATCCGAATCGTATCGTCATCGACCTCAAATCCACCGATCTCAAGGCTCACTTTCCTGCCATAACCGGGGCGTCCTTTATCAGGCGGATACGCTACGCCCGACGTGACGGCAATAATCTGCGGGTAGTGCTGGACCTCAAACGCCGGGTCAAGGCCAAGAGTTTCGAATTACGGCCCCAGGGCGAATACGGCAACCGCCTGGTGATTGACCTGCAGGATGATAGCAACGACAACCAGCGCCGGCCGGTACTGGAAGATCACACGGATACTGCCCAGCCACGCAAGGTCCTGGTGATGATTGATCCCGGCCATGGGGGTGAAGACCCGGGTGCTATCGGCAAATACGGTACGCGTGAGAAAGACGTCGTGTTGCAGATCGCCCGTCGCTTGCGCATGCTTATCAACCGGGCACCCGGCATGCGGGCCGAAATGACGCGCAAGGGGGATTATTATATTGCCCTGGGCAAACGGGTACAGATTGCCCGTCATGCGCGGGCAGATTTATTCGTGTCCATCCACGCGGATTCCTTCCGTGACCGCAGTGCCAGTGGTTCCTCGGTCTATGTCCTGTCGAAACACGGTGCCAGCTCGGAGGTCGCACGCTTCCTGGCCCGTTCGGAAAACAATGCAGACTTGATCGGTGGTGTGAGTCTAGATAACAAGGATGACCTGCTCAAGCGGGTACTGGTTGACATGGTCAAGAACTCCACCATGGATGACAGCCATGCGCTCGCACGCGATGTGCTGCATGACCTGAGTAATGTCATGCACCTGCATCGGCATCGAGTGGAACAGGCCGGTTTCGTGGTGCTCAAGTCGCCGGACATTCCCTCGATCCTGGTGGAAACGGCATTTATCTCCAATCCGCACCAGGAGCGTAAATTGCGCAGTTCACGGACCCAGGAGAGACTGGCTCAGGCTATCTTCAAGGGGGTGACCCGGTATTTCCGTAACAATGCACCGCCGGGCACGCTGCTGGCCATGCGGGATTACAAACATCGGATCATCAAGGGCGATACCCTGAGTGCGCTGGCCAACGAATACCAGGTGCCGGTCTCGTACATTCGTAAAATCAATCAACTCAAGACGAATACCCTGCAGGTCGGCGACGTCATCAAGATACCTGCTCACCCCAACGATTCCTGAGCCGGCAGCGTCGCCGACATTTCAGATCGGGCAGGATCGCTACGGCCGTGGCGCTTGTATTACACTAGCTGTCATGGATTCTCTGTCATTATCGTCCTCTATACGTATTTTGCCCCCTCAGCTAGCGGATCAGATCGCTGCGGGCGAAGTGATCGAGCGTCCCGCTTCGGTGTTAAAAGAGTTACTTGAAAATGCCCTGGATGCCGGCGCCAGTCGCATTGATGTCGAATTGAAACTTGGCGGCATGGACGCGATACGGGTGACGGATAACGGCTTTGGCATTTGTGGCCAGGAATTACCCCTGGCAATCAGCCGCCATGCCACCAGCAAGATCAGCCGGCTTGATGATTTACTCCAGTTACAAAGCCTGGGTTTTCGTGGTGAGGCGCTGGCCAGTATCTGTTCGGTCAGCCAGTGGGAGATCAGGTCGTGTCAGCGCGGTGAGGAAGCAGGCTATGCCATGCGCTACGATCAACCTGGGCAAGTGCATGAGATCAATCACGCCGCGGGCACCAGCATCTGGGTGCGTAAACTGTTTTACAACACGCCGGCACGGCGCAAATTCCTGCGTGCTGAACGTACTGAATTTCGTCACTGCGACGAAGTCTTCCGCCGTATGGCCCTGGCACGATTCGATGTGGGTTTTTATTTCAAACACAATGCCCGTCAATTACAGCGCCTGCCGGCCGCGAATGACGCGCAGGCACGTTCCCGCCGCGTGAGCCAATTGTGTGGTGAGAACTTTTTACAAAACAGTTTATTGATCGATTTTCCCCGGGGTGACATGCGCCTGTGGGGCTGGATCAGTAAACCCGGTTATTCCCGTCAGCAAACTGATCTGCAGTATTTCTATATTAACGGGCGCATCATTCGTGACAGGGTGATCAATCACGCGATGCGCCAGGCATACAATACCTGCCTGGGTCCGGGACGCCATGCTGCCTATGTCCTGCACCTTGAACTCGACCCGGCCAGCGTGGATGTCAATGTCCATCCGACCAAACATGAGGTGCGCTTTCGCGAGGCACGTTTGATTCATGACTTTCTCATCCGCAGTTTACGCGAGAGTCTGCAAACCGGCGACGCCGTGCAATCCGAGTATGCCCCGAATGGCGTAATGGAATTACCGCCTGGTTATCGCGGGCAAGAAACACGCGAGCCACCGTATGTTGCGCACAGGCAGGAGGCCCTGGCCGAGACAGAGTGTTTTTTCGGTCAGATACAGGCAGTTCTGCTTAATCGCTTTGTTCTGACACAAACCGCCGGGACGCTGTATTTAATCGATGTCAGTCGTGCCCAGGCGCTGATGAGCGTACAGGACTGGCAAGCTGCCTGTCAGGCGAACCAGCTTAAACAGCGGCCGTTGTTGATTCCACAGCGCATTGCGCTGGATGCCGCACAACGCAGTCGCTATGAACGAGCTCAGGACCTGTTGACGCATCTGGGTTTTGATCTGGGGCAGGCCGGTCCAGGGGAAATCATATTGCGGGCAATCCCGATCTGGCTGGCCGGCTTTGATGGTCAGCGCCTGTTACAGGCCTTACTGGATGCGGATATCGACGAACAACAGTCATTTGCTGTCATCAGACAGCAATTGTTATTACAGCAATATGACTTCGCCACGGTCGATTTGCGTCACTGGCTGCAACGTGTGTCGCAACGACGTGAGCAACTGGCCGACTGCTGGCGCGAATTAACACAAACCGACCTGCAGGACTGGCTGAGACTGTCGTCATCCCATGCCTGAGCATCTCCCAACGATAGTCTGCCTGATGGGCCCGACGGCATCAGGTAAAACCGATCTGGCTGTTCGCCTGGTCGAGACACTGCCCATGGATATCATCAGTGTTGATTCGGCCATGGTCTATAAAGGTATGGATATTGGTACTGCCAAACCGGATGCCGAGACCTTGCGCCGCGCACCGCATCGCCTGATTGATTTCCTGGACCCAGCCGACGCCTATTCTGCTGCTCGCTTTTGTGAAGATGCTATGCGTGAAATTCACACCATTATCGAAGCGGGAAGAACACCATTATTAGTCGGGGGAACCATGATGTATTTTCGCAGTCTCTTACAGGGCATGGCGAATCTGCCTTCGGCGGACGAATCGGTGCGTGCCGACCTGGCGGAGGAAGCCGAGGCGGTTGGTTGGCAGGCGCTGCACCAACAACTGGCCAGTGTTGACCCGCAGGCGGCAGCGCGTATTCATCCCAATGACCCGCAGCGTATTTCTCGTGCGCTTGAGGTGTACCGACTTACGGGTGTGCCGTTATCGGAATGGATGCGACAGCCAACGCAAAGCCTGCCTTTTCGTCCTGTCCTGCTCGGGCTGGTGACTCCAGACAGGGCGGTGTTGCACCAGCGCATTGCTCAGCGCTTTGAACATATGCTGAAAAATGGATTTATTGACGAGGTGGCCGTGCTGTATCAGCGGGCAGACCTCAGTCTGGATACGCCGGCTATCCGCAGCGTGGGTTACCGACAGGCATGGCTTTACCTGGATGGTCAGCTAGCCTACGCGGAGATGCTCGACAAGGCCGTCGCGGCGACCCGGCAGCTGGCCAAGCGGCAGTTGACCTGGCTGCGCTCCATGCCCGGGGTGTTAAAAATAGACTTTTTAAACAATAACTTAGATGCGGAGGCATTGAAATTACTGTCGAAAATACACATTAATTGATCCATGTCGCTGTGCTAGACTGAATTTAAAGGTATACATCGCTTTTCATGAGTATGAGTATGATTGCCATGGTGTTGGTAATACAGTTGGGTGAAGAACGATATAAAACCAAATATAAATAAAACGGAGAATAACTATGAGTAAAGGGCAAGCACTACAAGATCCTTTTTTAAATGCTTTGCGCAAGGAACGGATTCCCGTCTCAATTTACCTGGTCAACGGTATCAAGTTGCAGGGGCAGGTTGAGTCATTTGATCAATTTGTTGTGTTATTACGCAACAGTGTGAGCCAGATGGTTTACAAGCATGCGATTTCAACGATCGTACCGGCACGCAATATTAAACTTCCCATGGCAGATGAGTCACATCCAGGCAATAGCTAATTCTCCCTTCTTATCTGGCCGGTCCAGCAGGAGGTATATCCTTGTTTGAACGCCCACGCGGCGGTGAACGGGCCGTGCTCGTTCACCTGGATATGGGGCAACTGGACGAGCAGCAGGCGCTGGCGGAATTCCATGAACTGGCAGTTGCGGCCGGGGCGGAACCGGTTGCGACCGTAACCGGGACTCGTCGGGTACCGGATGCCCGGTTTTTCGTCGGCACTGGCAAGGTCGAAGAGATCCGCCAGCAGGTCGATGCCGCTGGTGCCGAGATTGTCCTGTTTAATCACACCCTGAGCCCGGTCCAGGAACGTAACCTGGAACGGGAATTCAAATGCCGGGTACTGGATCGGACCGGCCTGATCCTGGATATCTTTGCCCAGCGGGCGCGTACCCATGAAGGCAAGCTGCAGGTCGAACTGGCACAACTCAAACACTTGTCCACACGCCTGGTCCGGGGCTGGACTCACCTTGAACGGCAAAAGGGCGGTATTGGCCTGCGCGGTCCGGGTGAAACCCAACTGGAAACAGACCGTCGCCTGTTGGGTGAGCGCATCAAGTTGCTCAATCGTAAACTGGAAAAGGTCAACAAGCAGCGTGAGCAGGGGCGGCGTGCGCGCAGACGCGCGGATTTACCCACGGTTTCACTGGTCGGCTACACCAATGCCGGAAAATCTACCCTGTTCAATGCACTGACTCAGGCAGAGGTTTTCGCTGCCAACCAGCTGTTTGCAACCCTGGACCCCACCTTGCGACGGGTGGAACTGGATGAGGGGCAGGCCATTGTGCTGGCCGATACGGTTGGCTTTATCCGCCAGCTACCCCATGACCTGGTGGCGGCATTTCGTTCAACCCTGCAGGAGACGCGTGATGCGGATCTGCTGCTGCATGTCGTCGATGCCGCCAGTGCGCAACGCGAGGAAAACATCACGGAAGTCAATGCCGTGTTGGCGGAAATCGAGGCCGATGAGCGCCCACAATTACTGGTGTTCAACAAGACGGATCTATTGGATGATTGTTCGGCCCAGATTGATCGTGACATCGATGGGCGGCCAACCCGGGTCTGGCTGTCGGCCAGAACCGGAGAAGGCATGGCATTATTGCGCCAGGCCATGACCGAGATCCTGCAGCAGGCTACAGTACATGAACACCTGGTGTTGCCGCCCGGTGAAGGGAAATTGCATGCAAGGTTACATGAACTGGGGAATGTGTTGCTGGAGGAGACCGATAGCCAGGGCCGTTGGCTCATGACCGTGACGATGCCGGCCACGACCTGGGCCGTACTCAACAAGCATTTTCTACTGGAAAACTATATCAGTCATGATTCTGGGGCGGATCGCCTTGCGGTCAGCAGCGAGGCTCCCTAGAATCCACTTTCTATAGCAGTAATCAGGAGTTAGGCATGGCCTGGAATGAACCCGGTAACTCCGGGGACAAAGACAAAGACCCTTGGGGTAAACACCGAGGCGAACAGGGTCCTCCGGACCTGGACGAGATCGTCAAGAATCTGCAACGCAAGTTTCGCGGCCTGTTCGGCGGCGGTGGCGGCGGCGGTCGAGGCCGTGGCGGCCAGGGTGGTGGCTTCGGCGGCATCATCGGTATCATCGTCGCCCTGTTGGTGATCTGGATTTTGTACAGCTCGGTCTATATCCTCAATCCTCGCCAAAACGGCGTGGTGCTGCGTTTTGGCAAATATGTCACCACCATCAAATCGGGTTTGAACATCCGTTTTCCTTATCCTATCGAGAAGGTGGATGTTGTCGATGTCCAGTCCATTCGATCCTATTCCGTCGGGCAGGGCACGACTGAGGCCTTGATGCTGACCAAGGACAGGAACATCGTTGATATCGAATATGTGGTCCAATACCAGGTCGAGAACGCCAAGGAATACGTGTTAAATACCAGGGAACCTATTATCACTCTGGAGCAGGCGGTGCAGACCGCGGTGCGGGAAAACGTCGGTAAAAACGACATGGATTATGTGCAAACCCAGGGACGCTCCAAATTCGCACAAGTCACGCAGGAGCGTATCCAGCAGATTCTGGATCGCTACAAGACCGGTCTGGCTGTCATTAACTTCAATATGCAAAAGGCCCAGCCACCGCGCCAGGTGACCCCGGCTTATGAGGAAGTGAATGCTGCCCAACAGGAGATGAAAGCTGAAATCAGCAAAGCCCAGGGCTACGCCAATACCATTATTCCCAAGGCGGAAGGTAACGCAAACCGGATTCGGGTGCAGGCGGAACAGTACAAGCAAACCCTGATCGCCCGTGCCACGGGTGACGCCGACCGTTTCACCCAGCTACTGACACAATACGACAAGGCACCGAAGGTGACGAGAGAACGGCTTTATCTGGAAACCATGCAGGATGTGATTGGCCACAGTACCAAGGTGCTGGTGGATACCAAGAAAGGCAATAACCTGCTGTACCTGCCGCTGGACAAGCTGATCAGACAGAGCAAGCAACAATCCAGTTCGAGCACCGGTTCCGATGCCGGCAATAAGCAATCACATGGCACGACCAGCCATCAGTTACCGGATCTCTCTGGAGACAGTGGTGATTTACGTACGCGCAGCCGGGGAGGAGACAACTAATGTCTAATCGTAACCTGACTATCATTATCATCCTCGCCGCTGTACTCGGCCTGCTGTACAAATCCGCGTATACCGTCAACGCAACGCAATATGCCATCCTCATGGCTCTGGGCAAGATTGAAAAGAGCAATGTCAAACCCGGTCTGCACTGGATGATCCCGTTCTACAACGTGGTTTATAAGTTCGACAAGCGTTTGCAAAGTTACGATGCGCCCAAGCAGCGTTATCTGACCCAGGACAGGCAACCGCTGGACGTGGATTATTATGTCCAGTGGCGCATTTCCAATGTGGAAACCTTTTACAAGAAGATGCAGGGCTCGATCCATAACGCGCAACGGACTTTCGATTCCATTATCAACAAGAGTTTGCTGGACGCCTTTGGCCAACGCACCATGTGGGAATTGATCTCGAATGAGCGCGCCGATGTCATGAGCGAAATCACCAAGGAAGCCGACAAGAAGATCAGCTCTTACGGGATCAAGATCGTGGATGTGCGCGTAATGCGCATCGAATTGCCGGATAAGATCCGACATCAGGTCTTCCAGCAGATGATCGCCGAGCGCAACAAGGAGGCGGCAAAGTATCGGGCCCAGGGTGTGGGTAAGGCCACCCAGATCAAGGCCGAGGCGGACAAGAGCAGCCAGATCCTGCTGGCGCAGGCCTATGAAGACGCCCAGAAAATCCGTGGACAGGGCGATGCGCAAGCGGCGCGTATCTACGCCAAGGCATATGGCAAGAATCCTGAATTTTTCGCATTCTACCGTTCCCTGCAGGCATATCGCGATGCGCTGGGTAACAACAACGGCCAGATCATGGTGCTGCAGCCTGATTCGGACTTTTTCAAGTACTTCAATGCCATAAAACCAGGCAAGTAATGATATAATTCTGAATCTGGATAACACATCATGCCGGGCGCCACGTGTCCTTTCTGGGATGTGCAAAGCGCC
>JARRNT010000009.1:0-34294 GCA_037384645.1 Gammaproteobacteria bacterium | reverse complement strand
AGAAAATGGCGAAAATAATCTGGACAGCGCTTGGCCTGGTCCTGGTACTGGAAGGGCTGTTTCCGGCGCTAAGCCCTAACGCCTATCGACGCATGGTGCAGATGATGAGTGAACGCGATGATCGTAGTTTGCGTCGTATTGGCCTGGTGATGATGATTGCCGGTGCTTTGCTGATATATATAACCTGAAGACGATCCACATGAATAAAGATTCCTGGCTGCTTCCAGAGGGCATCGAAGAAGTTTTGCCGCCGCGCGCCGAATTATTGGAGACGCAGCGCCGCCGTATTCTGGATTTATACCGTACCTGGGGTTATGAGCTGGTGATTCCGCCTTTTATCGAATACGTGGAATCCCTGTTTGTAGGGACCGCTCATGATCTTGACCTGCAGACCTTCAAGCTGACCGATCAACTGAATGGGCGCATGATGGGAGTTCGTGCAGACATTACCCCACAGGTCGCACGCATTGATGCGCATCAGTTACGCCGCCAAACCCCCAGCCGTTTGTGTTATATGGGGACAGTGTTGCACACGCGTCCCGATGGTTTTGGTGCTTCGCGCGCACCCTTGCAGATCGGCCTGGAACTGTACGGCCACTCGGGCGTAGAGAGTGATGTGGAAGTCTTTCGCCTGATGGTCGAGACTCTGCGCAGTTGTGACATCGGCGAGGCATATTTCGACCTCGGCCACGTCGGTATCTTTCGTGGCCTGGCCAGGCAGGCCAGGCTGACTTCGGCGCAAGAGACAGAGTTGTTTGATGCGCTGCAGCGCAAGGCTAAACCGGAAATCCAGGACATGCTGGCGCAATGGCAACTCGATGCCGGCGTAGCCACGATGCTTGAGAGTCTGGCCGATCTAAATGGCAATCACGAGGTCCTGCCCCAGGCCGCGCAGGTGCTGGCTGGCGCCAGTGCCGAAGTCAAGGCTGCACTGGAAAACCTGCAACAGATGGCAAACCTGATCAACCAGGCAATACCTGACATCAGCCTGCACTATGACCTGGCCGAGTTGCGCGGCTACCATTATCACACCGGCGTGGTCTTCGCGGCATTTGTTCCCGGTAAGGGTACCGCCATTGCTCAGGGCGGGCGTTATGACGGGATTGGCAAGGCCTTCGGCAATGCCCGTCCGGCCACCGGATTTAGCACCGATTTGAAAACCTTGCTGGCGCTGGCACCCCCAATGGTGGTAAAAAACGCCGGTATTTTTGCGCCGCCCGACCAGGACCCGGAACTGGATGGCCTGGTCCGTTCTCTGCGGGCGCAGGGTGAACGCGTTGTTTCTTCGTTACCCGGACAGCAAGGGGATGCCGCAGCGATGCAGTGCAACCGTGAAATCGTCAAACAGGGTAACGCCTGGGTGGTCAAGCAGATTTAGCAATTATTTGGGGATACAGACATGGGTAAGAATGTAATCGTCATCGGTACGCAATGGGGTGACGAAGGCAAAGGCAAGGTCGTTGACCTGCTGACCGATCGCGCCGATGGTGTGGTGCGTTTTCAGGGTGGCCATAATGCGGGCCATACCCTGGTGATTGACGGCAAGAAGACTGTTCTGCATCTCATCCCGTCCGGGATTTTACGTAAACAGGTGATCTGCATGATCGGCAACGGCGTGGTGCTTGCCCCCGATGCCTTGATGAAGGAACTGGCCATGCTCTCGGAGGCCGGGGTTGAAGTCGACAATCGCCTGTATATCAGCGAAGCCTGTACCCTGATTTTGCCGTATCATATCGCCCTGGATCAGGCCCGTGAGCGCGCCCGTGGCAGCAAGGCTATCGGGACTACCGGTCGGGGTATTGGACCGGCATACGAGGACAAGATTTCCCGGCGCGGACTCAAGGTCGGTGACATGCTGCACCGCGAACGCTTTGCCGCGCGCCTGGGGGAAGTTCTCGACTATCACAATTTCGTCCTTAAACATTATTTCAAAACGGATACTGTGGATTTTCAGCAGGTGCTGGATGATGGTCTGGCCGTGGCCGAAGAGATCCGTCCCATGGTCGCCGACGTCACCGGCATGCTGCATCAAATGCGCAACGAGGGTAAAAACATCATGTTTGAGGGTGCGCAGGGCACCCTGCTCGATATTGATCACGGTACTTATCCCTACGTGACCTCGTCCAATCCAACCGCCGGCGGTGCCTGTACCGGTACCGGTGTGGGTCCGCGGGATATCGACTATGTGCTCGGTATTACCAAGGCTTATACGACACGTGTCGGTGCCGGCCCGTTTCCCACAGAGTTATACGACGGCGCCGCGCTCAATGATCCCATCGGCGCACACATGGCCAAGCTCGGTCACGAATTTGGTTCTACCACCGGCCGTCCGCGTCGTTGTGGCTGGCTGGATGCGGTCAGTCTGCGCCGTTCCGCCCAGATCAATTCACTCAGCGGTATCTGTCTGACCAAGATGGACGTGCTCGATGGCCTGGAAAGCCTGCGCATCGCCGTCGGTTACGAGGTGGATGGCAAGGCCGTTCCCAACCCGCCCATCGGTGCGGATGCGTATGAACAGTGCAAGCCGACCTACATCGAGGTGCCGGGCTGGAAGGAAAGCACTGTCGGGGTGAAAAGTTTCGATGCACTCCCGGCCAATGCCCAGGCCTATATCAGGAAGATCGAAGAAGTGGTTGGTGTACCGGTAGATATCATTTCAACCGGACCGGATCGCAATGAGACCATCGTGTTGCGCAACCCGTTTGGCTAATTCCCTGTTATATACGCAAGCCGGCAAGCGTGCCTGGAAGAGTTCAATATTGTTAACGGCAGCGGACTCCTGAATAACCTCATGGTGACAACTGCTCTGCTGATCGATATTGACATTGACCAGGATTGCCAGCTGGTCTGAATACTCTGCCAGATCGCTATTGTCTGAATTTCTTTGGCAGGCAATAGTTACCAGGATGGCGATATTTGCATTTTAGCCCGGTCGTATTCTCGAATAACTTTCGTATCTCGTCCACCATATAACCGCGAGTGTGTTGACCGGCACGCGCGGCCTCGATAGCTGCACACAGGGCAAGCAGATTGGTCTGCCAGACGAAATTGGCAATCATGCTTAGGGCCTGTCTGAAAACCAGTTCAGTACGTTAATGCAGCTGTGCACTGATTCCATCACTGCTACGCCGGTACGTGGCTTTCCATGGACGGGACACGTTGTTCTACAGAGAACCAGGTAATTTGTTCTATGTTTAGAATTATATATAAAAACAATGGGTTAATAACTTTTTGCCCTGGCGAAGAGGGATAGCGAAAATTGGTTAGGATTAATTTACTAATTGAAATGGTCAACTATCATATACAAAGAGTTGTACCCATTAATCTGGTATTGGGTCCCCTTAAGTAAAAATGGCTAATACCGATATATGCGATAGGGACATCATTCGGCTCGCGTATGTCATACAGGTTATTAGCGTTTTATTAGCATTATATAAATAAAGGTATATGACAATGCAGGATAAAATTCTGGTCGTTGACGATGAGCCGATGCAACGCGGTCTGTTATCCGAAATCCTCAGTAGTTCGCCCGATCATTATGAAGTGATTCAGGCAGGGAATGGCGAACAAGCCCTCAAAATATTGCAGCAACAATCGGTTGAGGCGATGCTGATGGATAAGCGTATGCCAGGCATGGATGGTGATACCGTATGTCACAAAATACGTACCGAATTAGGATTTTCATTATTACCAATCATTATGGTTACGGGTTCCAACAGTCCCAACGATCTGGAACACAGTTTTTCTTCCGGTGCCACGGATTTTATTCACAAACCCTATAGTCCAGTCGAATTGTTAGCAAGGTTGCGAAGCGCAGTTCAAACCAAGCGGCTTACCGATCAACTGGATACTGCGGAAACCTTGTTGTTCAGTCTGGCACGCATGGTAGAAGCAAAAGATGAAACAACGGGCGACCACTGTTCGCGTCTGTCGCATATGGCATCAGAATTTGGTCGCATTCTCGGTTTGCCTGCGCGTGATCTCGAAGCGCTTCGGCGTGGCGGGATCATGCATGATATTGGCAAACTTGGTATACCTGACTCTATTCTGTTGAAAAATGGTCCGCTGAATGACGAAGAATGGGGGTTGATGCACAATCATACTGTCATTGGAGCGCATTTGTGCGAAGGCCTGACAAGCATGCGTGATGTAGTACCCATTATTTTACATCATCATGAGCGCTGGGATGGTAGTGGGTATCCGTATGGCCTGGTAGGCGAGGCGATCCCATTGCTGGCTCGAATATTTCAGTTGGTGGATATCTTTGATGCATTGGCCACCGTTCGTCCTTATAAAAATTCCATGCCGCTGGACAAGATTATTAATATTCTCGAAGAGGAAACCAGGAAGGGCTGGCGTGATCCGGATTTGGTAAATGAGTTTATTAAAATAATCAAAAAAGATGTCGATAGTTTTTTAAACCCCAAAACAACAGAGCCAACGAAGGATGAGAAAATTGTCCAGTCGATAATGGAAACATCGCTATTTCCCGCTGCTTGTCTGCGCTATTGTTGTGATGACTGCGTGGATGAAGAAAGTATATGAAAACGGCTGTTTTATTTGCGGAATAAGATATTTTAGTGAAAATGGACTGGCTGCGGGATTTTAGACTTCTAGGCAGGCCTGGATAATCATTACAGACTCAGGTGGAGAAGGTGTAAACAGAAGTTCAATTTCTGTCTCTGATTGTAAAAAAGTAATTCATGCAGGAAATATAAGCCTGATGAGCAGTGTAATACGATAATAATAAGCATGAGTGGCTACATGCCTGTGAAAGATCGTGGCAAGCAATTATCATTTTTAATAAAATCTACTAAATCTAGCTAAGGCATTAAAATATGTTTCTAATTTAACGATGCGTTGGCAGTTCAAGTATTCCATAATAGTATTCGGTGTTGAGGGGGAGGGTTATGGCTGCAAGTTACAGGATTATCACGGAAGGCAAGTTATGTGAAGGAGTTAGTCAGGAGCAGTTTATCAGTGCGTTCGTACAGACATTCAAAGTACCTGAAGAGCAGGCCAGAAAACTACTCTTGGCAGGAAGACCCGTTACTCTCAAGGACAATCTTGATCGTGATACGGCAGAAAAGTTCAAGCGAGTATTAATCGAACAGATAGGCCTTGAAGTCCGCATCGAATCGAAAGATGAATTAAAACTGACTTCAGATGTAGCTGTTTCTGGAAACACGGAAAGCAGTTCAGGAACAACATCTGAATCCAGTGCGCGATGCCCTAAGTGCGGTTCGGAACGTGTGTCAGGCGATGAATGCCTGGACTGCGGCATAATAATCTCACGCTACCAGGCACGCCGGACTCAGGCCAAAAATAATACATCATCGTCTGGTGCAGGCTGGAATCCTTATCAAAGTACAGCCACACAGGATGTACATGATGATGACGATTTTGGTGCACGAGTTGTCGATGTCGGTGATGGCTGGCACTGGATCGTCGGGGGTTGGAAACTTTTTGTCAAAAATCCGTGGGCCTGGATTGCGACGCTGGTTATCTGGTATGTCATGATGTTTGTGGTGGGATTGATCCCAATAATCGGTTCATTTGGGATTAATATCCTGTCGCCGGTATTTATGGGAGGGCTTATGCTGGGTGCCAACGAACAGGCATCGGGCGGTGATTTTACTGTGGGTCATTTATTCCAGGGATTTTCGACACAGTTTGGGAAGCTGGTTCAAGCTGGATTGCTTTATCTTGCCGTCAGTATTGTGGTGGTGTTAGTTGGCGCGATTATAGTCGCACTATTTGGTATGGGGGCCTTGCTGAATCATGGTGGTGAGGCAGCCTCTGCTAATGGCCCGTCCATAATTGCCATCTTCTTCGTCGTCATAATAGCACTCATTGCGATGGTCCTGCTTGGCATGGCATTCTATTTTGTGCCTATGCTGATCGTATTTGACGAACACGGACCTATAGCAGCGATTACCCAAAGTTTTTCTGCCTGCTGGAAAAATATGATTCCATTCCTGATTTATGGCCTGATAATGTTTGGACTGGCTGTCATCGCGATGATACCGATAGGGTTGGGGTTATTCGTGCTGGCACCTGTCATGATCGCTTCGATGTATGTGTCTTACCGACATATTTTCCATGGTGAGATTTAAGATAGTTTTATTGTCATAAACAGTTTTGGTCTGTTTAGTAAATTTGCGCAATTATTGAAATATCATGTCTTGCGCGACTTGGTCCAAAATGTCTCACTTATCTGGGTCATTTTGACGCACCGCCTCATTTATAATCCGAGGCATGTCGTCCTACATGAGCTTATTGGGATTTCTTACCCCCGCCAGGAGAATTCAGACAATCGATCGGTTTGCTGCCACTATAGTCGCGCACAGGCTATTTCGACCGTAGGGTGCACCGTGTCACTCAACTAACCTGGACACATTCCAGGCGATGTCCCACGTAGAAGTGGAAGAAATCCCCATAAAAAGCGATATTTTGGCAGAAACAACGATTCGCGCGCATAAGATGCGTTCGCTTCCCATTATGAGGCTAAATACGTATACGCGAGCGGCACCTCACAGCAAATATACCTCATGTCATTTATCACAGGTCAACTTCGCACCAGTTGTAGCGCAAGTGTGACAGGCATCGGAACAGTCTGCTCGACTCATCATTCGTGGCACCTTTTGTGCATTATGTCGTGCACTTGTGCTTAACACTGCTCCCCAGGACCGGCAAGCATGTCAGGGTGGGACATATTCACCTTGGCGTAAGACCTGCGTTTGGCGAGCATTACTCTGCGTTTAATCATTTCGATAACCAAGAAGGAGAACGGAGGATGAATAAAAGTAAACTCTCGCGTATGACTATCGCAGTGACCATTCTGGGTCTCGCTGCGGTACTTACTGCCGGAGCCGCCAATGCGGAAACCTTGACGGTGTACGCTGCCGGCACCCTTGCCATACCCTTTCATCGTATGAATCGTGCTTTCGAGCACACGCACCCGGGTATCACCGTCCAGGCCCAGTTTGGCGGCAGTGTGATGATGGCCCGTCGTATCGCCGAGCTGCACCAGCATGCGGACGTCTATGCCGCTGCTGCCTACGGTGTTATTCCCCGAGTGCTTGGCAAGGCAAAGCTGGCCAACTGGTATATTGGCTTCGCCTCCAACGCGGTAACGCTGGCCTACACCAAGCAAAGCAAGGGCGCCAGCCACATCAATAAGCACAATTGGTACAAGGTGGTGGCCAAACCCGGCGTGGTCATCGGTCGCTCCAACCCTGACACCGACCCCTCAGGTTACCAGTTCTTGCAAATGCTGGATCTTGCCTCCAGCTACTATCATGAGCCTAAGCTGCAGGCGCAGGTGCTTACCAACGCACCTAAGAGCGATATTCGTGATACGGAAACCTCGCTGATTTCGGCGCTGCAGTCCGGCCAGATCGATTATCTGGCTATCTATACCTCTTCAGCCAAGTCACATCACTTACACTATGTGCCGTTGCCTGATCGCATCAACCTCAGCAAACCCGCCGATTCACGTTACTACGCCCGCGCGACCGCGCACACAGCCAAGGGTGTGCTGCATGGTGCCCCGCTTATCTACGGCATGACCATTCCCACTAACGCGCCGAAGTCAAAGCTCGGGCAGGAATATATTTCCTTCGTGATGGGTCCACAGGGACGCAAAATCATGTCACAAAGTGGTTTTGGCACGTTCCGTCGGCCTTGGGCGCATGGCATGAAGGCTATGCCGGCCGGCCTGCGCAAGCAGGTTCAGCCGTGGGGGAGTAAATAACAACTAACCAGTAGATCTACCCTGACGATATGGCGCAGTTCGTTCGTTCATTACATTCCTCGCGTGAACTCCGGGTAGTGATACCCTTCGCGTTGCTGGGCACAATATTTCTCGCATCTATCGTGCTTCCCCTGGCGGTGCTCAGCATCGATGCGCTGAGTGCACCGGGGGAACTTGCCCGCGTGGCAAGCGATTCGGAGGCGCAGTCCGCTGTATTGCTCAGCCTGGAAGCGGCACTGCTCACGGCGGTGATGGCCGGGCTGCTCGGTATCCCGCTGGCCTGGCTGCTGGCTCGCGTGGAATTTCCGGGAAAGGGGCTTATTCAGGCTTTGGTGGATGTGCCGCTGACTGTGCCGCATGTTGTTGCTGGCATCGCCGTGCTCTTTGTCTATGGTCGGCGTGGACTGATCGGAGCACCCTTGCATCATCTGTTCGGATTAACATTCTGGGGCAGTCTGCCGGGGATTGTGGTTGCTATGCTGTTTGTCAGTGCCCCGTTCACCGTCAGTGCTGCGCGTCTCGCGCTGGAAGCCGTTGACCCTCGTCTGGAGCGGGCGGCGCGCAGTCTCGGCGCCGGCCCCTGGCGAGTACTTTGGAGTGTCGTGCTGCCGCTGAGCTGGCGTGGCTTACTCACGGCGATGACACTCGGTTACGCCCGTGCGGTTAGCGAATTCGGTTCGGTCGTCATCATTGCTTATTATCCCATGACCGCGCCGGTGAAGATCTATGACTTGTTTCTGCGCTTTGGCCTGCCCGAGGCGCTCGCCTTGTCATTTATTGTGTTGGTGATCTCGCTGTTTATCTTTATTGCGCTGCGCGTACTTGCGGGTAGTGGTCGTCAGAAGGACATTGAATGATGAATCAGGAAGTGCTGCAGGTGCAGGGACTGACAACACGCCGAGGAGACTTTCAGCTCGGTCCGCTGGCATTTAGCGTAGCATCCGGCAGCTGCCTGGCGATTCAGGGGATTAATGGCGCGGGCAAGACCACGTTACTTGAGGCGATCGCAGGCTTTTCGCCCGCCCAAGCCGGATGCCTCATGCTGCAGGGGCGTGATATTACCGCCGAGGCGCCCGAACTGCGGCGCATCGCCTATGTGCCTCAAGACCTGGCACTGTTTCCTCATCTGACTGTCGAGGGCAATGTGGCTTTTGGCCTGCGCGATGGACGTCGAGCGAGTCGCGGGGTGCTTAAACGTCTGCTCGATGAATTCAAGCTGAACCACTTGCGTACCAGCTATCCGCAGCAACTAAGCCGTGGCCAACGCCAACGCGTCGCATTGGCGCGAGCCCTGGCCATGGAACCGTCGCTGGTATTGTTCGATGAACCCAGTGTCAACCTTGATGCCACCAGTTGCGAGGCCCTGCACCTGGGAGTACGCCGGCTGGTTCAGGAGTACGACCTTGCCGTACTGTATGTCACGCACCATCAATCAGAGGTGGCGAGACTGGCCGACCATGTGGCCATACTTTCCGATGGCCGATTGCTGCAGACCGGGTCTTACTCTGAGGTCCATGCACGGCCGGCAGATACTTGCGTAGCCAGTCATCTGGGCATAGACAACCTGTGGTCAGCCAGCATCGTGGGCAAATCCGCGCGAGGTCTTCGCATCGATGTGGATGGTCATATACTGGAAAGCTCAACAGCTATTCCCCCGAGGGGTCCCTTTTGCGTTGGCTTATCTGCTGGCGATATTGAAATCGCGCGCTCACGCCCGCAAGGCATCAACAATTGCCTTGAAGTAAGCGTTGTGGCAATCGAACATTCCGGTCCACTGCTTGCGCTGCAACTGGATGGGTCGCCTCGACTGCGGGCGTGGGTGCCCGCGTGGTGGGCCAAAGAGTTACAAATTGGCACACGTCTGTGGGCACGGCTGCCGCCGGAGGCGTTGCGACTCATTCCAGACAGCAGTAATACGCTTGCTTTGCGACCAGAATGACAGGGGCTAGGCTCAAACGTTACTCTGTGTATATATCGCTATAACTTGCCTTACGCGACCCTGTGTACTGTGATAGGAATTTCTCCTTGCCACGATTAATCTGAGACTGCGAATTATTGCTGCAAGCGGTAGCTCACCGGTATACGAAAGCGCAGTGTTTTACCGGCTAGCAGGGGACGTGCCGCCGGTAAATTGCCTATCGCGTTCGCACTATGTTGCGCGGCGCGATCGAGTATGCGAATACCTGATGTCTGTAGGATCTGTGCATCCTGAACCTGGCCTGTCGCACTCACGCGCATACCTAGTACGACTTTTCCTTGCCAGTTATTTTGCAGCGCTACCACTGGATAGTGGAAATGCCGGAGCAGGGCGGTACGTAGCAGGGAGGCGACGGCAGCAGGGTCTGGAGAGGGCGCTGCTGTGATGAGCCTGGTCGTTGCCGTTGTGTGACGGCTTGCCTCATCTGGATAGGCTGTTGGCGAAATTACAGCCGCTTTCTTCGCGTGATTGTGATGTGTTTGTGTTGTATGCGGAAGGCTTGTGCGGGGTTTTGCATGTACGGGTAGATGGGTTTTGCTATGGCTATTTAGCGTTGTACCGTGTGTTGATCTGGTTGCCATGGGGGTTTGCTTTGTTGCTAACGCCAGCTTGCCAGTTGGGTGATCTGCAGGCGTTGTGGTGACGGAGCTTTCAGGTTGCGCGCGATGCGGCTTTTGACGCCGATCATGATGTGTCGGCGTGGTCTCGAGGGCAATAATAACTGGTCCGCGCCTGGTGGTTTTCACAGGTGGGTGAATCGCCTCCATGGCGGGTATAAATGATAATATTAAGCCATGCAGGACGAGTGAGATAAGCAGGAAAAATACCAGGCGCTGTGCGCTGCCCACGAGCGGGGGAATGCGAAAATGAAATTCTGGACACAGGTGTGGGTGCATTGTATTCATAAGACCTGTCCTTGATCTGGCATGACTAGAATTTCATGCGTACGCCGGCATAAATCGCCCGGCCGGGCATGGGAAATCCGTAGCTCTGAGCATAATTCGCGTCGGTCAGGTTGCTTGCGCACAAATAGGCATCGACTCCACGGAAAGGACCGCTGAAGCGATATCCGAGCAAAGCATTAAAAACCGTGTAGGGATCTAGAATGGCCTTTTGTAATGGTGTCGTGCGTGAATAATAGTATTGGTGTCCAACGCGAAGTGCGGTCAGGCTGCCATGCCAGCCGTGCGTGGCTGAGTAGGCCAGCACGGCACTGAGTGTATAGCTGGGGCGGTATTGCAATTCCTCGCGCGTGGCATTGGTCGATTCGTCACGACTCCACAGATAGGCGTAACTTGTCTTCAGGACCCAGTGAGATGAAAAGTGGGTGCCCAGGCCCAAATCCAGTCCGCGAAAGCGGTATTGTTCGTAATTGACATAGGTGTTTGTCGTCTTGTCTTTCTGGATGAAGTTTTTGACCTGCATGGTATATGCAGTAGCACTGAATGATGTACCGGTCGACCAGTGTGTGTTGATGCCTATTTCGTAATTAAGCGAATGCTCAGGTTGCAGGGCAGGATTACCGGAAGTGGTATCATAGAGTTGGCGAATCGATGGTACACGAATCTTGCGTGCGACCGATATATGGATCCTGCTTATTTTGCCAAGGTTATGATAAATACCGGCGACAAAACTGCTGGCACTGTAATTGCCATCTGCACGGTACTGGATGTGATGTCCGGCGCCCAGGACGAAACCAGTATGCTCCCAGGGTCTGACGTCATACTGGACTGAAAGCGATACCACATCGACATGCAGGTTGTCGTTCACTGTACGCAAGGCATAGCTCGTGCTGCCGCCGCCGCCGCCGCCACCGCCGCCGCCACCGCCACCGCCACCGCCGCCACCACCAGTGGCGACATCGCGGACAAAGCCGGATTCAGTCCAGCGTTCATGGCGGGCGTTCAGGGCGAGGCCAAGATGTCCGTATTTAATGTTTTTCCAGTCTATCTGAGCATGCCCGCCCGTGGTTAGAGTTTCCTGACGCGTGCTGGCGCTGTTGTGGTTCAGGAAGGAGTTGAAATTGGCATCGTCGAAGATGCTATCCTGTTGCCACTGATCGTTCACAAACAACCAGCTACGCATACTCCACGAGCCGGATGGCGTATAGTTGACAATCGCTTGTGCGCTATTGCCATTCAATCCCGTAATGCGTTCGTATTTGACCTTGGAAGCAAAGGGATCAGTCGTGTTATCCAGCGTGCTAGGCGGGATACCGAATTCGCCGTTGGCATGGGTTAGGGTTAATCCATATTGCCATGGACTGTCCGGTGTATACAGTAGATTTGCGTACACATTATCGAAGCGTTGATCGCTGTTGATACGGGTATCGCCGGGTTGTAGCGTAGTACTAGTGTAATCCGATGGGAGGCTATAGTTATCGTGTGTACGGTGGCTGGCTGTGACAAAGGTGGAGAGATTTCCGCTGGTGCCAGAAACGTCTCCGGCCATGCGCCGATAACCATCTTGCCCAGATTCGGCAGTGATACTACCGCGTGCCTTACCCTGGCCTTTGCGGGTGATGATGTCAATTACACCAGCTATGGCACCATCGCCATAGAGTTCAGAACTTGCACCGGTCACCAGGTGGATCCGTGCGATCTGATCGGTTGGAATCAGTCGCGGATCAAATTGGCCGTCATATGTGGAATGAACCGGTACGCCGTTGACAAGGAGTTTAACGTCACGTGTGCGTAAGCCATGAATATCAATACGTGGCGTACCGTCGCCACCCGTGCGCACACTGACGCCGGGCAGCAGGCGAAGTGCTTCATCAAGTGTTTTTGCTCCTTCGCGTTTCATGTCCTGGCGTGTAACCGTGTCAACGGTTTCGATTCCGGTTGCCCCGCCACGTGGACCTGTCACGACGATTTCACCCATTGGATAGGCGGTATCGTTTTGTGTGGCTGCAGCTGCTGGCATTATCAGGACAAACCAGGACAGGGTAGAAAATAAGGCGACTTTAAGCTTGATTGGCTGGCAACCGTGCGATTCGGTATGCTTGTTATTATTATGCAACATGAAGCAGTCCTTTCTGCGTACAAAAATGAAATGAAGGATATGCGTGCCCCTTGCGCGATGGTTGCAGGGTGCGCTGTGTTGCTCTGTCTCATTCAGGATCGAGTTTTAACTTGTGTGTGTGTCCATGTGCCGAGTTGAATGCCGATCAGAGTGCCAGCCAGGCCAAATCCTAAATGCATCAAAAACCAGAACTCCCATGCAAAGTTGCTGGCTGCACCATGTGGGCCGATAAAAAAATTAATAAAACCCGCTACTGCAAATGCGAGTCCACCGTATAAAACAACTACGGTGCGATGTAGTTTCTGCCTGGGCAGCATGAAGCAGAGCATGTCGAAGAGCACGGCAGAAGCAAGGTAGAACAGAGGTGCAAACGATAGATGCCATCCCCAGATAGGCAGGAAGGCAATGGCTGTCGCGGATATGCCCACCCCTGTTGCTACCCAGCGCCGAGGGCTGCTAATGAAGGCAAAGGCAAGTAATGCCATCCATTCCAGTCCATGGTGTCCTGGGAGATGCATTGGAATTCGAAAGCTTGCATGCAGTATAACGCCCAGCGTGCCAAGGCCGACGAGATAACCTACGCTACGCCACACTGATATCTTGGGTTGTTTAGTAACGCTTGATAATTGCGCGATCGACAACGCGCCATTGACTGCTTTTGTCGTCATGATTTTCCTCCACAAGTAATACTGCCTCGCCATTGTGCGCAATTGGACGTGGCCAGGGGCCCAGGTTTAATATTTGTGTACCGTCTGTGATCACTTTGCCGGCCAGGGTCATAACTCGATCGACGCCGGTCTCGGCAAGGAGATCGGCAATCGAAAACAGTCTGTCAGCCCGTTCACGAATCCCTTCGACCCAGACAAAACGTCCATCTGCTCCCCAGGCCCGAAGCCCAACTGCAGCCAGGGCGCCTATCATGCCACCATGATCACCGGTCAGCCCTTCCAGGCAGACATTCTCGCGCTGTGCCAACTCTTCGGCTTCGTGGCGATTCAGGACCTCACGCTGGGCGCGCTGACCAAAGGCCTGCAATGCCTCGCCTGTGTCAGCAAGCGGAGTGACACACAAGCCGGCATCGGAGCCGGGTGCAGATTCGGTGCTGAGAAAGTCCCGACAACAGGCGATTACATCAGGCTGCTGTGTCCCAGAAGAAAGTTCCAGACGCAGGCAGGCGGCGCTGTTGTGAGAGGTATAGGGGATCGCGTCATCAACCAGTAACTGATGCCGACTGATACCCTGCACATGGCCCATACCCTGCTCGTTCAGCCGGGCAGCAAGGCATCGTGCTCGGTATCCGGTACCGCGGCTGTCGAGATTATCGGTATCGTCGATACCGATCAGCAACGTGTCCTCGGTATGGGGATCGGCTGGCATTATCTGACTCCTTTACTAGGTATTTTCTGGCAGCGAGAGCCTGTCGCCCACAGCATTGCGATAGATGCATCGCTTGTGCCACCAATTCGGTGTTATTTTGCAAAACGAACAGCCTGCATGACGCAACTGTAATAAGGAAAAAAATACGAAATAATGACTATAAAACGGGAAAAATGGGCGGTTTAGTGACGATGTGACGCCGTACCTCCGCCTGTTAGTCATACATTTACCGTTGTGTGGCTGGAATTCATTATACAGCTAGCAATTTAATACCCCGTTTTGTACCAGCTATGGGACAAAATGTCCCACTCCTGGCCAGAGCCTGCGCCACGAGATAGTCGGAAAGCCATCCGTGTTTATATGCTAGTGCGGAGGACGGGTACGTCGTCTGGCTAGAGATAAATAGCAAATGGCTGGACTGTTACTTTATCGCCGGCCTTGACGGTTTCGCGCTCTTCGCCCAGCAGGATGAAGCAATTGGCATGGCTCATGGATGTGAGGATCCCTGAACCTTGTTTGCCAGCTTTGTCTACCTCGAAGTGGCCATCGGCTGTTTGCGTGAGGATGCCGCGTTGAAACTCGAAACGACCGGGACGGTTGTTCAAGTCGCTGATACAGGTGGCTTGCAGTGTGAGGGAGTGTTTGTAGATGCCGCTGGCGAGATATTGTAAGGCGGGTTGCACAAATTGATAAAATGTTACCATTACGGCGACCGGGTTGCCTGGTAAGCCAAAGAAATGCGTGCTGCCCAATTGGCCAAAGGTCAATGGCCGGCCAGGTTTCATGGCGATTTTCCAAAAGCCGATCTCGCCAAGCTCGCTGAGAATTTGTTTGATATAGTCGGCGTCACCGACGGAGACTCCACCAGATGTGATTACGACATCGGCGACTGCCGCCGCATGTGTCAAACGTTCGCGCAAGGCATCGGGTTTGTCGCGGACTACGCCCATATCCAGGATCTCCACGTCCAGTTGACGGAGCATGCCGTAGAGGCTGTAGCGATTGCTGTCGAAGATCTCACCTTCGCCGAGTGCCTCGCCGATCGAACGCAACTCATCGCCAGTAGAGAAAAATGCGACTCGCGGCCGACGCAGGACCTGGACTTCACCAATGCCTAATGAGGCTAAGACCCCGAGATCCGCGGGTGTAAGCCTACGGCCGGCTTTGAGAACTTCGCCGTCTTTACGAATGTCTTCACCGATTTGACGCACATTCTGACCGGGGCGATGGTTAGCAAATATGCGCACTCGATTATCACCCAGTGACTCAACATGCTCCTGCATGATAACGGTGTCCGTTCCCTGCGGCATCGGCGCGCCGGTCATGATGCGCACACATTGACCAGCCAGGCATTGGCCTTTATAGGCGACGCCAGCATAGGCCGTACCGATCACGTTTAAGTCGTGACTGCCGGATTCAGGCAGGTCTGTGCTCATCACGGCAATACCGTCCATTGCGGAATTTCGATGGGGCGGGACATTGATCGGAGAAATAATCGGCGTATGCAGTATCCGGTCCAGTGCGCTGCGGATTGGCAGCTTTTCATATTCATGAATCGGTCTGATGCTCTCCAGAATGCGCTGTCTGGCCTCTGACACACGCAGCGATTCCGTATCGATATCATCGGCACAACTGGTTTGAGGGGTGAAGGGTTTGCTTTGCATAATGTTCTCGTCGTGTGCTAGCTAATGTGCAGTCTTGTGCTATCGGGTAAACAGGTTTTCAGAATAAATTCTGCTATTGTCTCTACATTGTTAATGTCCAGTTGTGTAAGTGTAGCCGGGAGAGACGGCAGCTGGATATCGCTGGCTACGGCAATAATGTTTTTGTCGTTTGGGTAGAACAGCGGTTTATCCAGTTGCGCGCGATGCAGTTCAATCTTGGGAATGGCCTCCAGTTTGAAGCCTTCTACCAGGACCAAGTCCAGTTTATCCGGCTTAAGCAGGGAAAGTGATTCTTGCAGAGAGGGTTCACTTTTCGGCTCGTCCGATTCCATGACCAGGGCAATGCGTTGACGCGAGGCAACCAGCATTTGACTGGCACCGGCCTTGCGCAATTCATAGCTGTCTTTTCCGGGGTGATCGATATCAAAAAGATGGTGAGCATGTTTTACCATGCCGATGCGCAGGCCTTGCTGCTTTAATAACGGCAATAGTTGGCGCAACAGGGTGGTCTTACCGGTGCCGCTGTGTGCACAAAAACCAAGAAGAGGAACCGTGTAATTGATCACGCATATACCCCGGATTTCTCAATTTTCTGGCGATCCGCCGGCGTGTTGATATTCAAGAACGTTGACGGAGAATCGGAAAAATCCGTCAGGGCGATGCCGTGTTGGGAGTACCAGCGATCAATTTTACGCTCACCGCTCTCGAGAAATGCATTCAGACTGGGTAATAGACGAACCGGGAGCAGGGCGTAGACTGGTTGCAGGCGTTCGCCGTCATGGGCAACGGCGATCTCTGCCTGCTGTGCCTGTAAAGTCTGTAACAGGCGCTGGACCAGGTTCGGTGCCAGGAATGGTCCGTCGCAAGGCATGGTAACAACAAATGGCGTGGTTGCCGCCTGCATGCCTACTGCAAAACCGGCAAGCGGGCCCTGATAATCCGCAAAGCTATCGTGTAATACCGGAAAACCATAGTCTGAATAAGCATCGTGGTTACGATTAGCGTTAATCAGAATGGTCTTGACCTGCGGGCGAATTGCGTCGATAACCCATTCGATTAAGGGTTTGTGGTTGAGTTGTATCTGGCCTTTGTCGATGCCGCCCATGCGCCTGCCCATGCCGCCGGCGAGAATAACGGCAGTAATTTCATTAGCGGTCAACTTAGTCATGGCGTAACTACAAAAAATTGTTCTAACTCGAATATATTGATGGTACCGGGATTGCCAGGTGTGTCAGTGGCTAGCTTCCCCTGTATTAGATTGTACTGATTAATGCATGGCTCCAGAAATCGTCTGGCTTCGTCACTGCGAATTAATGGCCTCATTATTTGTTGTTTCAGGCGTACCAGCAGTTTGAGTGGGCGTTGTTTGGCGATGTCACCCAGACTGCTGACCAGTGCATCCAGTAACATAATGTGAGATGAAGGTATGCACGATCGTGCTAACGAGATACGTTGGCACGCTGCACCTGAGCGGGAGATGTTCCAATTGTCCGCGTTGTCATTCAGGTCATTCCAGGCCATAGATTTCTCAATCCACCGTCCGTCCAGCGGCTTTTCGTGATGAAATGCTTATCCATCAGAGCAAAGCACGTGCCATCTTAGAATTGCTGAGCCGATATTCGGCTATTTGTCGGGAACGGTAAATTTTGACAAAAATCAATAAAATATGGGGTATGGTAAAAAAATATCCACCTTTATTCTAATCCGATGCTAATATGAACTGAGTAATTGCGACAAAATGTCCAATCAAAGGCAAGCTAACTGCGATAAATTGTCGCAGTCGCTATCCTGCCGTCTCCTAACATATTGGCGTTGAACAGTACGCGAATATAACTGTGAGGAATTTCTAGTATGTCTCAGGCTGAACACAATTCTGTACCCTATTCGAACAGTCACCATGAGACGACACAAAGTTCCCGGATGACTTCCGCCTTGATCGTCGACGATGAGCCAGGCATTCGTAGTTTTTTACAAAAAGGATTGGAAAAACGATTTAGTCTGGTGGAGGTAGCAGGTGATGCGGATTCCGCTGAGGCGCTTCACCAGCGTTGTCATTTCGATCTAATTATTGCCGATATTCGCTTGCCAGGCCTGTCCGGGGTTGAATGGGTGACCAGATTGCGCGAGCAGGGCAGTAATACCCCGGTGATTTTTATCAGTGCCTATGCTGATATGCAGACAGCGATTGAGGCCTTACGTGCAGGCGCGGCGGATTTTATTCTGAAACCCTTCCGCCTGGAACAGTTATTAGCATCACTGGATAGTTGCATGGAACGCCAGCGGATGCAGCGGGAAAACTTCGTCTTGCGCCGCCAGCTTGGAAAGTATTTCCACGGTTCCGGTATTATCGGTAATTGTGAAATAATCAAAAATGTATGTGAACTGGTAAAACGCATCGCGCCCATGCCATCAACGGTTCTTATCGAGGGCGAATCTGGGACTGGCAAGGAACTGGTTGCACGCGCTATTCATGACTACAGTCATCGCAAGGGGAGTTTTGTGCCGATTAACTGTGGTGCCGTGAGTGCTGAATTACTGGAGAGTGAACTGTTTGGGCATGTAAACGGGGCCTTCACGGGTGCGCATCAGGCCCGCGAAGGACTGTTTACCTATGCCAACGGGGGCACCCTGTTTCTTGATGAGATCGGGGAAATGCCAATGACCATGCAGGCGCACTTGTTGCGTGTAATGGAAGAGAGGACCATCCGGCCGGTTGGCTCGAATCGGGAGATACCCGTGGATGTTCGGGTTATCGCCGCCACTAATCGCGACTTGGAGGCCGAGGTCAAAAAGGGAAATTTCCGTGAGGACCTGTATTATCGTTTGTTTGTTCTGGCGATTCGCATGCCCGCCCTGCGTGAACGTATTGAGGATTTGTCGCTATTGACTCAGCATTTTATCAGTACTTTGTCGACCGAGATGGGGATTCCCGCAATAAATATCAGCGAGGAAGAGATGGCAGTGATGCAACAATATGACTGGCCGGGCAATGTACGTGAACTTAAAAACCTGATTGAGCGTTGTTTGTTGCTCAACACGACACCTGGTGAGTGTCTGGCCGTGCAACCTGCGCAGCAAAGTGATACAACGCCGGTAGTCGAAAATCTTCAACACCTGTCACTTGAAGAGATTGAAAAGCGGCATATCCTCAGTGTCCTGCAGGCGGAAAGTGGCAATAAATCAGCTGCAGCGCGCCGCCTGGGCATTTCACGTAAGACCCTGGAGCGTAAGGTCCAGTCCTGGGAAGAGGCGCTTACAGCCTAATTATTCCTATGCACCTGTTCCAGCGTATTAACCGAATCGTGCGTGAGACGGTTCGTTATAAGTTGTTGGTGCTGGTACTGTTTCCAATCATGCTGGTAATGCCCATCACGCTGGCAATTGCTGTGTATTGGGGAGCAAATTTTACTTATAATCAGCTGTTCAGGAAGGTACGCACTGACCTGCGGGTCGCTAATGATGCCTTTGGCAGGCTACGGCAGGATTATCTCTCGCAGCTGGAGAGACTGGGTGGGTCCTATTCTTTCCGGACAGCATTAACCGAAAAAAATGCTTCTTCAATACAACGCCTGCTCAGTCAACTCAAACTCAAGTCCGGTTTTACCTTTTTGCACCTTGTTGATGTGAGTGGTAATCGCCTGTTTGAGCCAGGTGGCGGTCATGATCGATCTTCTGCTACCTTGCTTGAAGCCGCGCAGGGCAAGCCTGTGGTTAAGGTCGAGGTGTTCAGTCACGCGGATCTGATGAATGAGGATCCATTTTTAGCAAGTCAAATCGAACTGCCTCTGATCAAAACACCGTATGCGCGGCCATCCAGACGGAAAATGGAGGTTCGCGCCATGATGATACGAGCGATTTATCCTATCAAAAACAAGTATGGCGATATCCTGGGGTTGCTGGACGGCGGTGTCATGCTAAACAACAATTTTGCATTTGTCGATACGATCCGGAATCTGGTTTATGGTCATGGTAGTTTGTTGAAAGGCAGTATAGGTACGGTCACTGTGTTCCTGAAGGATGTCCGTATTAGCACTAACGTTCCATTGGCGCCGGGTGAACGCGCATTGGGTACTCGAGTTTCCGATAAGGTGCGTTCAAGTGTCCTGGACCAGGGGAAAATCTGGGTGAACCGATCCTTTGTTGTGAATGACTGGTATATTTCTGCCTATCAACCTATTTTGAATGAAAACGGTAAACGTATTGGGATGTTGTATTGCGGTTATCTTGAGACACCTTACCGAAACGCGCTTTGGGAAGCGCTGTTTGTTCTGGTGCTAATGTTTGTTGTCTTGATGGTTCTATCGGCACTTGTGGCGATACGGGGTGCTAAATCCATCTTTAAACCACTGGAAGCCATGACTGCTGTTGTTCATGCAACCCGTTCGGGGGAGGAACGCCGCATAGGAAAAGTGTCATCCCGCGATGAGATTGGCGAGCTGGCTCGAGAATTCGACGTTATGCTGGACTTGCTACAGGAGCGGAGCGAGCAACTCCAGGCCTGGGCGGACCAGCTCGAAACCAAAGTCGCTGAGCGTACAGCGGAACTGCAACGTAGAAATGCCGATTTGCAACGAACAATAAGCGCCTTGAGGCAAACGCGACAGCAGCTAGTCGTGGCGGAAAAGCTGGCAGCGTTGGGTGAGTTGGCGGCAGGCGTCGCCCACGAGATAAACAACCCGACTCAGGTTATCCTGGGCAATATTGATATGATGATAGCCGAAGCTGGGGCAAGCATGGCACCTCATAAGCAGGAGCTTGACATGATTGTGCAGCAGGTTTATCGAATTCAGGAAATCATACGTAACTTGTTGCAGTATGCACGCCCCGATGAGTATGCTGGCTATATAAGTGAGGTTGATGTTAACGATTTGATGAATGATACATTAAAGCTGGTGCACCATTTGCGCAAATCAAATAGGTTTTTGATTGATTTGGATCTGAAGGCAAATATCAGGATCCGAATCAATCCGCTGGAATTGCAGCAGGTCATGGTTAATCTGCTGGTCAATGCAATTCATGCATTGCCGGAAAATGCAGGGAAGATTCAAATAAAAACGAGAAATTGGGAAGACCGTGGTGTTGCGATCGAGGTAATTGATAACGGTGAAGGGATTAAAGAAGAACAGATTGGGCACATATTTAATCCATTTTATAGCTCCAAAGGACAGGGCGGTGGCTCAGGTCTCGGTTTGTCAGTTAGTTATGGCCTGGTACGTCGTTACGGGGGTAATATCACAGTGAAGTCAAGCACCGGGGCAGGGACCCAGTTTACTGTCTGGTTATTGCGCAAACCGGTTCTTGTCGAAGACGAACAAACGATTGTTGAACAACTGCGCGCGATAGAACAAGATGCAGATGTGCATGGTGACGCTGTTAATGATGATTGAGGTTATTCGTCGCCCCAAAGTAATTGACCTGTATCGCTGAAATCATAACCACCTAACTCATCTGCCAGATGCTGACACTCTAGCGATTTGAGTCGATTTAGCAGATCCTGGAAAAGACGACGAAACCAGATGCTGCGTGATAGTGCAAAGTCAAATGATTCCCATCCAAAGGGAATAAATCCCAGACCAAACTCGGTGGCAATAGCATGCGCGCCAGGTGCTACATCAGCACGATCCATGGCGACGGCAGCCCCGGCTTCACGTTCAGACAAGGCGGTGATTTCGCTGTTAAGAGAACTCGCGTTCAAACCGAGTTTGCCAAGCGCCTCCAGCAAAAACCGTTGTGCTCCGGATCCGGCCTGGCGTATTGCCCACCGAAACTGCTGATCAAATAAATCCTGTGCATTGTGTATCATGTCGGCAAGACGTGGCTTTATGATCAGGCCCTGTTCCCGCCTGAATGCGCGAATCAGGACCCAGTGTTGATGCTGATTGTATTGCTGCAATAAGGCTGGGTGACGGGTATGGCTTTCCGTGTTAGGTCCCCAATGCATACAGCAGGCGTCGACGCGATTTGCGTTCAGTAAGTCGAGGCCAAGCCGTGTGCCGGTTGCAGTATATGTGATAAGTGCGTGCGCTTTCGCGTCATGGGCATACTGCATAATGATGCGATAGAGAAGAGGGTCGTCACTACCACCAATAACGAGTCTATCCGTGAATAATCCGCCATGGGCAGAGTCCAGCATCCACCGATCCACCAGTTCACGGGGAAACATCCACTTGCCGGTGATTTTGGTAGCAGGAATGCGACGCTCACTGACTAGTTCATAGATTTTCTTTTCATTCAGGTGCAAATATTCCGCAACCTGTTTGACACTCATGAATACATCAGTATTGCTGTTGATTATGCTGGCCATACATGTCTTACGATATATGGCTTTCTGTCGCCCGGCGACGGCTAGGAATGGCATCGTAGTCTAGCAAGTCGGCACCATTGTAGACCATAAAGTGATTACCTTTAGCGCGGGCGATCAGGGTGACCCCCACCTTTTTGGCCAGATCCAGCCCCATTTGCGTGACTCCAGAACGAGACAGCAGGATGGGGATTCCCATCTGCGCAACCTTGATGACCATCTCCGAGGTGAGGCGGCCGGTGGTATAAAAAATCTTGTCATCCCCCTTGATGTCATTCAGCCACATATAACCGGCGATGGTATCGACCGCATTATGTCGGCCCACATCTTCGACGAAATACAATATTTCATCAGCCTGGCACAAGGCACAACCATGTACACCACCAGCACGCTTGTAGACCTCGTTATATTCATTTAAATTGTGCAACAGCCTGTATATCAAGGCCTGTGAGAGCGGTAAGCGCGGCAGGTGAATCTTGTCGAGGTCATCCATGAGGCTGCCGAATATCGTGCCCTGGCCACAGCCGGTGGTGACGGTCTTGTGTTCCATTTTCTTGTCCAGGTCCTTAACCCCGGTGTGCGTCGTTACTGCGGCAGATTCTGTTTCCCAGTCAACCTGGACAGCCTTGACCGATTGAACGCCCGGGAGCAAACGCTGATTGCGTAACCAGCCCAGAACCAGTAGCTCCGGAGCGGTGCCCATGGTCATTAAGGTCAGTACCTCGCGTTTGTCCAGGTAAACCGTCAGGGCACGTTCAGTTGCGATATGACCGGGACGCAGTTCGCCGAATTCATCCTGGGCAGTTACCGGGACAGACGCCTCAAGCCCGTTATTGCTCAGCTCTGGAACGAGGGATACTTGATTAGTCTGCATG
The DNA here is from genome assembly GCA_037384645.1 of Gammaproteobacteria bacterium. Classification (GTDB taxonomy): domain Bacteria; phylum Pseudomonadota; class Gammaproteobacteria; order UBA6429; family Thiohalophilaceae; genus RI-92. Next base: position 11,322 of record JARRNT010000009.1, on the reverse strand, counting down.
ATTAATGCTCCATGGAAGTTAACCGCCGGTATGATTCATATGTCGAAAAATCACTGGCTGTGTCGCCAAATCGAAGTCATGTCCCTTGGGTTTGATTGTCATCGCCGAGATGATTGCCTGTGATAACGTCTCATCGGAACTGCCGTGGTTGCGAACGATGCGGCGTAGATCGACGGAATGTTCCTGCCCCAGGCAGAGCAGTAACCGGCCTTCTGCCGTCAGGCGAACACGGTTGCAGGACGAGCAGAAATTATGGCTGTGGGGTGAGATGAAGCCGATGCGCGTGGAACTGTCATTCATTCGATAATAACGGGATGGGCCACCCGTGCTTTCTTCCGTGGCAGTCAGTACATAATGCTGGCGCAGGTCGTTTAGTATCTCGTCGCTGGAATAATAGGTATAGGCGCGATCGTGTTCCTGAATTATCCCCAGTGGCATCTCTTCGATAAAACTGATGTCAATGCCCTTTTTTCGTGCAAATTCCACCAGCTCCAGTATTTCATCGTGGTTTTTATGCTTGAGTATAACGCTATTCAATTTGATGCGATCGAAGCCCGCTTCACGGGCTGCATCGATGCCGTCGAGGACTTTCTTCAGTTCCCCGGTTCGAGTGATTGCTTTGAAACGCTCGGGCCGCAGGCTATCAAGGCTGATGTTGATGCGGGTTACACCCGCGGCGCGTAATGCGTTGGCATAGCGAGACAGCTGGGTGCCATTACTGGTCAGTGTCAGGTCCTTCAGGCCTGGCAGGCTCCCCAGGTGTTCAAATACGTACATTACGTTCTTGCGTACGAGAGGTTCACCACCAGTGATCCGGATCTTGCTTACTCCCATATTGACAAAGGCAGCACCAATGCGGACGATTTCCTCCAGGCTGAGTAAATTGTCGCGCGGGACGAAGTTCATATTCTCAGACATGCAATAGATGCAGCGTAAGTCGCAGCGATCGGTGACAGAGATGCGTAAATATGTAATTTCCCGGCCGAAGCGATCGATTAATGCCGGTGCGTCGTTTGCAAAAGGTGTAGCAATTTTGTTGTTGTTGATGACGGTGCTCATGACTGTCTCGTAGAGGAACGCAGTTGTTTATAGCAAGAAACCAATAGCAAGAATTATTCCTTTCCCAAGGTAGACGGGCTAGCTTATTGGAATCTTGAGGATTATCTAGGTTTTGCGCGATTACCCGGAACGCTGTTCAGAATCTACACCGTCAAACTATATAAATCAGGCCTGCATTGCTGCACAAGGTGCGGCATTTTGTCCCACCTGGTGCCGGCTATATGGTCAGATTGACCCGTTTTTACTACCAATCATTCCAGCTGCAGCTGCTTGTCAGGATTAATGCCGTATTGAACCGGTAAATTTCATGATTAAAGTGGCTGGTATATTACTTGCAAATTCGATGCTTATTCTCGCCGTGCGAATTTAGTAATGATGTCACCAAACAACGATGAATTAACCCAGGACTTGCCAGTAGATTTCCAGGTTGTGGTATTAATGCAACGCCAGCCAAGCCAGGTCAGCCGATGGAGCGATTACCAGTGGCAGGCAGCAGGGGTCATGGCTATTGCCAGTAACACGGTAGAAGGCGAAAGCCCGCGAATAGTGTGTGACGAAGGCGGTGTGATGCAGGTTCTCTACAGCGGTTTCAGGGTTCAACTCTATGTCGATGCATGTGAAAGTTATTATTTCAACCTTATCTCTCCAAACCCCCAGTGTTACGTGATTGCGCGTGTCGATGATGACAATGTTCCCGTACCGTTCCTGGTTAGCATGAGCTTCGACGAAGCACAAGCCTATCTCGAGGCAGATGAAGAGGTTTTTGTGGTTGATGTGCCGCCAGAATTATATCGTTGGACGGAAGCCTTTGTCCTTCAGAATTACCGTCCGCAGAAGCGCAAAAAGCGCAAGCGGGATGACTGGAAGTCGCGTGAAGAGGGGAGCCACAGATGAAATCCAGGTTGCCGGAGAACGATGTTGCACCTTTGGATGAGGATGAGACCAGGGCAAGTGATGAAAATTTCCTGAGTCGCTGGTCGCGTCGTAAACGCGAAGCGCAACGGGCAGAGAAACCCTCAGAAAAGCCCACGGAAAGCGCAATCGAGGCCAAAAGCAAGCCGGAGGTGGTGGATACACAGCCGACGGATGCGGACATGCCGCCACTGGAAAGTCTTACTGAAGACTCTGATTATTCGGGGTTTCTCTCGCCCAAGGTCAGCGAGGCCCTTCGAAAAAAGGCTTTGCGTAAATTGTTTCATAGCGCTGGCATCAATGTGCGCGATGGCCTCGATGATTATGACGAGGATTTCACCGAGTTTGCCAAGCTCGGTGATATTGTCACTGCCGATCTCAAGCATCAGCTGGATAAGAAAATGCAGAAACGGTTTGAAGATATAGAGGAAGAGACTCTTGAGCCTATTACAGTAGTCGGGGAGGAAACGCTGATATCCGAACAGGACCCGGTGTCCACCGACAATACAGAACCTGAGGATAAAGACTCATGAATACTGTAGCACAACAAGATTTGAATAAGGCAGCAAGATCGCAGGCACAAGCTGCAATTGAGGGGCTTGTCGTCAAACCGGCCAGTCTCGTGGAATACCGTTCACATGGGAGTGTAGCGATTATCGGCGGTATGGATGCCCTGGATTTTGCACCACGTATCCATGAAAAGCATAAAACCACTGTTGTGTTAGTCGAGGGTGCAGAAGAGCCTTCTACCGCCATTATCCCGGTGGGAGGGAGGAAGCTACAAATTCATGGCTACCTCGGTAATTTTACGCTTGAATTTGGCGTGGAGGGTAAACCGAATTACGACACTCTGAAAGTGGACCTTGTTCTGGACCTGAGTCCAACGCCATTGTTAACAATGCCATTACCGCCGATCGGTTATGTGCATACCGACACGGAAGAATCCAACTTTGCACAGGCCCAGGCGCAACTCGATGAACTGGCCGGGACATTCGAGAAACCACGCTTTTTCGCTTACGATGCAGCAATCTGTGCGCATGCGCGATCAGGCAAAACCGGCTGCAGCGCCTGTATCGATAGCTGTCCTGCGGAGGCGATTCAGTCCTTGCCAGAGGCTATCGAGGTCAATCCATACTTGTGTCAGGGTGGCGGCATTTGCACCACTGCGTGTCCGACCGGGGCGATTCGTTACAACTACCCGAGTGTGGCCGATATGTTGAAGCGAATTCGCACCCTGTTGCAGGTCTACCGGGAACATCAGGGTCAACAACCGGTTATCCTGTTCGTGGCGGAACACGACCTTGCAAACATCAAGGACGTTGCATCCAATGTGCTTATACTCCTGCTGGAAGAAATGCCCAGTGTGGGCCTGGATGTCTGGTTGACGACGCTGGCATACGGCGCAAAACGCATTCTGCTGTTTGATGGCGGTTATCTCTCGCCTCGCTCAATGAATGCACTGCAGACACAATTACGCACGGCCCGCGAGATCCTGCAGGGCCTGGGTTATCCGGGCGATGCGATCCAGTTGGTGAACAAGGCGGAGATTGCACAGGACTTTGACGCGGTGATGCCGGATATCCCGCTGGCGAGCTTCGGCGGATTTAATGAAAAGCGTCAGCTTATGTACATGGCCATCGATCATTTTTACCAGCATGCGCCAGCGCCGCAGGCGGTAGTCAGCCTCAGTGAAGGCGCTGCGTTTGGGACGCTCGAGGTCAATACCGGTAGCTGTACCCTGTGCATGAGCTGTACTTCGGTTTGTCCGAGCCATGCGGTGCAGGCTGGTAACACGGAACCAGCCCTGCTATTCGATGAAGCACGCTGTGTGCAGTGTGGCATCTGTGCCGAAGCCTGCCCGGAGCACGTCATTACCCTCAAACCACGGCTGCTTGCCGATCCGGAGCAGCGCCAGGAGCATGTGACCTTGCATCATGAGGCGCCGCTATGCTGCATTCGTTGCGGCAAACCCTTCGCGACGAAATCCGTGGTCGACTCGATGCTCGCCAGGCTCGGTAATCATTGGATGTTTCAAAACGAACGGGCCAGGCAGCGTCTGTTGATGTGCGACGACTGCCGGGTGGCCGATATCGTACAGGACCCGGAGGCCATGGAGGCCAGCTTTATGGACCCACGCAGGCAATAAGGCCCTGGGAAGTGGGCCAGAATGCCACGGTGGGACAATCCAAGGAGGTCAAATTGGCTCAGTTTGGGTCATTTTGTACTAGGAGGTCGGAATCAATAGATATTTTGTTCCAAATTTATCAGTTTTTTACTTTTCGGGCTGGCCTGAAGCTTGCCTAACCTAATGTAGGAAATCAAAAGACCACTATGAGCATACAAACACTAAACCAGGATTCCACCGACGAGAAAGCAGTCCCGGACTGGGATGCGCCGCCGATTGCAGAAGAGCAGGTCTATCGTGCGGGTGCCTATCGCATGCTGGCGGCATTACTGCGGGACGTGCCTCGCGAGGACGTGCTGACACAGGTGAGTGCACTGGCGGATATTCAAACTGATCATGATGAACTGGCCCTTGCCATGTCGATGCTGGGGCTGGCCGCTCGCGACCGATCACCGCAACAGATTGATGACGAGTTCCATAACCTGTTTATCGGTCTTGGCCGCGGTGAGCTGGTGCCATATGCCTCCTGGTACCTCACTGGATTCCTGATGGAAAAACCCCTGGCTTTACTCCGGGGTGATCTGGCGGCACTGGGATTCGAACGCAACGCCGACATATTTGAGCCGGAGGACCATGTCGCGGCCTTGTGTGAAGTCATGGACATGTTGATTAGCGAAAATAAGCCATTACAGACCCAAATCGAATTCTTCCAGGCGCACATGGCGAATTGGGTCGATCGATTTTATCAGGATTTGAGTTTGGCTAAACAGGCGGTGTTTTACCGAGCGGTAGGCCGTTTCGGTACCGCCTTTTTTCAACTCGAAAGCGATTATCTTGCGATGAAAGTGTAATTCCCATGCAGAATCGATATGAGGAGCGTGTCATGAAAAAGCAACCCAATAAACCAGACCAACAACGCCGAGGCTTCCTGCAAAAAAGTATCGCGACAGCCGCAATTGCGGTCGCTGCACCCGGCGTGGCCGTTGCAGGTACGCTGGATAATCGGGCAGACAGTGCGAAAGAGCTTGAAAATAATTCGGCTAAGCGCAAGACCGGTTATCACCTGACTCCGCATATTGCTGCATATTACAAATCCTGCATGAGCTGAGTGCAATTGAATTACCTCATACCGGAGGAACTGTCATGAAATTAACGAAAAAGTCCGATCAAGTGTTGCCGATTCCGTCTTCGGACACATCTACACCCGACTCTGATTGCACCCAGGCAAAACCGACCCTCACCGGTGCCACGATGAACCGCCGCAGTTTTCTGCGTAATTCCGGTTTGATGGCGGGCGGTGCCATCCTGGCGACAGGCATTAGTGGAACGATGATGCGCAAGGCTAATGCGAAAACCGATGACAAGGGGCAGAAAAAGGCCGATGTCAAGCAGGTACGCACGGTATGCACACACTGTGCGGTCGGTTGCGGAATTCTTGCCGAAGTCACGAACGGGGTCTGGACCGGGCAGGAACCCGCGTTTGACCATCCGTTCAGTCTGGGTGGTCATTGTGCCAAGGGTGCCTCGGCACGCGACAGTGGCATAGGCGAACGTCGCCTGAAATACCCAACCAAACTCGAAGGCGGCAAGTGGAAAAAGATCAGTTGGGATCAGGCCCTCAGCGAGATCAGTGACAAAATGATGGAGATTCGCAAGCAGTCAGGTCCGGATTCGGTCTACTGGCTGGGTTCCGCCAAACACAGTAACGAACAGGCCTATCTATTCCGAAAATTCGCTGCCATGTGGGGGACGAATAATGTCGATCACCAGGCTCGGATTTGTCACTCCACTACCGTTGCTGGGGTGGCAAATACCTGGGGTTATGGTGCGATGACCAATTCCTTTAACGATATACACAATTCGAAGGCGATATTGCTTATCGGCGGCAATCCTGCTGAGGCCCACCCGGTTTCACTCGTGCATATTTTCAAGGCGACCGAAGAGAATAATGCGAAGTTGATCGTTGTCGACCCGCGTTTTACCCGTACCGCCGCCCATTCCGATTTATTCCTGAGACTGCGCCCCGGTACCGACGTGCCGATTGTCTGGGGCATGCTATGGCATATTTTCAAAAATGGCTGGGAAGACAAGAAATTCATCCACCAGCGCGTCTTCGGTATGGACGAGATCCGTAAGGAAGTTGCCAAGTGGACGCCAGACGAAGTAGAGCGCGTGACAGGGGTGGGTGAAAATGAGGTCTATGCAGCTGCCAAGATCATGGCTGCCAATCGTCCCGGTACCTTGATCTGGTGCATGGGCGGTACCCAGCACACAATTGGCAACAACAACACGCGAGCATACTGCGTGTTCCAGCTGGCACTCGGTAATATGGGCACCACCGGCGGCGGGACAAATATCTTCCGCGGTCACGATAATGTACAGGGTGCCACGGATTTGTGTGTGCTCGCGAACAGTTTGCCGGGCTATTACGGCCTGTCTGAAGGCGCCTGGAAACACTGGTCACGGGTCTGGGATCTTGATTACAACTGGGTGAAGAGCCGGTTTGACGGCGACATTTATGAAAAAGCCGGTTCAAAACCCATATCAACCATGAACTCTTCGGGTATTCCGGTCTCGCGCTGGATCGATGGCGTACTCGAAGACAAGAAAAATATCGCGCAAAAAGATAATGTGCGCGCCATGATTTTCTGGGGCCACGCCCCCAACAGCCAGACTCGCGGTCTTGAAATGAAGAACGCCATGGAAAAGCTGGATATGATGGTGGTGGTGGATCCCTATCCCACGGTCTCGGCGGTGATGTCTGATCGTACCGATGGTGTCTATCTGTTACCGGCCAGTACGCAGTACGAAACCTATGGTTCGGTGACGGCATCCAATCGTTCGCTGCAGTGGCGTGACAAGGTTATCGAACCCATGTTCAAGTCGTTGCCGGATCACGTCATCATGTACAAGCTGGCGAAAAAACTCGGCGTCGAGAAGGAGCTTTTCAAGCATATTAAAGTCAACAATGATGAACCGTTGATTGAGGACCTTACCCGCGAGTTTAACCGGGGTATGTGGACGATCGGTTACACCGGGCAAAGCCCGGAACGCCTGAAGCTTCAACAAAAACATTGGGGTACTTTCGACCTCACGACGCTGAAGGCGGAAGGCGGTCCCTGTAATGGTGAGTACTACGGGATGCCCTGGCCATGCTGGGGAACACCGGAGATGAAACATCCGGGTACGCCAAACCTTTATGATACCAGTTTGCCGGTCAAGGACGGTGGTCTGACCTTCCGGGCGCGTTTTGGTACGGAGTATAAAGGCCATGATTTGCTGGCAGTCGGTTCCTATTCGAAGGGCTCGGAAATCAAGGACGGTTACCCGGAATTTACCGCGGCGATATTGAAGAAGCTGGGGTGGTGGAATGACCTGACCCCGGCGGAGAAGAAACTCGCAGACGGCAAGAACTGGAAAACCGACCTTTCCGGCGGTATTCAACGCGTGGCGATCAAGCATGGCTGTGCACCGTTCGGCAACGCCAAGGCTCGTGCGATTGTCTGGACTTTCCCGGATCCGGTACCAATCCATCGGGAGCCTCTGTATACCCCCCGCCGTGACCTGGTCAAAGAATTCCCGACTTATGCGGATCGTAAATCCTTCTGGCGTCTGCCGACACGATACGAGTCCATACAGATCAAGGACTATTCCAAGGATTATCCACTGATCCTGACAACGGGCCGGCTGGTGGAATATGAGGGCGGCGGCGCTGAATCGCGTTCCAATCCCTGGCTGGCGGAATTGCAACAACATATGTTTGTCGAAATGCATCCCCGCGATGCCAATAACATCGGTGTCAGGGACGGCCAGCAAGTCTGGCTAGAAAGCCCTGAGGGGTCCAGGATCCTGATTCGCGCTCAGGTGACCCGCCGGGTAGGCGCCGGTGTTGCCTTCTTGCCATTCCATTTCGGCGGGCATTTCGAAGGCAAGGATTTGCTCAGCAAATATCCGAAAGGTGCGGAACCCTACATTTTGGGTGAAGCCGCGAATACGGCCATGACCTATGGCTATGACTCGGTGACACAAATGCAGGAATCAAAAGTAACTTTGTGCCGGATAACCAAAGCCTGATAGTTAAGAGGAGAACATCATGGCCCGTATGAAATTTTATTGTGATGCGGAACGCTGCATTGATTGTAACGGATGCGTTACGGCATGTAAAAACGTCAATGAGGTTCCGTGGGGTATCAACCGTAGGCGCGTCGTGACCATCAAGGATGGCGTACCGGGTGAGCGTTCTCTGTCGGTAGCATGTATGCACTGTTCTGATGCACCTTGTGCCGCTGTTTGCCCGGTGAATTGTTTTTATACCACTGACGATGGAGTGGTGCTGCACGATAAAGACATTTGCATCGGCTGCGGTTATTGTTTCTACGCTTGTCCTTTTGGTGCGCCACAATTTCCTGATAACGGTGCCTTTGGTACGCGTGGCAAGATGGATAAGTGCACATTCTGTGGTGGTGGTCCGCTGCCGGATAATAGCGAAGCAGAGTTTAAAGAGTATGGCTCCAATCGTTTAGCTCAGGGAAAGTTGCCATTGTGTGCGGAAATGTGTTCAACCAAAGCTTTACTCGCTGGCGATGCCAATAAAATTGCAAATATCTATCGTAAACGCGTGATTGAACGCGGTGCTAGTGGGCTGAATCGGGCAGCGGCTCTCCGGAATGCCTCTTTAGGCATTCCAGGAGGGATTCCCTCCAAAGAATGAGCCTGGCAGATGGCCTCCAGAACACAAATACTTGCTTGCCTGGGGTAGAGAGATATGACTGATAAGCGAAAAAGGGTAAGACGCGGTAAGAAGTTCATGCTCTGGAGCGGATATGCCTTGTTGTTGATCCTGGTACTACCCCTGATTCCATATACGATCCAGGCAGCGTCGAATTACTATCACAGGCCAGCGCCTGTTGTGAATCCGATACAGATACCAGACCCGGGATCCGGGTTGTGGCGTGATGTGCGTCAGCGCGACAAGAGCTATGTTGGTACGACGCAGGTGCAAGGTGTTGATACCGGCGTGCTCATTAACGCGGACGGTGAAAAATGGCGTTTGTATCGAATGGATACATTAATTCCATACGGCGCTATCCTGATGGGTGTCGTCCTGGCCCTGATACTGTTGTTTTATTTTGTGCGAGGGCGAGTACGCGTACCTGATGGATTTTCCGGCAAGAAGATCCTGCGCTTTACGCTGAGCGAGCGAATGGTGCACTGGTTTACGGCCTTCCTCTTTATCTTTCTAGGTATAACCGGTCTGGTGTTGTTGTATGGGCGTTTTGTCTTAATCCCGCTGCTTGGTCCTGCAGGATTTTCCGTCACCGCCTCTGCGTGTAAGGAAGCACATAATCTGTTTGGGCCTATATTCCTGTTTGCGATGCTGGCCTTATTGATTACGTTCATCAAAGATAATTTCTACGCGCGTGGTGATATGAAATGGCTGGTTAAGGGTGGCGGCATGCTTGGCGGACATGCCAGCGCCGGACGATTTAATGCCGGCGAAAAGATCTGGTTCTGGTTGGCAATTATACTTGGCTTTGCGCTGTGTATTACCGGCCTGATCCTGGATTTTGCCGTAGTCGGGCAGGGAAGGCAGGTTATGGAGCTTTCGCATGTCATCCATAGCATCTCTGCCGTGGTCATGATTGCTGTTTCTTTTGGTCATATTTATCTTGGCACCGCCGGGATGGAGGGCAGTTTTTCCAGTATGTCAAATGGGTATGTCGATGAGAACTGGGCAAAGTCACATCACGATTTGTGGTATGAGGAAGTTCGGCATCACACCGATGCGGTACCACTAAAAACCAGTGTCGCCGCCGGCGGTATTGCGCAGGCACGCCGGGAAATATAACGCGCTAATTTAAAACTGAGGAAAACATCATGTTTGTGCAGTGGGTCAACGGAATTTTCTGGGATATTGCCGTTGTTGTTTTTGTGATCGGCATTATCTGGCGGCTTATTGCTGTTTTTCGTCATGGCACCCGTAAGGACCTGGCTGAACCACGTGGTTCTGCCGTTAGTGGTGCTGTCTACACGGGGTTTAGCCGGTTTCTCCCCCGCCCGGAAATACGCTCAAAAATAAGCCTGCATGTTATCGCTGGCTATATGTTTCACCTGGGCCTGTTTGTGCTCTTGCTGTTCGCCGCGCCGCACATCAAGTTCGCAGAGGAACATGTCCTGGGTTTTGGCTGGGCGGCAATGCCCCATTGGGCATTTGTGGTGTCTGCGCAAATCGCCTTTGCCGGGTTGATCCTGCTGTGGCTGCAGCGCATCCTCAACCCGGTGACTCGCCTGATCTCGCGTGCGGATGATTATGTCGGAACGTACCTGCTGTTCCTGGTGATGCTGACCGGCTGTATGGCCATGTTTGAGTCATATACCGGCCTGCGTATTGCTCACCTTCTTACCGTCGAGCTATTTATGGTGTACTTCCCGTTTAGCAGTTTAATGCACGCGATTTTGTTTATCCCGAGTCGCGGTTACACAGGATCCCTGTTTGGCTTGCGCGGGGTCAAAGCCTGAAATGCACCTAACTGAACTGGAGCAAATATGAGCGCAGCATTAGAACGTGGTGTTGAGAAACTGAAAGGCGAGATTGATGCGCGGGTGGTTTCCTATTTTTCCAGCTGCGTACACTGTGGCATATGTGCAGAGGCTTGTTTGTTCTACACCGAAACCGGGGATGAACGCTATACCCCGATCTATAAAACCGAGCCGTTACGTAAGGTCTGGCAGCAAAACCATACCTTCTGGGGAAAACTGGCGTCGAACCTGGGTTTGAGTAAACCATTGACGGATTCCGATCTTGCTGACTGGGAAGAGCTTGCCTATGACGGTTGTTCCGTGTGCAGCCGCTGCACCATGGTCTGTCCAATAGGGATCGATATCGCGTATATGATTCGTAAAGTCAAGGAGGGACTGGCTGCCGCTGGCTATGTGCCAGACGGGCTTCAGCTCGCCGGCGAGCGCGCATTAAAATTAGGTAGCCCCATGGGCTTAACGGAAAAGAGCCTGCGTGCTGCTATCGCCGAGCAGGAGAAAGAAACAGGCATGAGCATCCCGGTTGATGTGGTCGGTGCTGATTACCTGTGTATGTTATCGTCAAACGAAGTCGTGACCTATGCGGAATTTATCGGATCGATTACACGCATCTTTGCCAAAGCGGGTATTTCCTGGACGTTGAGTAGTGATTATTTCGAAGCGACCAACACGGGGGTACAGATTGGGGA
>JARRNT010000008.1:0-44354 GCA_037384645.1 Gammaproteobacteria bacterium | reverse complement strand
CACTGGGCCCTGAACGATGCCTGGTGGGAAGCACAGGTTGATGACGAAGGCAACCAACTGTACCCGAATGGCAATCCTGAAGGGGTATGGATCAAGAAATTACAGGATTTTGCGGCAAAGACCGGTCTGGATATCCACCTGGAAGTCTGTGGCGTGACCCTGATGGGCAACGGTCTGACCAATGCCAATGTCTATCCTGGCATCCTGGTGAACGGCGGCGCATTCGGCCGTTTTGCTGTCCTGCATAATGAAGGCTTCCTGGTCATTCAGGAAGGCTGGATCGATAATGACAGCATGTACGTGAAAACGCCTGCGATGATGCAATCAGGTCGCTAAGTAAACCTGAAGCAGTAATTAAAAGGCCGCACGTTGTGCGGCCTTTTCTTATTTCTCTAATAAATTCTTAGCGAATATTTGCGCAATTAGCCGTTTTAGTCTTTACGCAGTTTCTTGTAGTAATTAATCAGGCCGTTGGTCGAGGTATCATGTGTTGTCACGGTTGTGTCATCCTGGAGCTCGCTTAACACGGTTTTGGCCAGTTGCTTGCCCAGCTCCACACCCCACTGATCGAAGGAATTGATGTTCCAGACGATGCCCTGAACGAAGTATTTATGTTCGTACAGGGCGATCAGGCGTCCCAGTGTCCTCGGATCAAGCGTGCGAAACAGGATCAGGTTGCTTGGCCGGTTACCGGTAAATACCTTGTAAGGTAGCAGCGCTTCCAGCGCGTCAGCCTCAAGCCCCTGCGCCTGGAGTTCCTGGCGAACTTCCGATTCGGTCTTGCCGCGCATAAAGGCTTCGGCCTGGGCAAAGACGTTGGCCATGAGAATATCGTGATGTTTCGGGTTGTTTTTCAGGTTAACTGCCGCTGCGATGATGTCGGCGGGAATCAGTTTTTTACCCTGGTGCATGAGCTGATAAAAGGCGTGCTGGCCGTTGTTGCCCACGGAACCAAACACGATGGGGCCGGTTGTATAGTCAACCGGTTGTCCGTTGCGGTCGACACGCTTGCCATTGCTCTCCATGTCGGCCTGCTGCAGGTAGCTTGGCAGGTAACGCAGGTGCTGATCATAGGGCAACACCGCATAAGTCTGGCTGTGGAAAAAATTATTGTACCAGATGCCAATCAGGGCAAGAATGACGGGCATGTTTTGCTCTAGCGGAGTCGTGCGAAAGTGCTCATCCATGTCGTGCGCACCCTGCAACATGAGTTCAAAATTATCCATGCCGATCGCGCATACGATTATCAGACCGACTGCAGACCACATGGAATAGCGACCGCCAACCCAATCCCACATTTTAAAAATATTATCCGGGTGAATACCGAATTTGCTGGCAGCCTCGGTATTGTCCGATACGGCAACAAAATGCTTCGTGATAGCGGCAGTATCTGCGTGATGGGCCAGGAACCAGTCGCGCGCGGTTTCCGCGTTGGTCAGCGTTTCCTGGGTAGTGAAGGTTTTCGAGACGACGATGAACAGGGTGGTTTCCGGGTCGAGTTCGGCCAGAACATCGTTGACGAGATTCTCATCGACATTGGAAACGAAGTGAATGCCAAGTTCGCGGCTGGCATAGGGTCTTAACGCCTCCGTCGCCATGACCGGGCCCAGGTCCGATCCGCCGACGCCAATATTCACAATATCCGTGATCCGCTTGTTACTGTAACCCCGCCATTCTCCGTTGCGGACCCGTTCGCTGAAGTCACGCATTTTCTCCAGCATTGCATTGACTTCGGGCATGACGTCCTTGTCCTGCACCTGGATGGGGCGATTTGAGCGATTGCGCAGGGCAACATGCAACACGGCGCGATGCTCGGTATTGTTGATGATATCGCCATTGAACATCAGTTCAAGCAGCAGGTCGAGCGTTTCAGGGGTGATTCGGTTTTTCGAGAAATCGAACAGGAGGTCGTCAAGTTTCAGGGAAAAGCGCTCGAAGCGGTTCGAGTCCTGCTCAAACAGCTGGCGCATCTGCAGATCGCATACCTGCCGGTAGTGGGCCTGCAGGGCCTGCCAGGCGGGGGAAGAGGTGAGTTTAGACATAACTATCTATCCTTGTTGGAATTTTATCATGCATTGTCTGTTTACAAAATGTCTATTCACAAATTATGCCATTAGGTAATTGGGGGTATGTTCATAGTATAATGCGTCCGTTCAAATAGATTGTGACTGCATAATGACCGCTGAAATTAAAACATTCCCGAGTGCCAAAACCGAAATTCCGACAAACCTGGTCAAAGACAAGCTGTTACGACGTCAGGTCAAGTTGTTCGGCAATATTCTCGGTGAGGTTTTACGGGAACATGCCGGCCAGCGGGCATTCGCCGCTGTGGAGGCCCTGCGCAAGGGACATATCAGCTTGCGCAAGCAGGACAATCTCACTAAACGCGGGCGTCTGTCGCGGTTAATTGAGACGCTTGATGCGGAAACGCTCACCCATGTTGTTCGTGCATTCAGTATTTACTTCAGTCTGGTCAATATTGCCGAAGAAACCTACAGTCATGTGCAACGCCGCAAAGATGTAGATAAGAGTGGACCGCGCTGGAAAGGTTCCTTCAAACAGACGTTTGCCGATCTGAAGACGCAGGGTTTTAGCCAGGAACAGATGCAGACTCTGTTCGATAGCCTGGCCTATATACCGGTTATCACGGCGCACCCGACAGAATCCAAACGGCGCACCGTGATGGAAGGCTTGCGACGTATTTTCGAAATCAGCGAAAAGCTCAATGAATCGTTGACGCCGAATGAACGTGCCCAGGTTGGTGACGAGCTCAAGCGCCAGATCAGATTGCTGTACATGACCAACGAGGTACGCGAACGCCGCCTGCAGGTCATCGACGAGGTTAAAAACGGTCTGCATTATTTCAAAAAATGTCTTTTCGTCGCCGTGCCGAAGGTCTATCGCAACATGGAACGTGCCGCGCAAGCAGCCTTTTCTGAGGCTGATGAGAACAACCAGGCGGTTACAGTACCCAGTTTTATCCGCTTCGGCTCCTGGATCGGTGGCGACCGCGACGGTAATCCCTTTGTTAAACCGCAGACCACGGTCATGGCCCTGCGCCTGAAGGCGCGTGAAGCCCTGGTCGAGTATGAAAGGCGTATCATCAGCCTTTCTAACTCGTTGCCCTATTCAGATCGGTTTTGCACTCCCAGCGAGGCGTTTATGCAGAGCCTCGCCGCGGATGAGCAACAGGTACCGGAAACCTTTGCCAGCAGTCCGGATCGGTTCCGGACCGAACCCTACCGACGCAAACTCTACATCATGCATCAACGCCTGCTATGTACCTTGCACGCTATCGAGCAGCGAATAGAAGGGATGGAACCGAGTAAAAATGGTTGTGGTTATCAGTACGAACAGGAATTGCTGGATGACCTCTATTTGATCCGCGATTCGCTAATTGGTCACGGTGATGCGATTATTGCCGATGGCGAACTCAAGGATATGATCCGCCTGGTGGAGACCTTCGGTTTTTACCTGACCAAGCTGGACCTGCGTCAGGAATCCACGGTGCATACAGAAGCCGTCCACGAAGTACTGCGACAATTGGGTGTGAGCGATTATCATGCTCTGGGCGAACAGGAACGCATGGAGATTCTCGCCAAATACCTGAGTGCCTCCAAGCCAGCTATCAATAAAGAAATTCTCAGTGAAATATCACGCGAAACGCTCGAATTATTCGAGGTGATCGTGAATATGCGCAAGGAAGTCAGCCCCAACGCCTTCGGTAACTACGTCATCTCGATGACGCATGCAGCCAGCCATGTCATGGAAGTCATGTTTCTGGCCTGGACAGCCGGCCTTGCCGGCTACGAGAATGACAGCTGGTTCTGTCACGTGCGTATTTCACCGCTGTTCGAGACTATCAATGACCTTGCGCATATTGAACCGGTGATGACCCAGTTGCTGGATAACCCGACCTACGCCGAGCTGCTCAAGGCATCGGGTAACAAACAGGAAGTTATGCTGGGCTATTCGGATTCCTGTAAGGACGGCGGTATTTTGTCTTCCAGCTGGAGCCTGTATCAGGCCCAGCAGAAAATCACCAGCCTGACCAGGGAGCGGAATATCCAGTGTCGTTTATTCCATGGTCGCGGTGGCACCATTGGCCGTGGTGGTGGACCGACCTATGACTCCATCCTGGCACAACCTGCCGGAACGGTACACGGTGAGATCAAGTTCACCGAACAGGGTGAAGTCCTGTCATACAAATACAGTAACCAGGAAACTGCAGTCTACGAATTGACCATGGGTGTGAGCGGATTGCTCAAGGCCAGCACGAACCTGATACAACCGGTCGAACCGGACAACCAGGAATATCGCCGTATCATGAAAGAACTTGCTGATATCGGTGAGCAACAGTATCGCGAGTTGACCGACAGGACTCCGGGCTTCCTGGATTATTTTTATGAAGCGACACCGGTTTCCGAGATTGCCCTGATGAATATCGGTTCACGGCCCTCGCATCGCAAAAAGACCGATCGTTCCAAAGGTTCTGTACGCGCCATCGGCTGGGTCTTTGGCTGGGCGCAATCACGGCATACCTTGCCCGCCTGGTACGGTATCGGTTCTGCATTGAGCAAATGGAGTAACGATCGAAGCGAACGCACCAGGCAGCTGCAGGAAATGTATAAAAACTGGCCTTTCTTCCGTTCGCTGCTGAGTAACACACAGATGTCGTTGTTCAAGGCGGATATGCGTATTGCCCATACCTATATCAGCCTGTGTCAGAACAAATCCCAGGCCGAAGATATCTATCAGGCCATACGTCAGGAATACGATTGTACTGTGCGCTATGTCCTGTCCGTGGCGCAATTACCTTTCCTGATGGCTGAAACCCCGCAGCTGGCATTATCACTTAACCGACGTAATCCCTATCTTGATCCCCTGAACCAGATCCAGCTGATGTTGATCCGACGTTACCGCGATGAAAATGTCAGTGAAGAGGAGCGGGCGCAATGGCTGGATCCCCTGTTGCGCACGATCAATGCCATTGCTGCTGGCATGCGTAATACCGGTTAATCACGTTCCGCATTGTTTGCCATGATTGCCACGGTACCTCGTCGGTCGGGTTGGTGTTGATGAAACTGTCAGATTTTTACTTTGAACTGCCCGGGCACCTGGTTGCACAGTATCCTGCTGCTCAGCGCACGGACAGTCGTTTGCTGTTTCTGGATCAGCGCGGAGATTATGCAGACCGGCAATTCCCCGACATCGTCGACTTAATTGAGCCGGGCGATCTCCTGGTCATGAACGACACCCGGGTGATCCCGGCACGCCTGTATGGTCGCAAGGACAGTGGTGGACAGGTCGAGGTTTTGATCGAGCGCATGCTGGGTGAACACGAAGTGTTGGCACAAATTCGCGCCAGCAAGGCACCGAAACCAGGCAGTCGACTGTACTTTGATGAGCGATACACGGCCGATGTGATTGGCCGTGATATGCCGTTTTATCGTTTACGCTTTAGCGGCGCGGACTCTGCAATGCAGGTGCTTGAGACCATCGGGCAAATGCCCTTACCGCCGTATATAGAACGCAGTGATGAACAAGCTGATCGGGAGCGATACCAGACCGTCTACGCAAGACACGCCGGTGCCGTGGCCGCACCGACAGCCGGATTGCATTTCAGTCAGGATATCCTGGACAAGTTAGAGGGCAAGGGAGTGAAGCTGGCCTGGCTTACCCTGCACGTTGGTGCCGGGACATTCCAGCCGGTGCGGGTTGATAACATCGCTGAACACAAGATGCATAAGGAGTGGATCCGCGTACCGTCATCCGTGGTCGAGGCGATCCAGGCAACGAAAAATGCAGGCAGACGGGTAGTTGCCGTTGGCACAACCACGGTTCGTAGCCTGGAGTCAGCCGCGTTGTCCGGACAATTATCGGCATTTGAAGGTGAGACGGATATTTTTATTACTCCCGGTTTTGAATTCAGGGTGGTCGACAGTTTGCTGACGAATTTTCACTTGCCGGAATCGACTTTGCTCATGCTAGTATGCGCCTTCGCCGGGTATGAGAATGTGATGCGCGCCTACCATCATGCCGTGGACGCGGGTTATCGCTTCTTCAGTTACGGTGATGCCATGTTTATTCAGCGCTGAATGCCGATTGATAAACGTATTTTGCATCCATCATCCAGGTTGGCAATAAACAGAAATTAAATGCAATATGTTCTGCAACAGACCGATGGCCAGGCACGTCGTGGGCAATTGAGTTTTGCCCGGGGTGTCGTGGAAACCCCGGCGTTTATGCCGGTGGGTACCTATGGCACGGTCAAGGCCATGACCCCCGAAGAACTGACAGCCAGCGGCGCGCAAATCATTCTGGGCAACACTTTCCACCTGATGCTGCGACCGGGAACGGCAATCGTGCGTGCACACGGCGATCTGCATGATTTTATGCACTGGCGCGGGCCGATCCTGACCGATTCAGGTGGTTTTCAGGTCTGGAGCCTGGGCGATCTGCGCAAGATAAACGAGCAGGGCGTCACGTTTGCCTCGCCCGTGGACGGGGCGAAGGTGGAATTGACCCCGGAAATCTCCATGCAGGTGCAACGCGAACTGGGTTCGGACATCGTCATGATTTTCGATGAATGTACGCCATATCCCGCAACCGAAGCACAGGCGCGCAGCTCCATGGAGTTGTCTCTGCGCTGGGCGGCGCGCAGCAAGCAGGCGCATGGCGACAACCCGGCCGCGTTGTTCGGCATCGTGCAGGGCGGTATGTATCCGGCACTGCGCCGTCGCTCGCTCGACGGGCTGGTGGCAATCGGGTTCGATGGTTACGCCATCGGCGGCCTGTCGGTTGGCGAACCCAAGCAGGAGATGTTGGCCGTCCTGGATAGCCTGACGCAACACATGCCCACGGACAAACCGCGTTATTTAATGGGGGTCGGGACCCCGGAGGATATCGTCGAGGCGGTACGCCGTGGCATCGACATGTTTGATTGTGTCCTGCCCACGCGGAATGCCCGAAACGGCCATCTTTTTACCAGTGAAGGCGTGGTACGTATCCGTAACAGCCAGTATCAGAGCGATACCCGCCCGCTGGATCCGGCCTGTGATTGTTATACCTGCCGCAATTATAGCCGCGCTTACCTGCGGCACCTCGACAAGGTCGGCGAGATCCTGGGGGCCCGACTCAACACGATACACAATCTGTACTACTACCAGACCCTGATGCGCGGTCTGCGTGAGGCGATTTCGCAACAAACCTTGACGGAATTCATTACCGATTTTTATCAAAAGCGGGAAAAGCGCCGTCAAGCTATGTCATAATACGGCCCGAATTTAAAGGCCAAATTTTAACCATTAAGGTGTCAATTATGAGCTTCTTTATTTCCAATGCCTATGCAGCGGCCGCACCGGCTGCTCAACCAGAGAATCCGGTTTTTGGACTGGGTTTTTTCGTGCTAATGATCGCCGTGTTCTATTTCCTGCTGATACGGCCACAGCAAAAGCGCGCCAAGGAGCATCGCAAAATGGTCGAGGCCATTGGCAAGGGCGATGAGGTGATCACCAACGGCGGTATGCTCGGTAAGATTGTCGAAGTAAGTGATCAGTACCTGACGCTGGAAATCGCCGAAGGCGTCCAGGTCCGTTTGCAACGTCAAGCCGTTTCCACCGTCTTACCCAAGGGCAGTCTGAAAGCAGCAGAAAAAGAATAATCACATGAATCGATATCCGCTCTGGAAATACCTTCTCATCCTGGCAGTGATGGTGTTCGGCATAATCTATGCCGCACCGAATCTGTTCCCTGATGATCCGGCAGTGCAGATTGCCGGGTCAAGGAATGTGCCGATCAATCAGGATGTGCTCAAGCGCGTTGAGAATACACTCAAGGATGCCAAGATTGATTATAAAAAGGCGGCGATCAAGCCTACCGGCATCGTGGTGCGTTTCCCTGACGAGAAGGACCAGTCCAGCGCCAAGCGGATTCTTACGACTGCACTGGGCAATAAGTATGTCGTGGCGATCAACTATGTACCCACCACGCCGAAATGGCTGAAGGCAATCAATGCCAAACCCATGTACCTGGGACTGGACCTTCGCGGTGGCCTGCACTTCCTGATCGAGATCGATATGAAGACAGCGTTGCGTCAGCAGCTGAATAATTATCGCGATGACATTTTTGAATATTTCCGCAAACACCGGGATGAAAACCTGCGTGCCCGTTCCATGGTGATTCGCGGTTCGACCATTGTACTGAAATACCAGAATGCGGATAAGCGCGAACAGGCACGCAATGCCCTGCATCGTGCCTTCCCGAGCCTGAACTTTACCAATGCGGATCGGGGGCAGCTGTATTATCTGGATGCGGTGATGTCTCCGCAGAAAGTCGAGGAACTGCACTCCAATACCATCTCCCAGATTATCACGGTGCTGAAAAAACGTATCGACGACAAGTACCAGGGCCTGATGGAACCGGTGATTGTGCGCCAGGGCGATGACCGTATCGTGGCCGAATTCCCGGGCGTACAAAACAGCGACGAACTCATGGATGTACTGACCGCGACTGCCAGTCTCGAATTTCGCATGGAGCAGGACAAGTACTCGGTGCAGGACGCCGAACAGGGCAAGGCACCCGGTTCGAAGCTGTATACCATGCGCGGTAGCGGGCAGCCGGTGTTGCTGAAGAACAAGATCATCATTACCGGTAAAAACATCACCTATGCCACCGCGAGCTCGACCCAGGAAGGCCTGCCGGCGGTGAACGTGACCCTCGATGGGGTGGGTGCCCGCATCATGGGTGACAACACCAAGGAAAACCTGGGCAAGCGCATGGCCGTGGTATTTATCGAATACACCACGGAAAAGGTCAAAAAGGACGGCAAGACAGAGACGATTTCCAAGCCGCACGCGGAAGTGATCAGCCTGGCCACGATCCAGGGTGTTTTCTCCAAGCAGTTCCAGATCACCGGGCTGAGTCGGGCCGAGTCTACCAAGCTGGCGCTGTTGTTACGCGCGGGTGCGCTGGCCGCGCCAATTCACATCGTGGAAGAGCGTTCTGTCGGTCCAAGCCTGGGTAAGCAGAATATTACACAGGGTATCAAGTCCGTGGTTTACGGTATGCTGTTCATCCTGGTGTTCATGGTGTTCTGGTATCGCGGCTTCGGTCTGCTGGCCAATCTCGCATTGATGGCCAACGTGGTCCTGATCGTTGCCATTCTCTCGATCTTCCAGGCCACTCTGACCCTGCCCGGTATCGCCGGTATCGTGTTAACCGTCGGTATGGCGGTGGACGCCAACGTGCTTATTTATGAGCGTATTCGTGAAGAAATGAACCTGGGTAATACGCCACAGGCGAGTATTCACGCCGGTTTTGAAAAGGCCTGGTCCACGATCCTTGACTCCAATGTCACGACCCTGATTGCCGGCATGGTGTTGTTCATGCTGGGTACGGGACCGGTCAAGGGTTTCGCCACGACGCTCTCAATCGGTATCGCCACGTCCATGTTTACTGCCATCATGGGCACGCGCGCAGTCGTCAATCTCATCGTGGGCGGCAAACGCATCAAAAAATTATCAATTTAACGGAATCAGCCTGCCATGCGCATTTTCAAACAAGTCCCAAATTTTGACTTTCTCGGTAAGGGGCGTTATGCCGCTATCCTCTCCGTACTCCTGGTGACCACGAGTATCGGTTCACTCATTTATCAGGGGCTGAATCTGGGCCTGGACTTCAAGGGTGGGATCCAGATCGAACTGGGTTATCAGCATCTCGTCAGTCCGGAAGCCGTACGTAAAGAGCTGGATGCCGCCGGTTATCCGGATGCCGTTGTGCAAAGTATCGGTGAGAGTGGCAAGGACCTGACCATTAGCATCGCGGACAAGGGCAAGCTGACCAAGGCTCAAGTGACGAACAAAGTCATTGCCGTTTTGCAAAAAGACAGCAAGGATCAAATTGATGTGCGTCGTCGCGACTTTGTCGGCAGCAAGGTCGGCAAGGAACTGCGTGACAAGGGCGGTATCGCCATGCTGCTTGCGCTGGGTGGCATCATGATTTACGTCATGTTGCGTTTCGAGTGGCGCTTCGCCCTCGGCGCCATCGTCGCGACGATCCATGACGTGCTCATTACGATCGGGTTTTTCTCGGTATTTCAGTGGCCTTTCGATCTCACGGTACTGGCGGCGGTACTGGCCATTATCGGTTATTCACTGAATGATACCGTGGTGGTCTACGATCGAATTCGGGAGAACTTCCGTAAAATGCGCAAAGGCACGACCCTGCAAATCACCAACGCCGCCATGAACCAGACCCTGTCGCGCACGGTAATGACCTCGTTCACGACCATGTTGGTGGTTTCTGCAATGTTTTTCTTTGGTGGCCCATCGATCCGGGGATTTTCACTGGCACTGATCATCGGGATTATCGTCGGCACCTATTCCTCGATTTATGTCGCCAGTGCCATGGTCCTGGCGCTCAAGGTCGATCGCAGACATCTGATGCCCGTGCCCAAGCAGACGGAGGGCGATGGCAGCCATCCCTGAGCTGCCCGGCAAGTGGGTATCGTCAGGCTGATTCGTTAGCGCGGATTACCTGGCAGGCGTGCCAGCACATCGTGTCTAAATCGATAGTATGGCTCGTTCACGGGACGGGTTGGACCGTATCGAGGCAGGTCTGGTGCGCCGGCCTGGCAGAAAAAGCAATGACTTCACCCATCATTTCCCTTCCCTGTTGTGAAGGGTAGGCCGGACTACATGGATAGCGCTGGCATCAGCATTCAATTACTGAACTTCTTGATATCCTCTAGCGGGTCCCTCTCATCGGCAGCAGGACTGACCATGCGGCAAACCGTACTGCGTTTGCGCTGGCATTCATCATCCTTGACCCCGCGTATGGCCATCATGGCCCACACCGAGGCGATGATCCACAAGCCCAGGCCCAGCGCGACTGTAGTCCAGCTAATGGTTTCCAGCCCGGCCGGGCCGCCAAGATAGCCATAAATAATACTGACAATGCCAGCCAGCCAGAACACGCCAATCGGGGCTGCACAACAACCGGCACAGCCATAGCGGCAGACGGCCAGGGGGGGTATCAGAATTGAGAGTGTGGTGCGTTGCATAATGACTTCTCCCCAAATACCAGTATGTTTAATATGTTATAGGTATTGTTGGATTAAACATCAAATGCGGCGTGGCCGTCAAACCTCAGGCGCTGGATTTGATACGCCCTAGCGATTTCGCGTCCGTATCAGACGGACAGGAATTCCAGGGTGGGTCTGGGTCGAAGGGTAGGCAAAATAACTGGCAGAGTCATTCAGACCCTCGAGGCACGTCACGCTTGACCAATTCGAGCGCGGATGAGCCTTGAACCGGGGTTTCCTGATGCTTTTTGCCATGTTTCCCTGCACTGACTGACGGATTCAAAGGCAGTAGCGTCCGTAATGCCCCGGACTTGATGGGGTCAGGCAATTATTTTGGCAGGTGGGGCTTGAGCAATTTCAGCATTTGCTTAAATAGCCTGGGATTGGCCGTGAGGATATTGCCACTGGCAAAATAATCAAAGCCACCGTTGAAGTCGCCCACCAGGCCGCCGGCTTCTTCCACCAGTAGAATTCCGGCTGCCATGTCCCAGGGTTTGAGCTTGAATTCCCAGAAAATATCCAGTCGGCCGGCGGCCACGTAGGCCAGGTCGAGGGCGGCGGAGCCGGCGCGGCGGATACCGGCAGTACCCGGAATGATGTCGCGCATCATGTTCAGGTGGATCTGCAGGGTTTCGACATCGCTGAAAGGAATACCGGTACCCAGCAGGGCACCCGTCATGCTGGTACGCTGACTGATGCGGATACGCTTGCCATTGAGCTGGGCGCCATCACCGCGGCTGGCGGTGAACAGTTCCTGTTTGAACGGGTCGTAGACCACGGCATGTTGCAGCTGATTTTTATGCCGGCAGGCGATGGAGACGGCATATTGGGGAAAGCCATGCAGGAAGTTGGTGGTGCCGTCGAGGGGATCGATGACCCATTCGTAATCGCTGCTGCCCTGGCTACCACTTTCCTCGGCCAGGATGGCATGATCCGGGTAGGCCTTGAGCAGGGTATCGATGATGACCTGTTCGGCGCGGTGATCGACCTCGCTGACAAAATCATTTTCGGATTTATGTCTTACCTTGAGGGTATCCACCTGGTCGCAGGCACGGGCGATAATATCGCCGGCTTTGCGTGCGGCGCGTACGGCTATATTCAGCATGGCATGCATGGCTGAGTTACTCCATCTAACTTTGAAAGAACGAAAAAACGGCGCGTATTCTAGCAGTCCGTTGGCATGAAAGGAAAAGGAAGCAGGCATTGGCATATGAAAATATTCGGATAGTGCTGGTTAACACCTCACATCCCGGCAACATCGGTGCGGTGGCGCGTGCCATGAAAAATATGTGCTTACAGGACCTGGTGCTGGTCGATCCGATTGCGGAATTCCCCAGTGGCAAGGCCTGGGCGCGGGCATCCGGGGCCGTGGATATCCTGGATCGTTGCCGGCGGGTGGCCAGCCTGGACGAGGCGGTGGCCGATTGTGGCTGGGTCGTCGGCGCGAGTGCCCGTCTGCGCGCTATTCCCTGGCCGTTGCTGAATGCACGGGAATGTGCGGAAAGGGCGGTGGTCGAGTCTGACCAGCATCGGGTTGCACTGGTACTGGGGCGGGAGGCCTCGGGCCTGACTAACGAAGAACTCGACCGCTGTCACCACCTGGTGCATATCCCGGCCAATCCGGAATATTGTTCGCTCAACATCGCGGCCGCCGCCCAGGTCCTGGCTTACGAAGTTCACATGGCGCATTTACACCAGGCCGGCAAGGCGCAACTGCGGGTCGAGAATGACTATCCGCGTGTCAGCTCGCAAGAGCTGGAAGGGCTGTACCAGCATTTCGAGCAGGCCCTGACCGCCATCGATTTTTACGACCCGGACAACCCGCGCCAGTTGATGCGACGTCTGCGGCGTTTATTCAACCGGGCGGAACTGGATCGCATGGAACTGAATATTCTGCGCGGGATCCTGACAGCCGCCGAGGCGGCGAAAAAAAGCGTTGAAAACCCGTAGCATCCCTCATATTGTGTTCGATTATGTTTAGTCGCCTCAAAGAAGACATCGATTGCGTTTTTGACCGTGACCCGGCGGCGCGCTCGCGTTTTGAAGTCTTAACCACCTATCCGGGTGTCCATGCCGTGTTGTTCCACCGGCTTGCCCATGGCTTATGGCGCCGGCACTGGAAGTGGCTGGCCCGTTGGTTCTCTGCCTTTGCCCGCTGGTTCACCGGTATCGAAATCCATCCCGGCGCGCGCATCGGCCGGCGTTTTTTTATCGACCATGGTATGGGTGTGGTCATCGGCGAGACGGCCGAAATCGGCGATGACTGCACGCTCTACCACGGCGTGACCCTGGGCGGTACCTCCTGGGAAAAGGGTAAACGCCATCCTACTCTTGGTAACAACGTGGTGATTGGCGCCGGGGCCAAGGTACTAGGCCCGATTACCCTCAACGAGGGGGCCCGGGTCGGCTCCAATGCGGTCGTGGTCAAAGATGTTCCCCCGGGGGCAACCGTGGTGGGGGTCCCGGGGCGGGTGGTTCAGGCCAGGGAAGAAAAGGCGGCCCATCAGGCCCGTCGCGCGGCCTTTGCTGAAAAGATTGGTTTCGATGCCTATGGCACGACCCGGGACATGCCTGACCCGGTCGCCAACGCCATCGATGCCTTGCTTGACCATGTCCACGCCATGGATGAGCAGCTGGAAAATATGTGCAAGTCATTGAAATCCCTGGGAATGGAAATCGATTCGGTCAATTTGCCAGACCTGGGGCCGTGTGAAATCGAGAGTCAGCAACCGCACCTGCTGGAAGATGATAAATCCAGTGAAAACAAGGAGATAGCGTCTGAGGCGGGGAAGGTAGAAGAACGAAATTAATACTTGACTGATTTGCTCAGGTAAGTATAATTAGCACCGCAGTATTGGTAATTCATAGATTACTAAATTACGTGAGGTGTCGCAATGAGACTGACTACAAAAGGCCGTTATGCCGTTACCGCCATGCTGGATCTGGCGCTCCATTTTGAAGATGGACCCATCACTCTGGCTGACATCTCGCAACGGCAATGCATTTCCTTATCCTATCTCGAACAATTGTTCGCCAAATTGCGCCGCCAGGGCCTGGTCGAAAGTACCCGTGGTCCCGGTGGTGGTTATCGCCTGAGCCGTGCCCCCAAGGAAATTCCGGTGGCCGACGTGATCCTGGCCGTGGATGAAAAGGTCGAGACGACGCGCTGTGGTGGCCTGGCCAACTGCCAGGACGATGAACAGTGCCTGACCCATGAACTGTGGGCGGAATTAAGCCAGGAAATTTACCAGTTCCTGTGTGGCATCAGCCTGGGTGACCTGGTTGAGCGGGAAGGGGTCCGGGATGTGTCCGAACGCCAGCACCGCTTGCAGGAAAACACCAAGGTACCGCTCGATAGCGTCAAGCGAGAGACTGCCGCGGTATCCTGAATAAAGTTTACCTAAACTGAGAATGTCACAGTGCGTTGGTCCGGCGTGAACCCGCGCCTGTGAACAGCGAGTAGTAAAGAGATAATAACCGATGAAAACACCGATTTATTTTGATTACTCTGCCACCACCCCGGTTGACAAGCGGGTCGCAGAAAAGCTCTGCCAGTGCCTGACCCTGGACGGTCATTTCGGTAACCCGGCGTCCCGCTCGCACAGCTTTGGCTGGGATGCGGAGAAGCTCGTCGATGAAGCCCGTGCCAATGTTGCCGCACTGGTCAATGCCGATCCCAAGGAAATCATTTTCACCTCTGGCGCCACCGAATCGGATAATCTCGCCATCAAGGGTGCCGCCCACTTCTATAAGAAGAAGGGCAAACACATTATCACCTGCAAGACCGAACACAAGGCGGTACTCGATACCTGCCGGTTCCTGGAGCGCGATGGCTTCGAGGTCACCTACCTGGACCCCGAACCCAATGGTTTGATCGATCTGGACAAATTCAAGGCGGCCTTGCGCGATGACACTATCCTGGTGTCCATCATGCACGTTAACAACGAGATTGGTGTGATTCAGGATATCCAGGCCATCGGTGAGATCACCCGCGAGCGCAATATCGTGTTTCACGTCGATGCGGCCCAGAGTGCCGGCAAAGTCCCCATCGATCTGAAGGCACTGAAAGTCGACCTGATGTCCTTCTCTGCACATAAGATCTACGGTCCCAAGGGCATCGGTGCCCTGTATGTCTGCCGTAAACCGCGGATACGCCTGGAGGCGCAAATGCACGGTGGTGGTCACGAGCGGGGCTTCCGCTCCGGGACCCTGCCGACTCACCAGATCGTCGGCATGGGCGAGGCCTTCCGCCTGGCCAGGGAAGAAATGGCCGCCGATAACGAGCGGGTACGCATGCTGCGGGACCGTCTGCTCAATGGCCTCAAGGACATCGAAGAGATGTACATCAATGGCGACATGGAGCAGCGTATTCCGCATAACCTGAATATCAGTTTCAATTTCGTCGAGGGTGAATCCCTGATGATGGCGCTCAAGGACCTGGCGGTCTCCTCCGGTTCCGCCTGCACGTCGGCCTCGCTGGAACCGTCCTATGTGTTACGGGCGCTGGGCCGTTCTGACGAGCTGGCGCACAGCTCGATCCGGTTCAGCCTGGGTCGTTTTACCACGGAAGAAGAGATTGATTTTGCCATTGCGCAAATCAGCAAGAATATTGATAAACTGCGCGCGCTCTCACCACTGTGGGAGATGTATAAAGATGGCATCGATCTCAACAGTATCGAATGGGCCGCGCACTAGGGTTGAGAACAGAATTAATCACGAATATCCAAGAGGTGAGTAGTCATGGCATACAGCAATAAGGTTATCGACCATTATGAAAATCCGCGTAACGTCGGGTCCATGAACAAGGATGCCACTGATGTCGGCACTGGCATGGTCGGTGCGCCTGCATGTGGTGACGTCATGCGGCTGCAGATTAAGGTCAATGGTGAGGGCATTATCGAGGATGCCAAGTTCAAAACCTATGGTTGCGGTTCAGCCATTGCTTCAAGCTCGCTCCTGACCGAGTGGGTCAAGGGTAAAACCCTGGACGAAGCTTCCCAGATCAAGAACACCCAGATTGCCGAAGAGCTGGAATTGCCACCGGTCAAGGTCCATTGTTCGGTCCTGGCGGAAGATGCTATCCGTGCCGCGATCGAGGATTATCAGAACAAGCAGGCACCGGATGCTGACAAGGCGAAAAGCGCCTAACGCGACAGGTTACCAGGGTCATGGCAATTACATTGACTGAAAACGCAGCCAAACGGGTTAAGGATTTTCTAGCCAATCGCGGCAAAGGCGAAGGTCTGCGCCTGGGGGTGAAAACCACCGGTTGCTCGGGCATGGCATACGTGCTCGAATTCGCCGATGCCTCTGAGGAAGGTGACGAGATTTTCGAGTCGCAGGGCGTGAAGATCTTCGTGGATGCCAAGAGTCTCGTCTATATCGATGGTACCGAACTGGATTTCACTAAAGAAGGTTTGAACGAAGGCTTCAAGTTCAACAATCCGAACGAAAAAGCCTCCTGCGGTTGCGGCGAAAGCTTTACAGTCTGATCGCGGGTTGACTCATGACCGCGGCAAGCACCCAGAATTATTTCGAACTATTCGATCTGCCCGTTGCATTCGAAATCGATAATGCCTCACTGGCGGAACGTTATCGTGATCTGCAACGGGCAGCGCATCCCGATCGCTATGCCAATGCCACGGAACGGGAACGCCGTGAAGCCATGCAGATGGCGGCGAATATCAACGAAGCCTTTCAGACACTAAAATCTCCCCTGCAGCGCGCGCGTTATATCCTGCAGCTCAAGGGTGTTGATTTCGATGATCAAAAGGATACCAGTTTCGATTCCGAGTTCCTGATGGAGCAGATCGAATTACGCGAGGCCCTGGCCGAAGTCAGGGACGATCCCAATGCCCTGAGCCGGCTTAACACTCTCATGCAGGATATCAATGCACGTATTACCGACATGCAAGACGACCTGGCCAAGGCACTGGGCAGCGAGGATCTGACAGAGGCCAAGGCTATGGTGCATAAGCTGCAATTCCTGCATAAGCTGCGAGTGGAAAGTGAAAATCTTGAAGCCGAGCTGGCCGATGCACTGTAAAGGATGAATTGAAACCATGGCACTTTTGCAGATCAGCGAACCCGGACAATCGACCAAACCGCATGAGCGCAGGCTCGCTGCGGGAATTGATCTGGGCACGACCAATTCCCTGATTGCTTCAGTCCGTAGCGGGCAGGCGGATACCCTGCCGGACGCAGAGGGCAGGCACCTGTTACCGTCAGTGGTGCGTTATCAGCATGATCAGGCGGCGCAGGTCGGGGTTGAGGCCAGGGCCATGGCGGCGCAAGACCCGCTGAATACCATCGTCTCGGTCAAGCGTTTTATGGGGCGTGGTCTCAGCGACATTAAGCATTTAGGCAGCCGTCTGCCATATGAATTCGCCGAGACCGAGTCGGTGGTCCCGCGTTTTCACACGGCCGCCGGCAATTTCAGCGCCATTGAAATTTCCGCTGATATCCTGCGCGTGCTCAGAGATCGCGCCGAGCAGACCCTGGGCGATGAATTGCAGGGCGTGGTGATCACGGTGCCGGCCTATTTTGACGACGCCCAGCGTCAGGCCACCAAGGATGCCGGCAAGCTGGCCGGACTCAATGTTTTACGCCTACTCAACGAACCTACCGCGGCGGCTGTCGCCTATGGACTGGACAAGGCAGCGGAAGGGGTGATTGCCGTATACGATCTCGGTGGTGGCACCTTTGATATTTCGATCCTGCGGCTGCACAAGGGAGTATTCGAGGTGATGGCGACCGGGGGCGATACAGCTCTCGGGGGCGATGATTTTGACCAGGCGATTGCCCAGTGGCTGATGCAGCAGGCCGGGATTCAGGATGACACCAGTCATCATCAACTGCGCCGCCTGATGCAGGCAGCCTGTAGCGCAAAAGAGGCATTGACCGATGCAGAGCAGACAACGATCAGTCTTGAACTGGATAATGGCAAGCACTGGCAGGCTGAACTCACGCGGGAACAGTTCAAGCAACTGGTCGACCCCCTGATTCAGAAGACGGTCATTACCTGTCGGCGGGCGCTGCGCGATGCCCAGGTGGATGCCAGCGAGGTTCAGGCCGTGGTCATGGTGGGTGGTTCGACCCGCGTTCCCCGGGTGCGGGAAAAAATCGGGGAATTTTTCGGGCAGACGCCGCTTACCGACATTGATCCGGATAAGGTGGTTGCCATCGGCGCGGCCGTCCAGGCGGATGTGCTGGTCGGCAACAAGCCCGATGATGAAATGCTGCTACTTGATGTGATTCCCCTGTCCCTGGGACTGGAGACCATGGGTGGCCTGGTCGAGAAGATTATTCCACGTAATACCACGATCCCGGTTGCGCGGGCGCAGGACTTTACCACCTACAAAGACGGGCAAACGGCCATGAGTATTCATGTCCTGCAGGGCGAACGGGAACTGGTATCAGATTGTCGCTCCCTGGGGCGGTTTGCCCTGCACGGGATCCCGCCCATGGTGGCGGGTGCCGCCCGCATTCGGGTGACCTTTCAGGTTGATGCCGATGGCCTGTTATCGGTCATGGCGCGCGAGGAAACCACCGGAGTGGAGAGTGGTATTCAGATCAAACCCTCGTATGGTCTGACCGATACTGAGATCGAAACCATGCTGCGCGATTCCATTGCCCATGCCCACGACGATGTGGATGCCCGTAACCTGCGGGAACAACAGGTCGAAGCAGACCGCGTGATCGAGGCCTTGCAGGTGGCGTTGAGGGCGGATGCCGACCTGTTAAGCGAGTCAGAACGTGCCGCTATCGAGGCTTCGATGCAGGCCCTGGCCGAGGCCCGCAACGGCACGGATCATCGCGCGATCAAGTCGGCGATTGAACACCTGAACGAGATCACCACGGAATTTGCCGCCCGCCGGATGGACAGTACTATCAAGCGCGCCCTGGCCGGTCACCGCGTTGATGAAATCAAGTTACAAGATTGAGTAGAGAGCCTGATGCCGAAGTTGATATTTTTACCCAATGACGAACATTGCCCGGAAGGCGCCGTTTTCGAGGTGGAGCCCGGGGTCAGTATCTGTGATGCCGCCCTGCAAAATGGCATCGAAATTGAGCACGCCTGTGAGAAATCCTGTGCCTGTACCACCTGCCATGTCTACATCCGCGAGGGCATTGATTCGCTCAACGAATCCACGGAAGACGAAGATGACATGCTGGACAAGGCCTGGGGTCTGGAACCCGATTCGCGCCTGTCCTGCCAGACCATCGTGGGTGAGCAGGATCTGGTCATCGAAATTCCCAAATACACCATTAATATGGTTTCGGAACACCACTAGGAAAGCCTTACGATGAGCATAAAATGGACAGATACCCTGGAAATTGCGATCCAGCTGGACGAGGCACACCCTGATGTCGACCCACGCTATGTCCGTTTCACCGATCTTCTGGCCTGGATCATGGCGCTGGACGAATTTGATGATGAAGAAGCCCATTGCGGCGAGAAAATCCTCGAGGCTATCCAGATGGCCTGGATCGAGGAACGGGAATAAACGGCCCGGTATCTGCACTGATCATTGCCCCCCAGGGGGGGTAAAAGCTAGAATTCCCCGCTATTTACGCAGATAATGTGTGATGGTAACCCGCGTGTCCTCGCGGGTTTATGTTATTGTTAAGACTGAAAAAATTGGAGCGAGATATGGCCGTAGAACGTACGATATCGATTATCAAGCCAGACGCGGTTGCCAGGAATGTGATCGGCCAGATCTACGACCGATTCGAGAAGGCCGGCCTGCGCATCGTCGCGGCAAAAATGTTACAGCTGAGCCGGGAACAAGCTGGCGAATTTTATGCCGTACACAAGGAGCGCCCGTTCTATGCTGAGTTGGTGGATTACATGACCTCGGGGCCCATTATGGTCCAGGTCCTGGAAGGCGAAAATGCCGTGGCAAAAAACCGTGAAGTGATGGGTGCGACCAATCCCAAGGATGCTGCCCCCGGTACCATCCGCGCGGATTTCGCCACCGATATTACCGAGAATGCCGTCCACGGTTCTGATGCCGCCGAGACGGCCAGGAACGAGATTGCATTTTTCTTCAAAGCTGATGAGATTTGTCCGCGGACCCGTTGAGGTCAGCGGCAAGGTAAGAGTGTGACGACGCACGACAAAGTCAACCTGCTGAACTACGACAAGGCCGAGTTGCAGGCCTTTTTCACTGACCTCGGTGAGAAACCCTTTCGTGCCTCACAAGTCCTCAAATGGATCTATCAGTTTGGGGTAGTGGATTTTTCCGCCATGTCCAACCTGGGCAAGGGCTTGCGCGAAAAACTGAGTGATATTGCCGAGGTCCGGCCACCTGAGGTGGTGAGTGAACATCGCTCTCATGACGGTACCATCAAGTGGGTCCTGCGCCTGGATAACCTCAACTGTATCGAGACGGTGTTTATCCCGGAATCGGATCGCGGAACCCTGTGCGTTTCTTCCCAGGTGGGTTGCGCCCTCGATTGCAGTTTTTGCTCCACGGCACAACAGGGATTTAATCGTAACCTGAGCGTCGGTGAGATCATCGGTCAGCTGTGGGTGGCCAACCGCGCGCTGGGTTGTCAGCCGCGCGAGCAACGCCAGATCTCCAACGTCGTGATGATGGGCATGGGCGAGCCCCTGTTAAACTTCGACAACGTGATCAAGGCCATGTCTCTGATGCTGGATGATGAGGCCTATGGTCTGTCAAAACGTCGCGTCACCCTGAGCACGTCAGGCGTTGTGCCGGCACTGGATCGCCTGAAACAGGCAAGCGACGTCAGCCTGGCGGTTTCATTACATGCAACCAATGATAAATTGCGTGACAGGCTGGTGCCGCTCAATCGTAAATACCCCATTGCTGAACTGATGGCGGCATGCAAGCGTTACCTGGCTGGCGATGCACGCCGACGGATTACCTTCGAATACGTGATGCTCGATGGTGTGAATGACAGTGATGACGAGGCGCGTGCGCTGGTCAAGTTGTTACGTGACGTACCTTCGAAAGTAAACCTGATACCTTTTAATCCATTTCCGGGTTCTGCCTACCGCTGTTCATCGCAGTCACGGATTGATGCCTTTCGCGATATTCTGGTAAGGCATGGGCTGACGACGATTACGCGCAAGACGCGGGGAAATGATATCGAGGCTGCCTGCGGCCAGTTGGCGGGACAGGTGATGGATCGTACCAAACGCAGTATAAGACGGGCGCAACAAGCGGGAGCGTGCCAATGAAGAAGATTGTAACGATATTATTGCCGGTAGTTTTGCTGGTTTCAGCCTGTACCACGCAGGAGTACCTGGCACCGGTAGATGCAAAACGTGCTTCCCGACTCAATGCGGAGTTGGGGCTTGGCTATATGCGTGAAGGGCAATATGAGCGGGCAAAGTACAAGCTGGACAAGGCGATTAAATACAATCCTGAAAACCCGCATGCTTATCATTATATGGCGGAACTGTATCGACGACTCAAGGAATACGATAAAGCCGGTAAATATTACAGAAAAGCGATGGCACTGGATCCGTCGGATATGGATATACAGAACAACTACGGGGTGTATCTGTGCGAGATAGGCAAATATGACAAGGCCTATAAACACTTCGATAAAATTATTGATAACCCGATCTATCCGTCGCGGGCCAATACCTATGAAAACGTCGGTCTATGTGCGGCACGCCAGGGTAACCTGGCTCTGGCCCAGAAATCTTTTATTTCCGCGCTAAAGTTAAATCCAAAAATGCCCAAGAGTCTGCTGCAACTGGCTGAGCTCGACTACGACAAGGGCAATGTTGACAAGGCCTATCGATACTACGAGCGTTATATTGCTATTGCACCACAGACTTCGGAAAGTCTCTGGATCGGAATACTGCTCGAACGTAGCCGGGGTAATACGGATACAGAGGCAAGTTATAAAATTTTATTAAAAGGAAAATTCCCGGATTCAGACGAGGCCAAGCGCCTGCGTAAACTCGAAAGCATGGGTAAACTGTAACAATGAGTGATAGTCAAGAACAGGAAAAGCTCGAGGAGAAAGTAGAGTCTGAAAAGGAAGCGAGGGAGGTGACTGAGCTCCCGGGACGGCGTTTGCGCGAAACCCGTGAGAGTAAACATCTCAGTCGGGACGAGGTCGCAAATCATTTGCGACTGGATGTCCAATTGATTATTGCGCTCGAGGAAGATCAATATTCGAATCTGCCTTCGCCAGCCTATATCTGCGGTTATCTGCGTTCCTATGCGCGCTTGCTCAAGTTGCCGGAAGATGAAATCGTGCAGGCTTACAACCACGGAGAGCAAATAAACTCGGATTTAATTCCCAGTAGCGTGCAAATTACACCACTAAAGCCGCCGGTGAATACCGCGTTTATCAAAGTTATCCTGGTTCTGATTATTACGGCCGTGATAGTCGGTGGGGGTTATTACCTGATCGATAAATACCATGTCTTCAGCAAAACCGGGATACTCGGCAGTGATAAAGGGGTACAGCACTCCAGCGAACTGGTCATACCCCCTGCCCCCAAGAGCGTGACTGAAACGCTTAATACCAGCAAGTCTGTTGATGCGAAAAAACCGCCGCCCAATCAGACTGCCTCCGAGGAAAAACCAGCCAGCAAGCCGGCGACACCTCCGGCTGAACTCAAAAGCGGCATTGCAAAAATAGAAAAGCTGCCGACACCAAAGGCCAGAATACCGGCATCTGAACCTGTCGGTTCATCAGGACAATCACAGACAAAAACAGGTGCGCCTGCCAATGCGAATTCTGCTGATGCGCAGGCAACTGCACCAGGTTCATCGAGCCAGGCAAACAATGTTACAGCGGCGACGTCGATGTTGCGCATGCATTTTACCGATAATTCCTGGGTGGAAGTGACCGATAGTACCAACGATCGGCTTGTGTACCGGCTGGTGGAGAAAGATACTGATCTGAAAGTGCAAGGCGTCCCGCCGTTTACAATCTTACTGGGGAATGCGCCTGGCGTTCAGGTTTTTTATAAGGGGAAGGAATTCGATCATTCAAATTATCATCGAAACCAGGTCGCCTCTTTTCGGGTAGGTGAAAAATAATATACTAAACCGATAATTCAGATTTAAATCACGTGTCAAAATCAATTCAAGCAATTCGCGGCATGAATGATATTCTGCCGGATGAAACACCGCGCTGGCAGATCGTGGAAGCCGCCTTTCGACAGCTCATGCGTGCCTATGGTTATGGCGAGATCCGTATGCCCCTGGTCGAAATGACTGACCTGTTCAAGCGTTCAATCGGCGAAGTGACCGATATTGTCGAGAAGGAAATGTATACCTTTCCGGATCGTAACGGTGACAGTCTTAGCCTGCGGCCGGAAGGTACGGCCAGTTGTGTGCGTGCCGCGATTCAGAATGGTTTATTACATAACCAGATCCAGAAGCTCTGGTATGGCGGTCCGATGTTCCGGCATGAACGTCCGCAAAAAGGCCGTTATCGCCAGTTTCACCAGCTTGGTGTGGAAGTGTTCGGCCTGGATGGGCCGGATATCGACGTGGAAATCATTGCCATGACCGCACGCTACTGGAGGCAACTGGAAATCTCGCACAAGGTCAGGCTGGAACTGAATTCCCTGGGTTCGAATGAAGCCCGGGCAGCATACCGTGAGATCCTGGTGGATTATTTCAGGCAATATAATGACCAACTGGATGAGGACAGTCAGCGCCGCCTGCACAGCAACCCATTGCGTATTCTCGACAGCAAAAACCCGGCGATGCAGGCCATGATTGAGGCCGCTCCCAAACTGAATGAACACCTGGATACGCCATCCCGGGCGCATTTTGACAGAATATGCGAGACACTCTCAGACCTGGGGATTGAATATACGATCAATCCGCGCCTGGTTCGGGGCCTGGATTATTACAATCGCACGGTGTTCGAATGGACGACCGAGCAACTCGGCGCGCAGGGGACTGTCTGTGCCGGTGGCCGTTATGACGGTCTGGTTGCCCAGCTGGGCGGCCGGGCCACGCCTGCGGTAGGCTTTGCCCTGGGGCTGGAACGGTTGATTGCCCTGCTGGATGAAGAATATGTCTCGCAGGCTGCCAGTTCAGCCCATGCTTATTTTATAATGGTCGGCGAGCAGGCTGCGCGGACCGGATTTCGGATGAGTGAGCTGCTACGTGATAGCGTGCCGGGGCTTCGCCTGGTGATGAATACTGGCGGTGGCAGTTTCAAAAGCCAGTTCAAGCGGGCAGACCGTAGCGGGGCACAACTGGCCCTGATCCTGGGTGATGATGAATTGCAGGCAGAGACTGTCTCCATCAAGCCTTTACGTACCGATCAGGAACAACAAACGATTTCGCAGAGCCAGCTCGAAGCATGGCTTATGGCATTTATTAGGAACAACTAGCAGGCGGGTGAGACAATGTCTGAACATATGACGGAAGAAGAACAGGTCGAGGCACTGAAAAAATGGTGGAGGGACAACGGTACCGCTATCATTATCGGTATTGTAGTCGGCCTGGCTGTTGTAATTGGCGTGCGCTACTGGTTCAGCTACAAGGAAACCAGGGCGCTGCATGCTTCTGATGCCTATAACAACTTCACAGCGGCCATCGCGAAAAAGGATAAGGCCCTGAGTCAGAAACTCGCCGCAGAGATGCTCGATAAATACAAAGGCACCTCCTATGCAGCACTGACTGCGATGTGGCTGGCCAAGCAGGACGTAACGGCCAATAAGCTGCCTGAAGCGGCCAAACATTTACGCTGGGCCGTGGATCATCCCGGCTATAAAACCATTTCCCTGATTGCGCGTGATCGGCTCGCCAGGGTGCTGGTGGCGGAAAATAAACTGGACGAGGCACTTAAAGTCCTGGATGCGGTCAAGGATCAGACATTCGAGCCACGCTTTGCCATGGTCAAGGGCGATATCCTCAGTAAACAGGGTAAAACTGTTCAAGCCCGCGAAGCCTATCAACTGGCACTGACCGACCCGACACTGGCAGGCAAAGAACGGAATTTGGTCCAGATGAAAATGGATAATCTGTCCTCATCGTTATCACAAGATAGCAAAAAATGAAAAAGTTCAGTCTGTTAGTTGTTGTTTTGATGTTCTGGCTGGGAGGCTGTAGTACCTCCCCGTCACCTGTATTGCCACCTGTGAAACTCACTCCGGTACATAATGCTTTTGTTATCAAAAGAGTCTGGCAGCACGATTTTGGCGAAGGTGCCGGAGAAAACTACCTCAAGCTCTACCCGGTTCTGGATAACAACACCCTGTATAACCTCGATTACAAGGGACAGGTGACTGCCTTTAATATCAAGGAGCATTCAGTCCTTTGGCAGGTCAATCTGGGTTTGCCGGCCTCGACGGCAATGACACTGGATAATAATCTGCTGTTTTTCGGCACCAGTGATGGCGGTGTGGTCGCTATAGACAAGAAAGATGGTCATGTTGTCTGGCGCGCGCAGGTCAGTAGTGAGGTCTTGTCACCACCCCAGGTAGCGAAGGGTTATGTCGTTGTGCGTTGCGTCAATGGCATGATGTATGCGCTTAGTCGCAAGGATGGTAAACAAGTGTGGTCGCTGGAAGAAACCACCCCGGCGCTTACCCTGCGCGGTACGAGTACGCCGGTGATCAGTGGCGACATTATTATCAGCGGGTTTGATAATGGACGATTATTGGCGATCAACCTGCAGACCGGCAAGATCTTATGGTCGACGGTCATATCCATTCCGCGAGGGCGGACTGATCTCGAACGTATGGTCGATATTGATGCCAATCCAATTGTTGTCAATGGAGATGTTGTATACGCGGTAAGTTATCAGGGGCGGCTGGCAGCAGTACAGCTGGGTTCAGGTCGTATCCTGTGGACAAGGGATATCGATTCCTACAATGGTATGGCAGTGGATGATTACCGGATCTATCTGGTTGATGATCAGAGCCGGATCTGGGCGCTGGATCGGCAAAATGGTGCGACCCTCTGGAAAACAAATTTATTGATAAGACGCAGCCTGACCAGGCCGCAATTGCAAAATCAGTATCTCATCGTTGCAGATTTTGACGGTTTTATTCACTGGTTGCGGCGTGACAACGGCAAGCTGGTGGCGCGTGTTCGTATGAATACCTTCGATTATACTGATCCAGATCTGAATGAAACCCAGGATCTCAAGTTCCCCAAGATCAATAATATCCTGGCACCGCCTCTCGTCGACGGCAATTCACTGATCGCAGTGGACCGTTATGGCCATACTGAAGCTTTCAATATCCATTACCCCTGAGCTGCATCCGGCAGTTTCATTGCCTGCTCCGGTAGCGCGAGGCCTGATATGACAAGCTTCAAACCTGTACTGGCACTGGTCGGTCGCCCCAATGTCGGGAAGTCGACACTGTTCAATCGTTTGACCCGGACACGCGAGGCCCTGGTTGCCGATCAACCTGGTCTGACACGCGATCGCAAGTTCGGAGAAGGCAAGCTGGGGCCATGCCCATACATCGTGGTCGATACCGGCGGTCTGGGCGATGACAAGGAAGGTATCGATGGCCTGATGGCAGCGCAATCCTGGCTGGCGGTCGAACAGTCGGATCGTGTGTTATTACTGGTCGATGCACATGACGGACTATTGCCGGGAGATGAAAAAATTGTTCAGCGTTTACGCCAGAGCGGCAAGCAGGTAACGCTGGTCGTTAACAAAATCGATGGCATGGATATCGATGCCGCACTTGCCGATTTTTACCGCCTCGGGATGGATCAGGTATACGCGATTGCCGCTGAACATGGGCGCGGCGTCACCAGCATGATGAATGACCTGTTGCAGGACTATGTATCCACAGAGTCGGAACAGGAAGCTGAGGCCTACGCCGGGATCAAGGTTGCGATCATTGGCCGGCCCAATGTTGGCAAGTCGACACTGGTTAACCGTATGCTGGGTGAGGAGCGGGTTATCACCTTTGATATGCCGGGCACCACACGCGATAGTATCTACCTGCCGTTTGAACGAGATGGACAACAATATACCCTGATCGATACAGCCGGCGTACGCCGACGTGGCCGTGTCAGCGAGGCGGTTGAAAAATTCAGCGTTATCAAATCGCTGCAGGCGATCGAGGATGCGCACGTGGTTGTGATGCTCATCGATGGCCAGGAAGGCGTCACCGAACAGGATGCCAGTCTATTGGGTTTCGTGATCGAGGCGGGCCGCGCCCTGGTACTGGCTATCAATAAATGGGACGGGCTGGATAGCGATCAGAAAGACAAGATACGGCGCGAACTGGATATCAAACTGCCTTTTATCACCTTTGCCCGTTTGCATTATATATCAGCCCTGCACGGCAGCGGGGTAGGCGATTTATTCGGATCAATCCGCAAAGCCTATCGTGCAGCCATGGTAGAACTGGCTACGCCAAAGCTGACACGAATGCTCAACGAGCTGGTCAGCACGAATCCACCACCGCTTGTGCGCGGTCATCGTATCAAATTACGCTATGCCCACCAGGGCGGCAAGAATCCGCCATTGATTGTCATTCATGGTAATCAGACCGAGGCGGTGCCGGACAGTTATCGCCGCTATCTTATCAATGCCTATCGTCAGCGACTGCATCTGCAGGGGACACCTTTGCGTATTGAATTCAAGACCGGGGAAAACCCCTTCAAGGGCCGTAAAAACAAACTGACCCCGCGTCAACTGGCCAAGCGCAGGCGTTTGCAGCGGCATGTCAGGAAAGGGTAATCTGCATTTCTGATCGTATTGTTAACGCGCCATGACGTTGTGGCGCGATACTGTAGAGAGGATAGACCTGGCCGGTTTTACCCGCTTGCTGTCATTTTAAAATCCGCTAAAGCCAGGCAAGGGAGGACATATGACGCCAGCCTGGGCCAAACTCGCCGCTGATACCATCGTGGTACTGCATTTGAGTTTTGCCGTTTTTGTTATGCTGGGTGCATTTCTGCTGCTGAAGTGGCCTAAATGGATCTGGGTTCATCTGCCGGCCGTATGCTGGGGTATCCTGGTGGAGTTCACCGGCTGGATTTGCCCATTGACGCCGTTGGAGAACCGCTTACGTGATCAAGCCGGCCTGGGTATGTATCGAGGTGATTTTGTTATGCATTACCTGATGCCGGTGCTGTACCCGTTGCATCTGACCAGGACCACCCAGGTGGTATTGGGTATCACTGTCGTGATCGTAAACCTGGTTATTTATATCCACGTCTTTCGCCACTGGCGACGAGGTCCCCGCCGGGATAAAACCTAATGTACGTCAGCTGATAAAAACAGATCCGGTTCAACCATGGTATCGTTAAGACTGACCCCCCAGTGCAGGTGAGGGCCGGTGGCCCGACCGGTACTGCCTACCAGACCGATAATCTGGCCGCGCTTGACATGCTGACCGGGTTTGACCTTGATTTGGCTCATATGGCAATACATGGTCACCAGTCCCTGGCCATGGTTCAGTAATACGGTGTTGCCGTCAAAAAAGTAGTGGCCGGCTGCCGCGACGATCCCGGAAGAGGCGGCGTGGATCGGCGTGCCGGTCTTGGCTGCGATGTCCAGGCCACTATGCGGCTTACGTGGTTGGCCGTTGAATATCCGACGCAGGCCGAAAGGACTGGTGATAATGCCGTGAATCGGCATTTCGAAATTCAGATTGGCCCGTGGTGTCTTGCCCCAACTGGCAAGGGCGTGGTGGATGGTCCTGTATTCCTTGCGAATACGTACCATGTCCCTGGTAGTGGGGTCTACCAGGTGTTTGTTCTTGATGGTGATATGTTGTACGGCGTATTGTTTGCTGTGCACGGTAAAGGCCACTTTGTGCCGTTTACCCTGGTGCGTAATGTATTCCACTTCATGTTTGCCGGGCTTGAGACTGAGGGGCAGGCCAACAACCGCAAACCAGCCTTTGCCATCGTGGCGCAGCATGACTCGATGTTTGCCAAAGTAGGCCTTGCTGGGTTCCACCTGCTTGCCCAGGTCGACGATGGCGATGCCGCCCGGCACTGCCCGGCCTCGGGGTAACTCCGCCGCACGCGCCAGCATGAAGGATGACAGGAATAAAATAGCAATCAGGCTAATTCGCATCATTTTCAATATCTTCCACCTTGCAAAGTAACTGGCCTTTGGACAACCGGACACGGATTTGTTCACCCATACTGGATTGTGCCGCTTTACGCAGTATGCGCCCGTCCTGCGCGCGAGTGGCAATGGCATAACCACGATCCAGTGTTGCCAGCGGACTGACGGTCTCCAGGGTCCGGGCGATATTGCCCAGCGAGCGTGATTTGCGTTCCAGCTGGTGCGTGATCGCCGTGTTACCGCGCTGCTGCAGGTAGACCAGTTGTTTTGAATAAGCCTGCAGACGGGCGACCGGGTTATGTTGCGCCAGTTTACCCTGTATCTGCGAAAAGCGGGCTCGACTGTGTCGCAGATGGTGATTCATGGCATTGAACATGCGTTGTTGTGATTCATCGAGGCGTTGCGACCAGTCCTGGACGCGGCGGCGCGGATCACGCAGGTGTCGACGCAGTAATCGCAGCTTTTCTTCTGCCCGTTGTAACTGGTTCTGGAGTAATTGCTGCAGGCGGCCGCTGTGTTGTGTTACCTGCCTGAGCAAAGCGAATTGATCAGGCGTAATCAGCTCAGCCGCCGCGGTTGGCGTTGGGGCGCGCTGATCGGCGACAAAATCGGCAATCGTGAAATC
The DNA here is from genome assembly GCA_037384645.1 of Gammaproteobacteria bacterium. Classification (GTDB taxonomy): domain Bacteria; phylum Pseudomonadota; class Gammaproteobacteria; order UBA6429; family Thiohalophilaceae; genus RI-92. The sequence goes on along the minus strand of JARRNT010000008.1, from coordinate 14,634 downwards.
GATTTCATGACCAATGCCGGTCACCACGGGCAATGGGCATTGGTAAATGGCGCGAGCGACAACCTCTTCATTGAACGACCAGAGATCCTCCAGTGAACCACCACCGCGCGCGAGGATGAGTATGTCGCATTCCCTGCGTCGTCCCGCAATACCCAGCATACGGGCGATATGTTCTGCGCTACCGGTACCCTGGACTGGCACCGGATAGACAATCACGGGCAGGGCAGGAAACCGCCGTTTCAACGTTGTCAGGATATCGCGAATCGCGGCACCGGTGGCGGAGGTAATGACGCCGATTTGCCGTGGAAAGGCAGGGAGGGGTTTTTTGTGCTCGGCATTAAACAGCCCTTCCTTGTCCAGGCGCTGCTTGAGTTGTTCAAACGCCCGGCGCAGTGCCCCGTCACCGGCTTCTTCCATGTGTTCCGCAATAATCTGAAATTCGCCGCGGGCTTCGTACAGGCTGATGCGTGCACGCACAAGAATCTGCATGCCGTTTTCCGGGCGAAATCGAATGTGCATATTGCGATTACGGAACATGGCGCAGCGAACCTGTGCGCCACTGTCCTTCAGGGTGAAATACCAGTGGCCGGAGGCAGGTCGTGCCAGATTGGAGATCTCTCCCTCAATCCAGAGCAGGGGAAAGCTGCCTTCCAGCAGACTCCTGGCCTCTGCCGTGAGGCGGCTGACAGAATACACGTCCCGCATATTGCGGGTGCCATCATTTAATGGGTCAGACTCGTACATGAAGAAGCATCATAACGGGCAGACTGCTAATGGTCACCTTAATTTGTTTGCAAAAGAAAAAGGCCGGTAACTACCGGCCTTTTGTCTGTATTGCCAGAAGCCGATTAGTAACGCGGACCCGCGTTCTTTTGGGCTTTCTCCTGGGCTACGGCATTGATGGACTGGCGTTTGGCCAGTTCCGCCAGATGGTAGGCCTTATTATATTTCCCGGCCTTTGCTTCCGCCTTGGCTTTTTTGATCATTTTGCCAGTGTCGCGCCAAACGTAGTCAACGGCTTTTGCTGCCGCTAATTCCTGTTCCGCGGCCTTGATTGCGGCAGCTGCATCTTGCGCGTTGTGCATGGCTCCGGACGACATTCCGCCACCGGACGCACAGCCACCGAGTGCCAGGCTCGCCGCAACGGCAAAAGGAATCAATTTCTTCATGAGCTCCTCCAAATTTTTGATCATTAGAAAGGTGTGCAAAAAAACACGTGGTATCTAGTTATAGTAGGGTGTGACTCAAGTTTTACGATCCTGACCCACCTGTCAGTCCATTATGCGGATTCAAATCCGGCTTGGCAACGCTATGGGGGAAATCCGGTGGTGAAATTGCCCATTGTCGGTGTATTAGAAACTCTTTATAATCCGCGACTTTACTAACGGGAAGTGGATTTCGCCAGATGTTGCGGATAATCGAAGAAGCCTTAACCTTTGATGACGTCTTGCTGGTCCCTGCCCACTCGAGCGTGCTTCCCCGTGATGTCAGTCTCCAGACCCGACTGACTCGCGATATTACCCTTAATATCCCTTTACTTTCTGCGGCTATGGACAGTGTGACCGAGGCCCGCCTCGCCATTGCCATTGCCCAGGAGGGTGGAATCGGGATTATCCACAAGAACATGACCCTGAAGGCCCAGGCCCACATGGTCCGGGCGGTCAAGAAATTCGAAAGCGGGGTGATCAAGGACCCCATCTCGGTCTCCCCGGATACCAGTATTCGGGATGTACTGGCCCTGACCCGTTCCCATAATATTTCCGGTGTGCCGGTGGTGGCTGGGGAAGAGCTGGTGGGTATCGTCACCAGCCGGGATCTACGCTTCGAGTCCCGCCACGACGACCCGGTCAAGCACATCATGACCCCCAAAGACCGGCTGGTGACCGTGAAGGAGGGGGCCAACCGGAACGAAATCCAGGCTTTATTGCATCAACACCGGATCGAGAAGGTACTGGTGGTTAACGACGAGTTTCAGTTACGCGGCCTAATCACGGTCAAGGATATCCAGAAGGCGACCGAATACCCCCTGGCCTGTAAGGATGACCACGGTCGCCTGCGTGTCGGGGCGGCGGTCGGTGTCGGGGCCGGGACCGACGAGCGGGTCGAGGCCCTGGTCGAGGCCGGGATAGACGTCATCGTGGTGGATACGGCCCATGGCCATTCCCAGGGCGTTCTGGATCGGGTCAAATGGGTCAAACAGCATTTTCCGGACGTACAGGTGATTGGCGGCAATATCGCCACCGCTGACGCGGCGCGGGCCCTGGCTGATGCCGGTGCCGATGCGGTCAAGGTCGGGATTGGTCCCGGCTCGATCTGTACGACCCGTATTGTGGCCGGAGTGGGCGTGCCCCAGATTTCTGCGGTGGCCAACGTGGTTACTGCCCTGGAAGGCACCGGGATCCCGGCTATCGCCGATGGCGGGATACGTTATTCCGGTGATATCGCCAAGGCCCTGGTGGCCGGCGCGCATTGTGTCATGATCGGCAGCATGTTTGCCGGGACCGAGGAATCGCCCGGTGAGGTGGAGCTGTATCAGGGACGTTCTTATAAAGCCTATCGGGGCATGGGCTCGATTGGGGCGATGTCCAAACAGCAGGGTTCCAGTGACCGCTATTTCCAGGAAGGCAGCGAACCGGATAAACTGGTGCCCGAAGGGATTGAAGGGCGTGTCCCATTTAAGGGTGCGCTGAAACCCCTGATTAACCAGCTACTCGGCGGCATCCGTGCCAGTATGGGCTATACCGGTTGCCGTAACATCGATGAAATGCGCACCCGACCCCAGTTCGTGCGTGTGACCAACGCCGGGATGCGTGAGAGCCATGTGCACGATGTGGCCATCACCAAGGAAGCGCCCAATTACCGCGTTGATTAATCAGAGTGAACGCCGCGCAACACCCCAATATCCACGCTGACCGTATCCTGATCCTCGACTTTGGTTCGCAGTATACCCAGTTGATCGCCCGCCGCGTGCGTGAGATCGGGGTTTACTGCGAGCTGCATCCCTATGACATGGATGAACAGGCCCTGCGCGAGTTTGCACCTAAAGGCATCATTCTCTCCGGTGGTCCGGAATCCGTTACCCTGGCGGAAACCCCGCGTGCTTCAAAACTCGTGTTTGAACTGGGTGTACCGGTGCTGGGGATCTGTTATGGCATGCAAACCATGGCATCGCAACTCGGTGGTGAAGTGGAGACTTCCAGTCATCGTGAATTCGGTTATGCCCAGGTGCGTGCCCGTGGCCATTCCGCACTGCTGCGCGATATCGAAGACCACACCTCCGAAGAAGGCTACGGCCTGCTCGACGTCTGGATGAGTCATGGTGATCGGGTAAAGGAGATACCTAAAGGCTTTATGGTGATCGCCAGTAGCGAGAATGCGCCGCTGGCCGGCATGGCTGATGAGGCACGCGGCTTCTACGGTTTGCAGTTTCACCCGGAAGTTACCCATACCCGTCAGGGCGGTCGGATCCTCGAGCGCTTCGTGCGCGAGATTTGTCGCTGTGAAAACCTGTGGACTCCAGGTAATATCATCGAGGATAGTATCGTGCAGGTTCGCCAACTGGTGGGAGAGGAAGAAGTCATCCTCGGTTTGTCCGGTGGTGTTGATTCCTCTGTCGTGGCCGCGCTATTGCATCGTGCCATTGGCGCTCAACTGACCTGCGTATTTGTCGACAACGGCCTGCTGCGCCTGCATGAAGGCGATCAGGTCATGGCGACGTTTGCCGAGCACATGGGCGTCAAGGTGATTCGGGTCGATGCCGAAGCGCGTTTCCTCAATGCGCTCAAGGGAGTGGAAGATCCCGAGCGCAAACGCAAGATTATCGGCAACCTGTTTATCGAGGTGTTCGAAGAAGAAGCGGGCAAACTCAAGCAGGCCCGCTGGCTGGCGCAGGGCACGATCTATCCGGACGTGATCGAATCAGCCGGGGCCAAGACCGGCAAGGCACACCTGATCAAGTCGCACCATAACGTCGGCGGGTTGCCGGAGACAATGAAACTCAAGCTCTGCGAACCCCTGCGCGAGTTATTCAAGGATGAAGTGCGCAGACTGGGTGTGGAACTGGGCCTGCCCTATGACATGGTCTATCGCCATCCTTTCCCGGGGCCGGGTCTGGGTGTCCGCATCCTGGGCGAAGTCAAAAAAGAGTATGCTGATCTGCTACGGCTTGCCGATGCGATCTTTATCGAGGAGTTGCGCAAGGCCGAACTCTACGACAAGGTCAGCCAGGCCTTTACCGTGTTCCTGCCGGTGAAATCCGTCGGCGTCATGGGGGACGGCCGCCGTTATGATTACGTAGTCAGTCTGCGTGCGGTGGAAACCATCGATTTCATGACCGCACGCTGGGCGCACTTGCCGTATGACTTCCTTGAAAATGTTTCCAATCGTATTATTAACGAAATCGTAGGGATCTCCCGTGTAGCCTACGATATCTCAAGCAAACCGCCCGCCACTATCGAGTGGGAATAAGCACGTTCGTGAGCGACGAACGCGAATCCCTTGACCAATTCTGGATGCAGCGCGCGCTGGAGCTGGCACAACATGCCCAGTCACTTGGCGAAGTGCCGATTGGTGCCGTGCTGGTCAAAGAAGATCAGATCATTGGCGAGGGATACAATTCACCCATCAGCCAGCAGGATCCTACTGCCCATGCCGAAGTCATGGCCTTGCGCGATGCCGCGCGTCGCATTGGCAATTACCGCCTGTTAAACACTACCCTCTATGTCACGATCGAGCCATGTGTCATGTGCGCCGGCGCCCTGGTGCATGCCAGGGTCCAGGAGATAGTGTTTGGCGCACATGAACCACGTACCGGTGCCAGTGGCAGTGTTTTCGATATCCTGCAATCGCCTAACCTGAATCACCGGCTGGCTGTACGCAGCGGCATCCTGGCAGAGGAATGTGCCGGTCTGCTGCAACAATTCTTCAGGGACCGACGCTAACATCCGCCTGTGCCCTTGCCTCGGTTCCGGACCGAGGTGGACGTGCTGTTCACACTCGCCTGTTGCTAAGCCGTGCACTTGTATCATTTAGCTTGCCGGGTCAGTGCTGACATTGCCAGCGACTGGTTTTTCACTTGTGCCGGGCAGTACGCGGTACAGGCTCAGTTTGACCAGGTCCTGCACGAACATCCAGGCCAGGTTGTAAATCCATAACAAGCCAATAACCGATGCCGGAATGGCGGCCATCCACCAGCCTGCCCAGGCCATCGTGGCGGCCAGTACTTGTGTACCAAGGGTAGCGACGAGGAGTTGCCAGGACGGGTAAGGCGCGCGCCAGAAGCGTTGCTTGCTGCGTGTCACGAACAGCATCAGGTGTCCGCCGGCGACCAGTTGCAAAAAGATCAGGGTCTGGAGTGCCGCACCGTGCAGGCCGAACACGTCACGACCAATCAGCATCATCAGGAATGTTTCGACGACAGCCAGTACACCAAGCGTGGAAGAGATGGTGAGTATCCGTTTCATTTGCCAGCGCACCGGCCTGGGTTCGAGCCAGGTGTGGTCGTAGGCGATGGTCATGATGGGCAGGTCGTCGAGCAGGGCGAGAAGAATGATCATCAGCGCAGTCAAAGGATAGGTATGCGTGGCCAGCATGGCCAGAACCACAAAGACCATGATATCGATGGTCATCGCGATACGGTAGATGGTATAACTCATCATGCGTCCAAAGATACGTCGGGCCTCTTCCACGGCATGGATGATGGTCGACAGGCCGGGTGCAGTCAGGACCAGGCTGGCTGCGGCGCGCGCTGCATCTGTAGCATCGGAAACCGCGATACCCACCTCGGCCTGTTTGAGAGCGGGGGCATCGTTGACGCCATCACCGGTCATGCCAACCAGATGCCCACCATCCTGCAGTGTTTTGACAATGGCGTATTTATGTTCGGGGAACACCTGGGCGAAACCGTCTGATTTTTCAAGTTTACGTACCAGCGCCGGGTTTGCTGTTGACTGGTAGTCATCGGGCAGGGCATCTGGCGGCAGGATGTTGCGGCCCATGCCCAGTCCCCCGGAGATCTCGCGGGCGATCGCGATGTGATCGCCGGTGACCATTTTCAGCGAAATACCGTGCTCACGAGCTTTACGGATAGTGGCTGCCGAGTCTTCTCTTGGTGGATCGAACAGCGAGAGGATCCCGAGGAACTGCCACGTGCCGTCGTCTGCCGTACGCGCAACACCCAGGGTACGGTAGCCTCGACCAGCGAGCTGATCGACTGCGGATTCCGCGCGTTTGCGTGTATCACCCTGTACCCCACACATATCGAGAATGATCTGGGGTGCGCCCTTGGAGGTGGAAAAGTTTTGCTGTGTTGCCTGTTCAACGCTGGGATTGCGCTTATCTGTTTTAGCCGCGGGTTGGATTTCCAGGCGCGCCTCGGTGCGTTTGTTGACAGGGTCAAAGGGCATGAATTTGACCTGTCGGTAATGTTTCAATAAAGCGCTGTCAGGCAGGGCATCGAGTATCGCAAGGTCGATAGCATCGTTATTTTCCGCTCGGGAAGCAAGTGCAGCGGCAAGGGTGAGTGCCTCGGCATCTTCTGCTTCGAATAACACGGGGTCACCCAGGGACAGTTTGTTCTGGGTAAGCGTCCCGGTTTTGTCCGCACACAGGATATCGATACCGGCCATTTCCTCGATAGACTGCAGACGGGAAACAATGGCCTTATGTTTGGACAGCGCCTTTGCACCAAGCGCCATGGTGACCGAGAGTACCGCCGGCATCGCCACCGGGATTGATGCGATGACCAGTATCAGGACGAATTCGAGGACATGCAACAGGTGAGAGCCACGTGCAAGCTCCACACTGATGAGTACGATGCTAAGTACGGCAGCCAGGGCAATCAGAAAATTACCGATACGCATGACTGCCTGTTGAAAGTGTGACACGGCACCGGCGCCTTCGACCAGCCTGGCAGTTCGGCCGAAGAAAGTATGTTCGCCCGTGGCAGTGACTTCGGCCAGCATTTCTCCCTGCCTGGCGATAGTGCCGGAATAGGCCTCGTCGCCAACTTTCTTGTCGATTGGCAGGGATTCACCGGTCAGCGCGGACTGATCGACACGCAGGTAATCACCATCCAGCAGTTTCACGTCGGCAGGCACGATGTCGCCCAGACGCAGTCGGATAATGTCACCGGGTACCAGCTCTCTGGCAGGTAATGCCTGCCACGTGTCGCTGCGCAGTACACGCGCCTGCAGGGCAAGCTGGTTTTTCAATGCATCGAGTGCATTGTTGGCCTTGTGTTCCTCCCAGAAGCCAATGAGACCGTTAATGAGCAACAGGGAAACGATCAATGTCAGGTCATCCCAGTGCCCAACAATACCGGAAAGTATCGCGGCAGCTTCGATCATCCAGGGGATCGGGCCCCAGAAGTAGTGAAGAAACTTGAGTAAAGGGTGGGTGCGGTGTTCCTGGATTTCATTCGGGCCGTATTGACTGAGGCGTCGTGCGGCCTGCTCGGAGTTAAGTCCATTAAATGCATTATGTTGCGTTGGGTCAGCATCATCGGTATTTTCGGCTGTCACGTTTTGCATCTTGCATCTCCTTGCTGTGATGTAAACCCTTTGCTGCGCCGTCGTACAGCACGGCCTTGGGTTGGGAGTGCCGGCAGTGTTCCGATGCCGGTTTGTAGTGCAGGTCCTTGAGAAAATATCTGTTTCATTAAAATTGACCACTGCAAATGATTTAGTTCGCCTGGCGATAAATTAACTCGTGGTAAAGTAATCCGCGCGACTATAACGAAAGGGATAAGGTGCATTGAATGGTTGCGATTGCTGTTGCGCTGCGGGCAGACAACGACAATCGCGATGATAAGCGCGTTGCCTGGCCTGGTTTATCACGTCTTGGGCGGCGTTTTCTCATTGTCCGTTAACTGTGGGTATGCTTCGTAAAGACAAATTGTCTGTAACCATCTCCGAAAAAAACAGCAGTGGATAATGGTTGTGTCGAAAGATATGCGACTGGCAGGAAGGCGTTACATTCAGGTGGCCACTGCAACAAGGTAAGAATATGCAGGGGCGCAATCAAATCAGGAATATTTTTGCGGCTATAAAAGCATAAAAATGACGCATAATTTATGCAAGCTTTCTGATGTCGTCGTGATCGTGGTGATGGGTGCATGTGCATGCAACATACCCGTCATATTTTACGATCTACTGCTGCGGTAATTGCGCGCAGGCATCTGGTTTCGCTCAAAGCAGCTTGGGTGGAGTGGGTTCCGGCTGCACTGGAGTCGAGTCTGGTTGTTAATAGCAGTAGGTTGGCAAGCGGGTGCAAGTCGGAGTATATTGTTTTAATATCAGTGCGACCTGAAGCTGACGATAACACAGGGATAAATTCTATCGTCATTTGCGAAACCAAACGGGTATTGTGACAGTCTATGCAATATGGAACATCATCTGGCCACAAAGAATATTGGTGTGTCAGTCACGGATAAAGACAGGGCTGTGGCCGAGGTGCTGGGCCCGGGCCCGGTTACGATAAGCCTTTGGGTCAACGGAAAATTACATGAGTTAACCGTTGCGCCACATACCACCCTGGCCGAAGCGCTGCGTGGTTCCCTCGGGCTGACTGGAACAAAAATTGCCTGTAATCACGGTGCATGTGCAGCGTGCAGCGTCTGGCTCGACGGCATGGTGGTTGCTGCCTGCGGTGTTCTCGCTATTGAATTGGGTGATCGCATGGTCACTACGATTGAAGGCTTGGGGACACCGGAAAAATTGCATCCAGTCCAGGCAGCTTTTATCGAACACGATGCTGTGCAATGCGGGTTTTGTACCCCGGGTATGGTGATGAGTTGCGCTGCCCTGTTGGCTCGTAATCCCCATCCCCATGTCGAAGATATTGAAGCAGCCCTGACGGGGCACCTGTGTCGTTGTGGTACTTATCCGCATATTGTGAGCGCCATGCTGGCCTTGTCGCATAACGAGACTGATTCAGAATGACGGACGAACTATATCGACGCGAACGTTTCCCCAGCGGACTGGCCCATCTTGGCCTGGACACGGTTGAACGTGAAATTCCATCCGATGAGCCCCCGGCACTGGCCGCGAATGCCGAACTGAACTGGATCGGCAAGGCCGTACCCCGCTGGGATGCACGGGAAAAGGTCACCGGTACGGCACGTTACACGGTCGATATACATTTACCGGGCATGTTGCACGCTGCGGTTCTGCGTTCGCCTTACCCGCATGCGCGAATCAAATCGATTGACATTAGCCAGGCAGAGGCAACGCCAGGTGTACAGGCAGTGCTGAGGTTGTTTGCGACGGATGTTCCGGATGAAGAGGTCTTCGTTCGCTATGCTGGCCAGGCTATTGTCGCGGTAGCGGCAGATACGCCGGAACTGGCAAGACAGGTCCTGCAATCGATCACGATTGACTACGAACCTCTGCCGTTTTTCGTCGATCTGGCGTCATCAAAACAGGCTGTGAATGCCACGGTGTATGAAAATTCCGATTTGGCTGGTGTACAGTCAGCCGGATTACCGGCGATGGCCACGGACTATGAGTTGAATGTCAATGTCCTGGGTCCGACGAACCAGCATTCTCGCGGTGATATTCACAAAGGTTTTGCCGAGGCAGCCGTGATTGCCGAAGGCCGCTACCAGACCCAGGTGCAAACACACTGTTGCATGGAGCCCCACGCTATTGTCGCATCGTGGGGGGGTGATGCGCTGGAGATCTGGATGTCGACCCAGTTTACGGCCGGGGTGCGCGCCCAGTTTGCCCGTCAATTTGATTTGCCACTGGCACGTGTTCGCGTGCATGCCAATGCCATCGGCGGCGGCTTTGGTTCCAAGTCGCAAATGTCCTGGTATGGCCGCACAGCAGCCGAGTTGTCGCGCCTGGCCGGTGCCCCGGTACGCCTGGTTTACCATCGTGATGAAGAGCAACTGGACAGTGGTAATCGTTCCTCCAGCGAACAGGCATTACGCATCGGCGCGCGTGCAGACGGTACACTTTCGGCGATTCAACTGCAGTCTTATGGCAGTGCCGGCACGGCTTTTAATGCCGGTGTTGGTGCTATCGCCGCAGCCATGTATCAGTGCACAAATGTCGATACCGAGCATTTTGATGTCTTTACAAATACTGGACCGAGTACCGCCATGCGCGGTCCGGGGAATACCCAGGGTGCCTTTGCCCTTGAACAGGCGATTGACGAGATCGCCCGGCAGTTGAATATGGATCCTGTCGTCCTGCGCGACAAAATTGACGGCAGTCCAGTCCGGCGCGAGGAACGCCGGCTGGGTGCCGAGAAAATTGGTTGGGCACAACGTACCTCACCCGGTGCGGACAGTGGGCCCATTAAGTGTGGGCTCGGTATGGCGCAGTCCATGTGGCCGGCCCTGGTGCAGACCAACGCGGCCTGCGAAGTTCGTTTATGGCGCGATGGTCGGGTTGAGGTCTTATCCAGTGTGCAGGATATCGGTACCGGTGTTGGCACAACCCTGATCCAGGTTGTTGCCGAAGAACTGGGCATTGCCCCGGAACTGATCCAGGTGCGTATCGGCGATACCGAATTCCCCTCCGGGCCGCCTTCTTATGGCAGTCGTACTACGGCATCGATTACCCCACCTGCCCGCGTTGCAGCCTGGCGAGTCAAACAGGCACTCCTGTCCATGCTCGCTAGCAATTGGGAAGTCAGTGCAGACGAGTTACAAATTCAGCAAGGACAGATTTATTTGCAGAGTGATCCGGCACGGCGGATTTCCTGGCAGCAGGCAGCTGCGATGCTGCGCACGGATCGCATCAGTGAAACAGCCGGACGCGGCGATGATTATGCCGGATTTGCCAGTCATAATGGTGATGCAGCGATGGCCATAAACGGACTGGGCGGCGTTCAGTTTGCGGAAGTGGAAGTGGATACCGAGACCGGTGTGATACGCGTGCTAAAGGTGGTTGCCGTTCAGGATTGTGGTCGGCCAATCAATCCCATACAACTGGAAAGCCAGGTTCAGGGCGGTGTCCTCATGGGCGTATCCTATGCCTTACTGGAGGAACGTATCATGGACACGCACACCGGTCTGATGTTGAATCCCAACTTCATCGATTACAAATTACTCGGGCTGTGTGATATGCCGGAGATCGAGGTGACCTTACTGGAAAATTACCAGGGTTTAAGCGCGACCGATGCCTATGGTATTGCCGAGCCTGCCAATATTCCGACGGCCCCTGCGATCGCCAACGCGGTATACAACGCCATCGGTGTGCGTCTGTACTCCCTGCCGATGACCCCTGACAAGGTCCTGCAGGCGTTGGGGACGGTGCGTGGAGGGCAGGGTTAATGCAGCGCTTTGAATGGCAACGTGCGAATACCCCGGAGATGGCAACCGCGCACACCCGGACAACGGCACAGGCAATGCTCAGTCTGGATAAGGAACCGGAAGCGCATCAATCCATTTTGATAAAAGCCGGCGGCGTCGATTTACTGGATCTCATGAAAGCTGGTCTGGTCGTTCCCAAACGCCTGGTGGATATCAGTCAGCTGCATGAACTCGAGGGCATTTCCCGCACAGCGGAAGGCGGATTCCGGATAGGTACACTGACTACGCTCGCGCAGATTGCCGGTCATGAGACACTGGCGCAACAGTATCCCGCTCTGATTGATGCCGTGGCCAGTGCCGCCAGCCCCCAGATTCGCAACCGTGCCACCATTGGCGGGAATTTACTGCAACGGCCGCGTTGCTGGTATCTACGTTCGGCCGCCCATCACTGCCTGCGCAAGGGCGGGGCCCATTGCTTTGCCCTGGACGGTGATAATCGCTATCACGCTATTTTTGCCAATCAAAGCTGTGCCATTGTGCATGCATCGACACCCGCGACCCCGCTGCTTGCCTTTTCAGCCGAGGTGGAATTACGCAATCACGACGGAAAACAGCGTCGGGTTGCGTTAAAAGACTTTTTCCGTCTGCCGCAGGCAGATCTGCACCGCGAAAATATTCTCGCCGATGGTGAACTGCTCACGGCGGTGCTGCTACCCCCGCCATCGCCGGCGAATCGAAGTGTCTATCTTGAAGTGGGCGAAAAGGCCGCCTTCGACTGGCCGCTGGCGGCCGTTTCCATCGTGTTGCAAATGGCCAGGGATCAACAATGCCAGCAGGCCAGTATCGTATTGGGTGCGGTTGCCCCCATACCCTGGCAGGCTTCGGCCGCCGAGGCAGTCGTGCAGGGCGCAAGGATCAATTCAGAAACGGCGAGGGCAGCCGCTGAGGCGGCTTTGACCGATGCCACACCTCTGGCCGACAACGGATACAAGCTCCACCTGGTCAAGACTCTGGTCCAACGGGCAATCATGAGCACCGTCAACTAAGCGGTGCGATAACAACACGTGATTGATCAGAGCGCGCTGGAGGACAGGGCCAGAATAGGTTTCAACTGGAGCGCGTTTGGCTGGTCCTTGCCGAGTTGCCAGACCAGGATATCGTAATAGCTGCGGATGTTTTCGACATAACGCACCGGCTCCCAACCACGGGCATAACCATAGCGGGTCTTTTTGTACCATTTGCTCTTGGCGAGATAGGGCAGTCTTGACTTGATATCGATCCATTTATCCGGGTCGAAGCCGAGCCCTTCGGTAATCTTGCGAGCATCTTCGACGTGGCCATAACCAACATTGTACGCGGCAATGGCGATCCAGGTGCGATCCGGCTCCTTGATGTCTGCGGGCAGCTTGTCGATCAGGTTCCGCAGGTAACGGGCGCCGCCCATAATGCTCTCCTTGACATCGGTACGTTCTTCCACGCCAAGATGTTTGGCCGTAGCCCTGGTCAGCATCATGATCCCGCGTACCCCGGTATGGGATACGGCATGAGGACGCCAGTGTGATTCCTGATAGGACAGGGCTGCCAGCAGACGCCAGTCGAGGTGGTAACGTTTGGCGGCCACTTCAAATTCGTTACGGTATCGGGGCAGCCGATTATGGATTTGACCCAGGAAGGTGTTGGTCCCGGTGTAATCGAAATTATTGGCGTGCTGGTAATTACTTTTGATGATACGCGCCAGTTCACCTGAATGCTTGAGTTGGTCGAAAAAGTTGCAGGCGGCATCGTACAGACTGGTGTCCTTGGTCTTGGGAAATGCCCAGGCAAGGTGTTGCGGTTTGCTGATGCTGAACGCGACTTTCAGTTCCGGATAATAACGGCGGTCAATTGCCACTTCATTGGAGTCGGCGACGGTGTAATCAATCAGGCCTTCGGAGACCAGTGAAAGTAATTCGGTGCTGTCGGCCTGCTGGTTTTGGATCCAGTGCAGGTCGGTATGTTGCGACTTCAGGTTGCGCAAACGTTCGGAGTGACTGCTGTCGGCAACGACTTCCAGTGTGCCATCTCCAAGGTCATCCAGGCTGCTGGGTTTGTGTTTGTTCGCGTTGTAGACCAATTCCTGGGTAATGGTCTGGTAGGGGGTACTGAATCGTATGTGTTTTTCACGGTCCTTGGTCACGGTGAGCCCGGCTGCGGCGATTTGGGCCTGACCGTCACGGATTTCATCCAGCACGTCATTCAGGTTATCCGGGACGTTGATTTCCAGCTTCACACCAAGGTGATCAGCAAAACGCTTGAGTAACTGGTATTCAAGGCCAGCGGGACCATGCGGGCCTTCATAATATGTCGTCCCGGCATTACGCGTCACGACCTGCAATTTGCCGCTGGCGAGCACCTGCTGAAGGATCGTGCGCTGTGGCGTGCAGGCATTGAGCACGACTACCAGGGCAATCGCAGCGGCAATGAATGTCCCAATTACACGCATCGCTGCCAACAACAAAATGAGGAATACGTCACATTTATCGGACACTGCCAGCAATCGTTAAAAATTGTAAGTTTTTGATTATACATGTTTATTAACAATTCCTAATATTCGCAGTAGCTTAAATACTAACATATTTGACTAGTACGGTCATCTATTCTCCATGTCGACCTTCTATCTAAAGAGTAGTTGTATCTCTCCCTGTCTTGTTTGACAAAAATCATATAACCCGGGAAATGCGATTGCTGATTTCGCGACCATCGAATTCTTATGAATGAACTCATAACCTTTTGTAATCATTGTAAATATATAGATTCCCCGGCTACCGTGTTAGCCTGGGAGACTTACTTAGCCGCCAGGTCAGGTAATTCCGACCCTGCTATTTAACAGCGAATTGCCTGAATCCCGGGTGAATTGCCTCTGTGGTATTTGCCCAAAGAATCCAACTGGTATAACCTTGCGCGCCTTGCCGGCAAATGCCAGTAGTCCCGTGCTGCGGGCGGCTGGAGTGCTATATATTTGGAGAGATGTCCGAGCGGTTGACCGAATTGCCGGGAGCAATTCGGGACACCCGAAGGGTGGCCCCGCAGGGGCGAAGGGCAGGGATGCCCTGAGCAAGGTGCACGCCCGCGTGCGACACACTGCGGTATATAAAATGTGTCGAAATTGAATGACTAGTAATGCTGGAGAGATGTCCGAGTGGTTGAAGGAGCACGCCTGGAAAGTGTGTATACGGTAACTCCGTATCGAGGGTTCGAATCCCTCTCTCTCCGCCAATAAACAAAAAAGCCACCTTGTATTTCAAAGGTGGCTTTTTTGTTTATCAGGAGACGAGAGGTCATGATGAGAACCCTTTGTTCGACCAAATCGCCGGGAGCGATTTGGGACGACCGAA